>DATKQD010000145.1:0-6818 GCA_035532895.1 Chloroflexota bacterium
TCGTGATGGAAGTGTTCGCGGGAAGCATCGTCGTGGAGGATTTCGGGGTTCTCTCGCCGCAGATATTCGCCCGAGGCCACCAGGAAGCCGCAGGTGCCGCAGGCCGGGTCGCAGATCACGTCCTTCGGTGTGGGGGCGGTCAGCTCCACCATGAGCTTGATGATGTGGCGGGGCGTGCGGAACTGGCCGTTCTTGCCCGCCGAGGCGACCATGCCCAGCATGTACTCGTAGATGTCGCCCTTGGTGTCGCGGTCCTCCATGGGCACCTGGTCGAGCAGGTCCACCACCTTCGCCAGCAGGCCGGCATTGGGGATGGTGAAGCGCGCGTCTTTCATGTGGTTGTTGATGCTCGAGCCATTGCCGCCCAGCGTGCGCAGCCAGGGAAAGACGCGCTCGCCGACGACGGCGTACATCTCCGCCGGGTCGGACAGGTTCTTGAAGCGCGACCAGCGCAGGTCCGCGTACGGCCGGCCCTGCGTGTCGTCGCCTTCCGGGAAGGGCGACTTCTCCGTGGTGTCGGGGAAGCGGCGCTTGAGATTTTCGACGCGGTCGTGCTCATCGCTCAAGCGGCGAAGGAACAGCAGGTAGGTGATCTGCTCCATCACCTCCATGGGATTGGAGATGCCACCCGACCAGAAGGCATCCCACACACGATCGACCTGACTCTTCAGTTCACCAGTAACCACACGGCTATTGTGCGATCGGGCCTGGGTGCTGGGCAAGCTCGAAGGGTGTCGCCCTGGCATCGGGGCGCGGGCGAGGGCGCCTGCCTCGCGAGCAAGAGCAAGCAGCCTGCCGAAGTGAACGTCTTCTACGACGGCCACGGCCACACAGCAGCCGTGCGGTTTTGGGGCTCCCCGGTTGGAGAACTGGCCCACTATCCCGCTGCACGTTGCGCTTGAGGTTGACGCCCAGGGCCTTCGCGTCCGTGTGGCTGCTGTCGCCCCTGTCTCATCAGCACGGATGGCCAAGCACGGTATCCAGGAGCTGGCTGACCTTGTCGGCTGGATATGGGCTGGGCGTCATGAGCCGCTGAAAGAAGAGCGCGCCAAGCAGGGCCAGCGCGGCCAGCTCGGGGTCGATGCGCGCGGGGAAGTCGCCCGTGGCTCGGCCCTCGCGGAGCAGGTCGACCAGCGGCTGACGGGCGGCGGCTTGAAATTCGTGATGGAACCGGCGCAACCGCTCGTCACGCTCGGCCGCCTCGATCATCGCCGGCAGGCAGGCGGAGAAGAGCGAGTGGCTGAGGATGTGGGTGACGTGCAGGAGCAGGCGTTCCAGGCGTTCGCGCGGCGCCCCGGTGGCGATGTCGGGCGCCTCGGACTCATGGAGGGTCGCCAGCGCATCCTCAATGAGCGCGAGCTTATCCCGCCAGTGCCGGTAAATGGTCGATTTGGCGACCCCGGCCCGCGCGGCCACGGACTCGACGGCCAAAGCCCCGTAGCCAGCCGCGGCCAGCTCCTCGAGCGTCGCGTCGAGGATCAGCTGGCGCGAGCGGGTGACGCGGGGATCGACATCGCGCCGGGCAGCGGGGTGCGCCTCAGGGCTGGGCGTTCGAGGTGCTCCCGGAACCCGGGGCGCGGTACTCCTGTGTGTTGGGCTGGAACAGCTCGACAAGGTTGCCCGAGGGGTCGGCTACCAGGATCTGCTTGCCGCCCACGCCCTGGATGACTTCGTTCCGAAAGCGTGCTCCCGCCGCGCTCAACCTGGAGATCTGCGCATCCAGATCATCGACTACCAGATGAATGCGGTTCCAACCACCAGGCGCCTGCTGCTCGCCCGAGGGCATGGGGGCACCGCCGCCCGGCCCGCGCTGCGCCTCCGTCAGGTACAGGTGCAGGTCGCCGAGAGAGACCTCCGCGAACGGTGGGGCCGGGTGCATCTCCAGCCGAAAGCCGAGCAACTCGGTGTAGAAGTCAATCGCATCCGAAACGTTCGTGACGATGTAGCGCACACAAGCGGCCATGGCAGCTCCTTCTGAGTTTGATACGGTACCGTATGAAACGATACGTAACCGTATCACATGTCCAGCGGGATGGCCGAACAGATTGCTGAATCTGCTAATATTTCTCAGATACAAGAAATACTTTGGGGAGATGGCGAATGAGCGCGTTCGACGAGCCATTTGTGGCAGCGGTCTTCTACCGCGATCCGAAGGCGGCGCTGGCCTGGCTGGAGAAAGCGTTCGGCTTTGAGATCAGCATGCTCATCGAAGGGGCAGGGCCAGAGGGCGATCCCGCGACGCTGCACGCGGAGATGAGCATCGGCGGCCGAGGGCGCGTGATGGTTGGCGGCGAGTGGGCCGATTGGGTGAAGAGCTCCGCCTCGGTGGCTGGCGCCAACACCGCGAACGTTCATGTTCACCTCGAAAGCGACGTGGACGCGCACTGCGCGCGGGCGCGCGCCGCCGGCGCGGAGATTATCCGAACGCCCGAAGACCAGTTCTACGGCGACCGCGTGTATCTCGCCAGGGACCCCGAGGGGCACGTGTGGAGCATTGGGCAAACGGTGCGGGACGTCTCCCGCGACGAGGCGGAGCGCGCGCTGGGCGGGAAAATCGTCGCTCCCAATTGGGCCTGACTAGAAGTTCGGCCGGAAAGCCATTGGCGGCCCTCAGCCGATCCCCTGTCGCTACAGTTGGCGAGCTCAATCGGCGCTCTGGAGGAACCCCACCCCGGCCGCCGCGGCAGGTTTCCGGCCGAACTTCTAGGGCACAAGCCGAGCTTCGGCGGCGGGCTGGCACAGTGTGGCAGCGCCAGGCGGCCGTGCGCCTGCCGCCAAGACGCGCATGAGCGTCGCGGCGACCCGCCTGGACCGCACGCTGGAGGCCCTGGCAGACCCTGAGCGGCGGCGCGCGGTGGAGATCCTGCGGCAGGGGCCCCGGCGGGCTGGCGAGCTGGCCGCTGAGCTGGGCCTGCCTCCGCCGGCCATGAGCCGGCACTTGCGGCGCTTGCGGCTGGGTGGCCTGGTGGAGGAGAGCCATCCGCCCTTCGACGCGCGCATCCGCGTGTACGCGCTGCGTCCGGAGCCGGTGGCCGAGCTGAAGGCGTGGCTGGATGCGACCGAACGGGCCTGGGCCGAGCAGCTGACTGCCCTGAAGGCGCACCTGGAGGCGGGCTGATGCCCTCGCGGGTGGTTGTGGCGCTGCGGGTAGAGGCGTCGCCCGAGCGAGCCTTTCAGGCTTTCACCGACGAGATCGGCGCCTGGTGGCAGCCGAACGGGCTCTTCCGCTTCACGGCCCGCGGGCCCGGGCGGCTGGCCTTCGAGCCCGGCGCCGAGGGGCGGCTGGTCGAGACCCAGCCGGATGGGACGGTGTTCGAGATAGGGCGGGTGATCGCCTGGGACCCACCGGCACGCCTGGCCTTCCAGTGGCGGCAGGAGGGTTTTGGACCGGACCAGCAGACGGAGGTCCAGGTCCGCTTTGAGCCGGTGGGCTCGGAAACGCGGGTGGTTGTGGAGCACGTTGGCTGGGGCACCATTCCACAGGATCACGTGGCCCGCCATGGCTTTCCACTGGAGGCCACCCAGCTGCGCCTGGCGGAGTGGTGGCAAGCGCTGCTGCGCCGCTATCAGGCGGTGGCGGGGGCGCGGTGACGTGTGGCTGAAGCGCGGGTCCCGCCGCGCCGCACACACTCACACACTCATGCGCTCGGAGAGCCGGCGCGATCGGCGCGAGATGGCTCGGCCGGCCATGGTGAGCGCGATCAGCAGCAGCAAGGTGATGGCCGCGGCGGCGTAGGCCAGCTGGTGCGCCTGGGCGCCAGGCAGTTGAATGTCGGTGAAGACCACCGCCGTGAGGTAGCCGACTGGCCGGTGCAGCAGCTGCAAGGTGGGGTCCTGGTCGGTGAAACCGGCGGTGTACAGCAGTGGCGCGGTCTCGCCGGTGGAGAAGGCCAGGGCAATGACCAAACCGGTGACGATGGCCGGCAGCGCCGGTGGCAGGAGCACTCGCCGCAGCGTGGTTGAACGCGGCAAGCCCAGGGCATCGGCCCCCTCGCGCAGTGTACTGGGAACCTGCCGCAAAGCGACTTCGGTGGTCTTGACCACGTAGGGCAGCACGATAACCGACAGGGCCAGGATGCCGGCCAGCAGTGAATAGCCCCAGTGCAGGCCCACAACCAGCACCAGGTAGCCCACGTAGCCGACCACAATGGATGGAATGCCGGCCAGGATCTCCGAGAAGAACCGCAACCAGGGCGCGCTGCCCGGCGAGGCGAACTCCGCCAGGTAGATGCCGCAGCCGATGCCCACCGGCCCGGCCAGCGCCAACACGCCCAAGGCCAGCAGCAGCGTACCGGTGATGGCATTGCGCAGGCCGCCCTGGTTGGTGGTCGCCGTCAGCAGCTTGAGCGACAGAGCCGGCCAGCTGTCCTTGAGCAAGCTCGCGATGATGGCCAGGGCAGGCAGGCACAGCAGCAGCAGCCCGATGCCGCAGAGAGCCCAGAACAGCGCTTCGCGGACCTGCCGCTGCACCTGGTTCACGATCAGATGCCTCGACCAATCGGCAGCGCGGTAGAGGTGAAGCGGCGCACGACCAGCCGGCCCAGCAGGTTGGTGAGAAAGGTGACCACCAGCAGCACCAGCGCCAGCTCCGCCAGGGCGTGCAAGGCCAGGCCGGTGGCATCGGTCAAGGCCGAATCCAGCATGACGGCGATGGTTCCGGCCATGGTGGAGACCGGGCCATAGATGTTCACCGGGTAGACGTTGAGCGCATTGCCGCTGATCATCAGCACGGCCATGGTTTCGCCCAGCGCGCGAGCCCAGCCCAGCAGCGCGGCGGCCAGGATGCCCCCGCGGATGAACGGCAGCGTGACGGTTCGCAGTGACTCAAAAGGAGTGAGTCCCAGGGCATAGGCGCCTTCGACGTTGTGCACCGGGACCATGCGCACCAGCTCCCGCGTGGTGGTGGCGATGATGGGCACGATCATCACCGCCAGGATCAGCCCGGCGGTCAGCAAGCCCTGGCCGTAGCCCACGGCGCCCCCGAAGAACGGCACCACCCTGCCCAGCGTGGCGGCCAGGCCGGGATAGACGTATTTGGCGACCAGTGGGCCAAAGGTGATGATGCCCCACAGGCCGTAGACCACGCTGGGGATGCTGGCCAGGAGCTCCAGCAGCAGCGAGGCCGTGCGCTGGAACCAGGGCGGCAGCTCGGCCAGCAGCACCACCCCGCCCACGGCCACTGGCACCCCCAGCAGCAGCGCCACCAGCGAGGTGAAGAGGGTCCCCAGAAGAATAGGCAGGGCGCCGTACTGAGCGCCGGCCGGTGCTGCCACACCGTGGTGCAGGGATGGACTGCCGGCGTACAGGTTGCCAAAGGAAAACACCTGGCCCGTGAGGAAGGCAGGGCCACTGAACAGCACGGAGGGAACGGCCGAGATGGCCAGCGGGACTACCAAGAACACCAGCGCCAGCAGCGGGATCAGCGCGGCCATCCCACAGGCCGCGCGCAGCAGCCGATCGCCTCGGGACAGGTCGGCGCCGCCCATCAGCGCCCGAAGGCGGAGGGCGGCGCCGGCTCGGCGGCCGGGGGCCGGGAGAGGCAAGGGGTTCGCGGCGGCCACCGGCCTGACCGTCAATCAGGCGCCGATCTTGGCGATGGCCGCCTCAACCTTGGGTACGACCGACGTGGGCAGAGAGACAAAATCGACCGAGGCCAGGTTGCTCGGTGTGGCGCCAGCCGTAATCGACCAGGTGAGGAAGCTCTTTATGGCCGCCGCCGTGTTCGCATCGGACTGTTTGGAGTTGACCATGAGGTACTCGAAGTTCACGATGGGATAGGACTGCGCGCCATCCTCGTAGACCAGTGACTGGCGCAGGTCGTTCGGCGTGTTGGTCGCCCCAGCGCTCACGGCGGCGGTAATGGTGTCCTGGGTGGGCTGGAGAAACGTACCCGCCTTGTTCTGAAGCAGGGCCTCACCCAGCCCCGCGCTCAGCGCGGCCTGCTCGACCGACACGCCAATGTAGGCCACGCAACCGGGATTGGCCTTGCACACCTGGATCATGGCGGGGTTGCCGTTGGCAGTCAGCTCCCCGGGCAGGGCCGGCCAGGTAACGCTGGTGCCAAACGCGGGCCCGGCCTTCCATTCGGCATTCGTTGCCGTGAGCAGACTGGTGAAGATGAAGGTATCGCCGGAGGCATCGACGCGCCTCACCGGAATGATGGCCTGGTTTGGCAAAGTGACGCCCGGGTTGACCGCGGCGATGGCCGGGTCATTCCAGTTGGTGATGTGGTGCTCGTACATCTTGGCCAGAATGTCACCAGTGATCTTGAGGTCCTTGATGCCCGCCAGGTTGTAATTGATCGCCTGAGCAGAGATCGCGATGGGGATGTTCAGCAGCGTTGGGTTTTGGGTGGCCTGGGCGTCGCTGAGATAGGCATCCGAGCCGCCCATTTGCACCGTGCCGCCGATCGCATCCGCTATGCCTTTGCCCGATCCACCGCCGGATGGCTCCAGCGTGAGGTTGGAGAGGGCAGTGTGCACCGGGCTGGCCAGCTTCTGGAGGTAGGGCAGCACCAGCGTTGAGCCGGACTCATGAAGAGTGACCGGCGAGGCGGGATTGCTCACCCCAGGCGCGCCGGATGACGGCGCCGAGCTGGCGGCGGCCGAGGCGCTCGCGGCCACGGACGCCGGTGCCGCGCTGCTGGGAGCAGCCGAGACACTGGCCGCGGCCGCTGGCGACGAAGCAGCTGCACTGGCCGCGGCCGCCGAGGAGCTGGGGGCAGCGCTGCCGCCACAGGCGGCAAGGAGGAGGACCGCGGTTGCCGGGACGATGAGACCGAACGCACGCAGCGGATGGGTAGGGGTGAGTTTTGTGGA
>DATKQD010000146.1:0-4054 GCA_035532895.1 Chloroflexota bacterium
CGCGTCATCGCCGTGGATGCGTCATCCGAGATGCTGGAAGCCGCCGGCCAACGCGTGCAGAGCCTGGCCAATGTGGACCTGCGTCTGGGCGAGCTCGAAGCCTTGCCCGTCCCGGATGCCGCGCTGGACGCGGCCACGCTCATGCTGGTGCTGCACTACGTGCCGGAGCCAGGTCGGGCCCTGGCGGATGTAGCCCGAACCCTCCAGCCGGGCGGACACCTGGTACTGGTGGACATGCTGCCGCACGATCGCGAAGCGTACCGCCAGCAGATGGGCCACGTGTGGCTGGGCTTTGCCAGCGACCATATCGGCCAGCTCCTCCGGGATGCTGGCTTCCGAGACCTTCGCATTTTGCCGCTGCCGCCCGATGCGCGTGCAAAGGGCCCAAGCTTATTCATCGCAACAGCAGAAAAAGGAGCATAGACCATGGCAACCGTTATCGATCCCAAGACCCACGCCTACGTGGCGGCCAGATCCAGCGGGCGCGAGCCGTACAAAGTGGCTGACCTCTCGCTGGCGGACTTTGGCCGGCGCGAGATCCGGCTGGCAGAGCAGGAGATGCCCGGCCTGATGGCCCTGCGCCAGCAGTACGCTGGCAAAAGACCCTTTGCCGGGGCCCGCATCATGGGCAGCCTGCACATGACCATCCAAACGGCGGTGCTCATCGAAACACTCACCGAGATGGGCGCGGATGTGCGCTGGGTATCCTGCAACATCTTCTCCACCCAGGACCACGCCGCCGCGGCCGTCGTCGTTGGCCGCCCGGAAACCGGTGGCACGGCCAACGACCCGAAGGGCACGCCCGTATTCGCCTGGAAGGGTGAGACGCTGGAGGAGTACTGGTGGTGCACCAACCAGGCCATCGAGTGGCCGGACGGCAAGGGCCCCGACCTCATCGTGGATGATGGCGGCGACGCCACCCTGCTGGCCCACCGGGGCGTGGAATTCGAGAAAGCGGGCGCCGTGCCGTCATTCGACCCAGCCAAAGACTCTGAGGAGTGGGGCGTCATCCTCGACGTCATCCGCAACTCCATGTCGCGCGACGCCCAGCGCTACACACGGCTGACCTCCACCATCCGTGGCGTCAGTGAGGAGACCACCACGGGCGTGCACCGCCTGTACCAGATGATGGAGGCCGGCACGCTCATGTTCCCCGCCATCAACGTCAACGACTCCGTCACGAAGAGCAAATTCGACAACATCTACGGCTGTCGCCACTCCCTGCCCGATGGGCTGGCTCGCGCCACAGACGTGATGCTGGGTGGCAAGGTCGCGGTCGTGTGCGGCTATGGCGACGTCGGCAAAGGCTGCGCCCAGGCGCTGCGTGGGCAGGGCTGCCGCGTCATCATCACGGAGATCGACCCCATCTGCGCGCTGCAGGCCTCCATGGAAGGCTACCAGGTGCTGACGCTGGAGGATGTCGTCGCCACCGCGGACATCTTTATCACCACCACCGGCAACTTCGGCATCATCACCGCGGACCAGATGCGCCGCATGAAGGACAAGGCCATCGTCGGCAATATCGGCCATTTCGATAACGAGATCGACATGTCGGGACTGCAGAAATTCCCCGGCATCGAGCGCATCAACATCAAGCCGCAGTACGACGAGTGGAAATTCCCGGACGGCCACAGCGTGATGATCCTGGCCGAAGGCCGCCTGCTGAACTTAGGCTGCGCCACTGGCCACCCGAGCTTTGTGATGTCCGCCTCGTTCACCAACCAGGTCATCGCCCAGCTTGAGCTGCACGGTAACAAGGGCACCTACGAGAAGCAGGTCTATCGCCTCCCCAAGCACCTGGACGAGCAGGTCGCGCGCCTGCACCTGGACCATCTCGGCGTGCATCTCACCAAGCTCACCTCGGAGCAGGCTTCGTACCTGGGCATTCCCGTCGATGGCCCCTACAAGCCCGACCACTATCGCTACTAGCCGAACCCTGCCCCTTAGCACCCAGTGAGGCTGGCCTGAGGGTGCTCGGGCGAATGCAGGCCAGCGGCCGGCCCACGCCAGTAAGCGTGGGCCGGCCTGGACGTCGCGGATCCGACTCAGTCGATGGGGCTGATCTGCCGGTAGTCCTTTTTGCCCCAACGGAGGAGAGCTGGCCTGGAGATGAACTGGCCCAGCTGCACCACCTGGCCATCGGCGTACGCGCCGCCACCCCGGATAACTTCGCGCGCTTCCCGGCGGGACTTGCCGAAGGCGTCGGCGAAGAGCTCATGAGCCGGTACTCCAGCTGCGAGGGTTGGTGCGGCCACGCTGAACGCCGGTGCGTGCTCCGCGCCACCCGCGCCCGAAAAGAGCGCGGCGGACGTCTCTTCCGCCTCACGCGCGGCCTCCTGGCCGTGCACTTGCGCCGTCACCTCCCAGGCCAGCACCCGCTTGGCCTCGCGCAACTGGGCCTCGCGCAGGTTGCCCAGTTCGCGCACCCGCTCCATGGGCAGGAAGGTGAACAGCGCCAGGAACCGCTCCACGTCCGCATCCTCAGTGTTGATCCAGTACTGATAAAAGTCATAGGGAGAGGTGCGGTTCGCGTCCAGCCACACCGTGCCACGCTCCGTCTTGCCCATCTTGGCGCCAGAACTGGTGGAGAGCAACGGCCACACCAGGGTGTAGGTGTCGGCGTGCTCTGTGCGGCGGATGAGGTCATTGCCAGCCAGGCAGTTGCTCCATTGGTCACTGCCACCTACCTGAAGCTCACAGTGCAACTCGCGGAATAGATGCAGGAAGTCATAGGCCTGGAGCAGCATGTAATTCAACTCAATAAAGTTGAGCCCAGCCTCCAGCCGGGTTTTGTATACCTCCGCCGAGAGCATGGCGTTCACGCTGAAGTGGCGGCCAATGTCGCGCAGAAATTCGATGTAGTTGAGCTTGGTCAGCCAGTCCGCATTGTTCAGCAGCAGAGCACGGCCGGACGAGAAGTCGAGCTGGACCTCCAGCTGCCGGCGCAACCCCTCGAGATTCGTGGCGATCTCCTCCGGCGTCAGCACGGCCCGCACGCTCGTTTTGCCACTCGGGTCGCCAATCAAGGCGGTCCCGCCACCCACCAGGCCAATGACGCGATGACCGGCGCGCTGAAAGTGAGTCACCGCCATGACGCCCAGAAGGTTGCCTACGTGAAGACTGGGCGCTGTGGGATCGATGCCCCAGTACAGCGTGCGCGGCTCCGCCAGCGCCGCTCGCAACCCGGCGGCATCAGATGCCTGGTAGACGAAGCCGCGCTCTTCGAGTACGGAAAACACGCTCGCCGTTGCGGCGCTGCTGCTCATTTGTTCACCCTCCTGCAAAAATCACCGCTCTCAGGTCCTGGAGCGCAAACAAAAAAGCAGAGGACCCTCCTCTGCTCATACGGTGCGGTCGCCTGCTTGCGCGGTTAGAGGACTCGCCTCCCAGCGGCCGCACCGCTCACGTACTGCCCCAGCCCGCGTACCATGACCAGTGCAGCATACGCCAGCCCCCGGATGCCCGTCAACCAAGCGCGGGTGTGAGCGCGGCGGGCGGCTGTGGCACCATTCCACAGGTGAACGGCACCGAGTCGACCTCGCGCCGCTGGCTGGGAGTGGCCGCCGCCACCGCGGCGGCTTTCATCGTGGCCACGGTGCTGGACTTCGTGCCGGTGGTGGACGCCTGGAACCGTGCCAGCAGCGTGTGGCTGCAGGGGCCGGCCGCCTACTGGCTCACGCTGGTGAGTTCTGGCGTAGGTTTGGTCTTCTCTGGCCAGGTGATCCTGGCCGCGACCCTGCTTCTCGGCGTCGGTTTGTGGCTGGCCGGATACAAGGAGCAGGCGCTGGCTCTGGCCGGCGTGTTTGCCACCGTGCTGATCGAGGTGATCCTGAAGGATCGGCTGCGCAGGCCATCGCCCCAAGGGGTGCTGCAGAGCCGAACATTCCTTCATGTGGCTGTGGGTCCGCACTTTCTGCAGTTCAGCTTCCCCAGCGGGCATGTGGCGCGTGAGACCTTTGTGCTGGGCTGGGTGGCGTTGTGGCTGATTCCGCCGCGCAGCCGTGGGTGGGCGTTGTGGCTGCTGGGTCTTGTGGTCGCGGCCATCGCCTGGGAT
>DATKQD010000147.1:0-4750 GCA_035532895.1 Chloroflexota bacterium
TGCTGGCGAACGTGGGAATTGTCTTGGTGTTCGTGGCTTTCTATTTGAGATTTCGACAGTAATTCCGGATCATTGCGCTACGCAACGCGGAAGCAAGCTGAATGCTTTGGAGCGTGGACATTGGGCGGCGCCCGTTCGACCGGGGCGCTGCCCGCCGGCTGCTCGAGTTGGGCGTCCTCGAGGGCGTTCAAGCGGTGAGCGGTGTGTCTGGCGGCAGGTAGGCGGCCGCGTATCTGGCCAGCTCACTCTCGCGCTGGCACTTGGGAAGGCTGCCACCGCCTGAGCATCGCACCGGAGGGACCAGGGCAAGGTGTTCCAGGAGTTCGTGCAGGTGGGGACGGCGGAGGCGGTAAAGAAAGAAGGCACGGGCCTGGGCCTGCCACTGGCCAAGCGCTTCGTGGAGCTGCAGGCCGGCCAAATGTGGCTGGAGCCCGCCTCCGCGGGCTGTACTCCAGCTCCCGCGGGGCCGTGAACGGCAGAACGACCTCGGTCCGCGGATCATTAGGCGAGGCGCGCCGTGCCGCTAAATGCGCGGCGCCCTCTTGCCGAAAATCAGCTATGGCAATCGGAGACCTCACCATGGCGCCCCCGGCGGCGCCGAATCTGAGCATGGCCACATTGAATGGCCTCGTCCGCGAGCTGGCCAAGAGCGGGCGCGATCTGGGCGTGTCACCCGCGCAGGCGGTGCCGCCCGCCCAATCGCCACTGCTCAGCCAGTCTTCACATACCCCCACGGCCGATCACAGCGTCGACCTGCGGGGCTGAGTTGTCGGCCGCCTTCGGGCCGCCCCAACTGCTGAGTGGCAACGAGCTGGCCTGCCTGCTGCGCAGCGAGCTCACGGCGCGCTGCCAGCAGATGGAGGCGTTGCATCGCGAGCTGATGCAGCCCTTCCCGCTTGAGGGCTCGCCTGAGCTGGATCCAGCCCTGCCGGGCGATCCCATCGCCGCGCTGCAACTGCTCATCCAGGCCGCGGACCGGCACATCGACACGGTGACCCGGCTGCTCGCCGACCAGGCTCGCCAGCTCCAGGGCCTGGCGGTGAGCCCGTTGCCTCGTACAATCGGGGCCAATGGCACTCCTCCGCCTGGCCGGCCCAGTGTCGCAGCGGCAGACCGAGGCGCTCCTGCAGCGGCTGGTTTTGGCCTATCCGGCCTATGATCTGGTCCCGCGCTCGTGGGAAGGCGCAATCCACGGCTCGTTCGTGCGCTGGTGCGACACCAGCGCCGGCGCAAGCCCGCTGATCGTCGGCCTGCTGCACGTCACCCCGAGCGACCGCGCCGCCGCCGTGGTTGAGCTGTTCCCCTTCAGTGGCGAGGAGACGAGTTCGGCGGCCGCTGATGCGCTGGCCGAGTTTTGTGGCATCGTACAGTCGGAGCTGGCCGAGCAGCGGTTCGCTCCTACGGTGTAGGCGCTCGGTAAGCGCAGCCTTGGTATACTCCGCGAGCTTGGGCCTGTAGCTCAGCCTGGGAGAGCGCGGCGTTCGCATCGCCGAGGTCAGGGGTTCGAGCCCCCTCAGGTCCACTGATGATGCGCCCCAGAAATGCGGCCGGAAACCTGCCGCGGCGGCCGGGGTGGGGGTCCTCCAGAGGGTCGATTGAGCTCGCCAACTGTAGCGACAGGGGATCGGCTGAGGGCCGCCAATGGCTGTCCGGCCGAACTTCTAGTCGAAGCCAGGCCCGAGGGTGGAGCGCTCCTTCGCATCTCGCTTCCACCTCCTGAGTTCGTCGGCCGGCCAGGGCGCGGTCAAGCGGCGACGTGCGCGCGATTCAGTAGGCGCCCGGAGGTCGGCGATCATCGGCAAGTGGCTGGCGGTGCCGGCGGTCTATTTGCCCGGAGGGCCAGCAGCGCGACCTGGAACGTGGATCAGGCGACGGCGATCTCGTCGCCTGCCACGGCCAGCGTGGTGCCGAAACGGGCCGAAAGGCGAGTAAGGGTAGTGGCGATGGCCTGGCCGTCACCCTCGGAGGGGTTCAACAGTTCGATGCGGTCGTGCTCGTTGCGCTTCACCGGGACGACCGAAAAGGCCGTCGCGCGCTTGTTCTCCACCTTTACGCGAACAATCGAACCCTCGTACGTCGCCTGCCGGTGGAGTTTCCAACCGAAGCAGAAATTGCCAAGGCTGTAGAAGATGGCCGCGCCCTTGTAGCGCTCGATGCCCTGGTGCGTGTGGGGGTGCGAACCCACCACGATGTCAGCCCCGGCGTCCACCGCGGCCTGGGCAATGGTTCGCTGATACTCGCACGTTTCCTGCCAGCCGGTGAGGCCCCAGTGGAAGTAGGTCACCAGCACATCTACTTGCGGGCGCAGACGCTGGATATCCTCCACGGCCGTGGCCAGCTCGGCGGCATCCGGCCACGAGTGCACTATCGGCGGCATACCGGGCCGGGTGGAGCGCGGCGGCTCGTAGCTGGTGTAGCCCTTAATGCGCGCCGGCCCCGGCCTGGACGCTGTGGCAACCTCAACGCCATCGAGCGAGGTGTAGGCCAGCAGACCGAACCGGGTGCCCTGGCGTTCGAAGATCGCCGGTGCATGGGCCTCGTCATGGTTGCGGCCCGCTCCCGTGTGCAGCACGCCCACACGGTCCAGGTGCTGGCACGAGACGGCGATGCCTTCATAGGCGTGCACGTTGTTGGCGCAGCCCACGGCATCGAAGCGGCCGCGCAGCATCTCCGCCATCTCCGGCTCGTTGTGGAACCAGCCGGGCTTATAGTCCAGCTCGATGGCAGGGTCGTAGAACATGCCCTCCAGGTTGCCCAGGCGCACGTCGGCCCGCCGCAGTTCGCCATCCACCAGATCCAGCGCCCGCTCGTCGAACTGCAGGTCCCGTTTCAGGTTGATGTCTCCTACCAGCACCATGGTCGCAGCGTCACTCATTCGCTTACGCGCTCCTCTGCAACGTCATCTCGCCGCTGCCATTTTGCACCATTCGCGGGTGCGCCAACGCAACCGTGAGCAGGGCAGGAGCTGCGAGATGATGTTTGAGGCGGCTCAGGTAGTGGCGAGCAGGAAATCCTCGCCGCTGGAAGGACCCAAGCCATCCGTGCGTCCGGCAAAGTAGCTTGCGGTGAATGAAGTGCCCCGCACGTGGCGCGCCTCACGGAAGCCCTGCTTCGAGCGCCAGCGCCAGCATTTCATCCGGCGCGTAGTGGCTGATGAACGGCGTGCCGGAAGTCCTTGCGCCCTGCTGTGTCGCCGCGTAGCCGGCGCGGTCGGCAGCATCCAGCAGCTCCGGCTTGAGGAGGAAGATCATGGCCAACATCGAGCCCGGTGCCAGCTGCGCAATCTGGCGGAGGGTGGCATCGCGGCTCACGTACGTGGAGACGCCTGTCGAGGCGAGAATGTCGGGCCTGCCGGCATCGAACCCGGCGGTCGTGAGCGCGGCCCACCGGGAAGCGCCTGCCTCGAAGTTCACGGGCACGAAGCGCAGCCAATCCGGAATGCCGTAGCCCAGCGCGAGCAGCCGCTGGCCTTTTCCAGGCCTGTGGACCCGGCTGATCGACTTCGTACAGCCGCAGGCGTGAGGCGATGTCTGGCCGGCGCTGTGCAAACGTATCCAGTCCAGCGCCGAGGATCACGTACTGCGTCGCGCCCAGGCTGCTTTGCTCCACCACGAGACATCGATGAACCGCGCCCGCGCCAGGATGGCGGCTAGCCGCTGGTGTTAAGGCCCAGCGCGTCGGCCTCGGTGAGCTTTAGCAAGATCTGCAGCCGCGTCTCCTGGCCGGCGGCACCTCAGCGACGAAAATGTATGGGCCGTCGCCCTTGCGGAACTGGCCCGAGGCGTGGTCGGTGGAAAGCTCGAGCTCGAAGCCCAGGGCCTGAAAGAACCCCGCGGCCTCAACCAACATCGGCGTCATCTGGCGGTCGAAGCAGATCGGACTGTCGGCGAGCGTAACAATCGCGACCTTGGCTGCCAGCGGTCTTCCCGCCAGAGTTATAGCCGTCACTTACCATCAGGAAGATTGGAATGATCGCCAAAACGTAATAAAACATCATCAGCTGCCGCGGGTAATAGGGCGCGGCTAGCTGAGGAAGCTCGGGAAGAAATTCTCCCAGCACCACCAGTGGCAGGACGATTGACCGCCGCCGCACACCAGGGGGAGCGCTGACCAGTGCGGCGAGTGTTGCGAACGCTACCAGAGTGAGGATCAAGGCTTCTGCGAAGCCAGGCACGAGGCTCTTGCCGAGTCCGGTGTTGTCTTGCCAGTAGGTGAGTACTCCAGCAGGCGGCGAAAGGGGAAAGCCGGCGTGGGCCCAAACGGCCATAAGCGCCAGAAGCATTGGGGCCAAGTAGCGGGCTAGTGGCAGAATGCGCATTGTCCGCTGAGCCCGCGAGCAGGTCCAGATCAGGGCTAGGCCGAGCGCCGCGAGCGGTAGCACCGTGGTACGCATAAGGACTGCCAGCGCCAGAAAAAGGCCTGAAAGCAAAGTGAGCCCTGTTGCGTTCCGGCTGGTCGCCGCCATCAGGACGGCGAAGGACAGGAATGTCAGCGTCCAGGCAATTCCTTCAGAGAATTGATTCTGGGCGATGACCGTGCCGTAGTTGGCGACGGAGAAGCATAACCAGCCCCACGCCCAGGCGACGGGCAGCGCCAGCAGCAAGGGCAACAGCGCTGGCTTTTGCCGAGCAACATTGACTTCCACCGAGGTTTCGTTCAGCTGGCTGCCGGATGGGAAGTATCGCGAGGCTAATTGCTCCAGGCGCCACAGCGACAACACGCCGCCCAAGCCAACCACAGCGACCATGAG
>DATKQD010000148.1:0-2057 GCA_035532895.1 Chloroflexota bacterium
TCTGGACCAAGCGGCGCGGCGCTGTAAGTGAAGGTCATCCCGCTGACGGTCCCGCCGGAGCCCGGCGGCGTGGGCACCGACTTCACTAGAGGCGAGGGGTACTTGAGGTAGCCCGGCGGCACCACGCCATTGGCGCCGGCAGCATAGTCGGGCTTGGGCCCCTGGAAAGGCACGTGCGTGGGCAGCCGCAGCTTGCCGCCACCCGTCGTTCCCGAGGCCGAAGCCTGGCCATTCGCCGCGGCGGCGGCTGGGGCCGCGCTCTCCCCGGGCGACCCCGCGTTCGATGCGCTGCTCTGCGCCGAACCTCCGCAGGCGCTAAGCAGCAGGGGCAGCGCCGCGGTACCGATCGCGCCCGCCGTGGCCAGCCGAACAAACCGGCGTCGACTCACGATGCCTTCCATGATCCCCTCCTTAAATCGGGCGGCCGAGCCGCGTGATGATTCAGTACGATACTATTCCGGCGGTAAGTATGCGGCCAGGCTGAGTGAGCTTTCAAGGAATAGGTGCGAGGAGCGGTCAGATGGACTACCAGATGATTTCGGTGGACGACCACATAGACATGCAGTACCTGCCGGGCGATCTATGGACTACGCGGCTGCCGGCTGCCCTGCGGGACCGCGGCCCGCGGGTGGTGGAAACTGAAACCGGCTACGCCTGGACGTGCGAGGACAAAACCTGGGGTGGCTGGGCCGGCGGCAAGCCCAAAGGTCCGCCCAGCCAACGCTACTACAAAACCGCGCTGGAGAAGGGCGGAGTATATGAACCGGGCGTATTGCGACCCACTATCGCCGAGCTGCGCCTGGCCGACATGACGCGCGACGGTATCGAGGCCAGCTTCATGTTCGGCCCCATATCCGCCTTCAGCTGCGACGATCCGGCGCTGCGTGAGGCGATCTACCAGGCCTACAACGACTGGCTGATCGAGTTCTGCGCCAACAATCCGCGGCGGCTGCACGGCATGGCGGCGCTGCCAGGCGAAGATGTGCCAGCGTCAATCCGCGAGATGCGCCGGCTGGCAGCGACGGGTGTGGTGAAGCAGGTGAACTTCCTCATCGGGCGGGCACAGGGCAAGATCTACCAGGACGAGTGGGAGCCGTTCTGGGAGGCCGTGGAAGAAACCGGCATGATCGTCTCGTTCCACGTGGGCGGGGGCTTCGCTCTGGGCGGCCCCGGGCGCCTGCGAGAGGAGCGCGCAGCCAACGTGTTTGGCCCCAGCAAGGGCTTCATCACTGCCTTTCTCGACACCTTCCACGGACTGCTGGCCGAGGGCGTGCTGGACCGCCACGCCAGCGTAAAGCTCATGCTGGCCGAGGTTGGCCTGGGCTGGCTGCCGTGGCTGGTGCACGAAATGGATTACCGCTACCAGCGGCTGCTGGACAACCGCGACTACTGGTCATCGCGCGGCGGCATTCATCTCACCATGCCACCCAGCGAAATCTGGAAACGCAACTTCTGGGTGACCTTCCAGGACGATCCCGTAGGCCTGGCGCAGCTCAAGTTCTGCAACGAGGACCACATCCTCTGGGCGTCCGACTACCCCCATCCGGACAGCACCTTCCCTGACTCGCGGCGCATTGTGGAGGAGCAGATGGCAGACCTCACTCCAGTGCAGCGGCGCAAGATCCTGCGTGACAACGCCCTCGCGCTGTACGGGTTGAAGGAGCTGGCCGCGGTTGCCTGAGCGGCGCTCCTCGGCTGGTGCGACACGGCCGCTTGGCAGCCGCTGAGTTGCAGGGGGAGGCCACGGCAGACGTTTGCGTGGCTGTCCCCCTGGCAGCGCTGGGGCACGACGGCACAGCCCAGCGCATCGCCAATTGCGATAAGCACCAGTACCCAGGCACCGATCCGCTGGCGCAGGAAGCGACAATCACGCTCATCCGCTCATGTTCAACCCTGAACCTCACCATCGACGAGTACCTGAGCACGTTTGGCCTATCGCGCCCGCGGCTCAACGTGCTGGCGGCGCTGTGCCACGCCCCCGAAGGCCAGCTGCGCATGTCCGAAATTGGCACATGGCTGAACGTGGCTAAGCCCAAGGTCACCGCGCTGGTGGATGG
>DATKQD010000149.1:0-3987 GCA_035532895.1 Chloroflexota bacterium
AGCCGGCGCATCTGGCCCGCGCCCACCGTTGCCCCGGCAGAGGTGCATGGCCAGCACGGCCCCGCCCCGGTTCAGTCCCTCCAGGCAGGCGTTGTCCGCGGCAATGTCCTCCGCCAAAGCCTGGTCCGGATCCACGCCTACGCTGTGCCAGGCGTCGCGCCGGCTGTCCACCACGTAGTCCGGGTAATGAGGATTGTCGAGCTGGATGTAGGGGCAGCCTTCGTCCAACAGCGCCTGAATTTCGCCGCGAATGATCTGCGCGGCATCGTGCAGCACTTCGGCGCGAGTGGCATAGGCGCGGCTGGTAATCTCGGGGTTATAGGCGCGCGCCACTACGTACGTAGCGGCCGGCATCGTCACCTTGTAGGGCCGGCCCGCGGCGTTCGCTTTCACGAAGGCAGACTCGTGCCCCGTAAGGCGCTGCCGCTGGCGCAGTTTCTCACCGATTACCCGCCTCCGCATGCCTCCCGCGGCCATGCCGGGAATGGGGATCACCGCCGGACCACCCTGCATAGCCACCGAAACAGCGGGCGTGCCCTCCACGTAGCCATCCACCGCATCCTGAAAGTCGCCGGCCCAGCTGCCGCGGCGGAGCTCGCCGTCACTCAGCACGCTGATGCCCGTTTCCCGCTCCATTGCCAGCAGCTCGCGGATGGCCTCATCCTCGATGGCCCGCATCTTGGCCAGCTCCAGCGTGCCAGCCGCATGAGCCACGTGAGCATCGAGCACCGCCCGCGGACGCAAAAAGCTGCCGACCTGGTCTGCGCGATAGGTGTTCGCCATGCGATTGTTGTCTCCTTCGTCAAGTGCCTTGTCAGTCAACAAGCCGACAGTCAAGAAGCTGATGTTCTCATGCTTTAGCACTTCTCACAACCGGGTACGCCCAAGGTCGCGGTCACCGGCGGTCGTCGCGCCACAATGCCAGCCTCGGGGGGCCTCACGCGCGCCGGTTGCCAAACTGGCGGTATCATCCTCACCAAGCAGGGCCCGTAACCCGGAGCCGACCTTCTCCTTGGCAAGGAGCATGCGCAGCTGAAACTCAACCTCGCGGGCAAACTCACTGCCGCGCTCATCGGCGTCACGCTGCTGGGCCTCGGCTCCGCGGCGATCATCTACCAGATCATCGCTGGCAATGTGTTCAACGATCTCGTCGTGGCTCAAACGAGCAGCCGTTTCGTGGCGCAGATCAAAGCCTACTATCAGCAGCACGGTTCACTGAGCGACATCAATGCTTTCTTTCGGCAGCAGCACGCGCGCCAGGTCGCCCAGGTGCTGAATGTCAATCCATCATCGGTGCCTCAGCTGGCGCCGGCGCCCAGCGGGTCACCGCCAGATGGATCTGCCGGAAACCCAGGTCCGGCCGGCGCCGTTGTCGTGTTCGCGCTGGCCGATGCGCAGGGCACCATCGTGCTGCCTGGGGGCCATTATCAGGTTGGCCAGAAGGCCACGCCGAGTGAGATCGCCGGCGGCGTACCCATCAAGGAAACGGGCACGTTCATTGGCACTGCCCTGCTGCCGGGCGGGCCTCTGCCGTGGTCGGCCGAGCAACAGGAGTACGTGCGGCGTACCCACGTGGCGCTGGCGTTGGCGGCCGGCGCTGGAGTGCTGCTCGCCAGCCTGGTGGGGCTGGTGCTGGCGCGCGGCATTTCGCGCCCGTTGCGGCTGCTCACTTCGGCCGTGCAGCGCTTGCGCCACGAGGAGCGCGTCAGCGTGCCCGTGAACGGGTCCGACGAGCTGGCCACTCTGGCCCAGGGCTTCAACCAGATGAGTGAGGATTTGGCGCGCTCGCAGCAGGCCCGCCGGCAGATGACGGCAGACATCGCCCACGAGCTGCGCAACCCGCTGACGATCATCACCGGCTACGTTGAAGCGCTGCGCGACGGTGAGCTGGCTCCTACCACGGACCGGTTGAACGCGGTGCTGCGCCAGGCCCGGCGGCTGGGGCGCGCGGTGGATGACCTGCGGACGCTCAGCCTGGCCGACATCGGTGGGCTAACGCTGCTGGTCGCGCCGCTGGACCCGGTAGAGCTGCTGCAGGCAACGGTGAACAGCTATGCGGTACAGGCGCAGCAGGCCAATGTCGCGCTCACCTGGCAGGCCCAGGGCGAGCTGGGCGAGATTCAGGGTGACGAGGAGCGCCTCAGCCAGGTGCTGAGCAACCTCGTTTCCAACGCGCTGCGCCACACGCCCGCTGGCGGCAGCGTGCATCTGGAGAGTCATCTGGAAGGTAGCTGGCTGGTATTGACCGTCGCGGACACGGGCGAGGGTATCGCCCCCGACGAGTTGCCCCACATCTTCGACCGCCTCTTTCGCGCCGGACAGCCGGCAGAGCGAGACCGCTCGGGATCGGGCCTGGGTCTCGCCATCGTCCAGGCGCTGGTGAGCGCCCACCGCGGCACCATCGAAGCGCGGAGCAGGCGGGGCGTGGGCACTACGTTCACCATCCGCCTGCCTGCGACCGCCGCCACCACCACCGCGGCGGATGAGCACACTCCAGAACTGGTGGCTTCCGCGTAGAAGAGCCGCGGCTCGCAGCGAGCGTCCGCGCCGTGCTTCCCTGGTGGGTTGGCCTGGGGGTGCGCTGGGCTGGCGACGGCCGAAGGTCCGAGTTGCTGGGCGAAGAGCACACCCTGCTCAGCGAGCGCGCCGTGCCGCGCCGCCAGCTGCAGTTCCACCTCGGGCGAGCCGCCGCGCACGATGCATTGCTGGATGGCGGCTACATCGCCCGTCCCATTGGGCGTGGCGCCAAAGGCGAGCCGCTGTGGCCGGCGAACCTCGTAGGTGCCATTACCCACACCGGGGACATAGCCATCGCCGCCGTGGCGCCGTGCTCGTGCACCGCGGGGATAGGCATCGATCTGGAAGCCATCTCGCAGCTGTCGAGCAGCATCGATCGACTGGTGTACACCTTGGACGAGCAGGCCTGGATCGCGGCCGCGGGCGACGAGTCTCAGGCTCGCTGCCGGAGGGCCCAGCTCTTCTCGGCCAAAGAAGCCATCTTCAAGGCCGTGTACCCAGCCTCAGGCCAGTGGCTGGACTATCTCGACGCCAGCCTGCGCTGGTGCGCCACCCGGCGAGCGTTCCTGGCCAGCATTCCCACCTGGCGCGGCCCCACTCTGGAGATCCGCTGCCAAACGCTCGGCCTTCACGTCTTCACAGCCACCTGGCTGCCCGCGGCCAGTTCCCGCTGCTGATGCACGCTTCGTGAGCCCGCCGCAAGCACCGCTGGCAGACTGCTCGGTCAACCCGACGGCCGACCGCCGTCCGCATGCCACGGGCACTCTTCGCCGTCCGAAATGTGCCGCTGATGCCGATCACCCCAGAGTCGCATGGCCTGCAACATCATCACCATACGCGCTGTGGACACATGGACTCCACGGTTCTTGAATCCGCGGTGCGGAACAACGCGGCCTGGTGTCAGGAAATGGCTTGTGCCCGTGGACTTCCGGGTCAGTTTGAAACTGGGCTGTGGGTCCATCCCGAACCGATGCCTCCGTTCTATCCGAACGCCATCACTCTCGCGGGCTCAAGCGCTCTTCATCAGCATGCCCGCATCGCGGAAATGGTTTCTGCCGGCAATAGCCTCGAAGCGGTGAAGGACAGCTTCTGCTCACTTGATCTCCGACCGCTGGGTTTTCGCTCCTTGTTCACGGCGGACTGGATAGCTCGGGCAGCCGACGATTCGCTGAACCAAACACAAGACCCAAAATGCCTCCGGCTGCTGACCGAGAAGGAACTTCGCCGCTGGGAGTTGGCTTGGGGCCAGACGCCTCCGGGTTGCGAACCAATCTTCCCAGCGGCACTCCTCGCGAATACGGACATAGCGATCCTCGCCCTTTTCGACGGAGACGACATCGTTGCTGGTTGCATTGCCAACAAGGCGGATGGCGTCGTCGGTTGGTCCAACCTCTTTGGATCGCGCCCGGATGTCTGCCTGGCCGCGACTACGAAAGCGTTCCCGGGGCTGCCGGTTGTGGGTTACGAACA
>DATKQD010000150.1:0-2721 GCA_035532895.1 Chloroflexota bacterium
GCAGCAGCGCGTTGGCCAGGTTGGTGCCCGAGTCGTAGTTGGTGAAGTTGATCGCACCATCGAAGCGGAAGGCCATCTTGCGCGCCTGGAATGCCTGGTCGGCCGTTGGCGTGGTGTAACTGGTATTGGGGTCAAAGTCACCCGCGGCGTAGATCTCCCGCGCCAGGCTCACGGCAGCCTTGAATTGCTCCGTCTCCCAGTCCTTGCTGAATGAGCCGTCGCTGTTCACACCCCAGTTGTTGGGTGCGCCGTAGATGGCCGGCCAGAGCGAGCCGCCGACCGGCGTAAGGCCGTAAGAATACCGGTTGCCGATCTCGAAGCCGATGCCGTAGATGTTCTTCTGCGGTTGATTCACGGCGCTGAGCACCGTCTTGAAATCGGCCGCGCTGCTGGGCCATGTGACTTTGGCGGCATCCAGGAGCTCCTTATGGCCCCATAGAGCCCAGTAGAAGATGGAGTTCGCGGAGGGCAGGGCGTACAGCTTGTTGTTGAACACCATGCCCTTCCAACCCGTGGTGGGCAGCGCCGCCAGGTTGGGATACTCCTTCACGTTGTCGCCGCTGAGAAACGGCGTCAAATCCTGCATCTTCGCATCGAGGAACGCGGGCAGCTCGGGAATCACGCCGCCGATGGGTGCAAACAGGATATCCGGCAAGTCGCCGCCGGCGACGGTGGTTTGGAACGTGCCAAAGGCGTAATCGTTGAAAGGGGCCAGCTTTAACTTGAGGTTGACGTTCAGGTTCTTGTTGAGCTGCTGCCACAGGGTGTTCTGGCTCAGCGGAGCCAATGGCGCGAACGTTTCCGCCACGATGGTGACATCGCCGCCCTTGCCGGGGGGGCTGCTCACAGTCTGCACGGGGGCCTTGGGATAGCTGGCGTACCCATTGGGGATGACGTCTGTTCCGGGCACGTCCGGCTGGGGGCCCTTGGCCGGTACATATGTAGGCAGCAGCTTGGCCGCGCCGCCGCCGCTCGCCGCTGGAGCCGTACTGGGGGCGCTTGAAGCCGCCGCGCTGGCCGCTACGGATGCCGCCGGGCTCGAAGCCGCCGCGCTGCTGGGTGCCGCGCTGCTGGCCGCGGGCGAGGAGGGTGCCGCGGCCGTGCTTCCACACGCCGCCAGCAGCGCCCCACCGAGTGTCACCCCGGCTGCCATGGCCGTCCCTTTGATGAAGCCGCGACGGCTGAGTCGCGGCGCTGTTTGCCCGCCAGCTCTGTGCAGCAACTGGTCTTCGCTTTCCACGGATCTCTCTCCTGAGCCTTGTCTGCGGCCTCCAAGCGAAGCCGTGCCCGCGATGATACCAGTGCCGGGCACAAGCTTATGCGCGTCAGTTCGCGTTAAATGACGGCCGGCTGCTGATTGGCTTTGTGCACCTGACCGCCGCGCCTTGAGAGAGATCCGTTCGGCGGGTGAACCGTGGGTGGTGAGGTGTGCCGAATCAGCGCGCCAGCCCCTGGAGCTCGCGAACGAAGCTTTCGTCGTCGCGGGTGGCCAGCTGACGCCAGTCCTCGTCGCTGGCCAGGATCTTCTCAGCGGAGCGAATCTCGTCGTAGGGGTAGCGAGGATCCAAGCCAGGCGGCTCTACGCCGCGCTGAAGGTCGGTGGCGGCGCGGATGAGCTGCTGCCGCATGCGGATGATGGCAGCGTCGGTGGTGCCCAGGTGCTCCTGGCCGCGGCTGTAGATGGCGCCCATGCTCTCGGTGACGGCCAGGTCCTGCGAGCCGATGCCCTGGATGCCGGTGTAGCTTTCGCTGCGCTGCGCCTGGCGGTCGATGAGGTAGTCGTTCTCCGGCAGCGCCGTGCGGACGATGACGCCAGGCACGGCGGCGCTGGCAGCGGCGACCGGCCGGGTAAACTGCGAGGCAGCTGAAAGGCCGGTGCTGGGGTGCGTGGCGAAGCCCAGCCGCCAGCAGTGCTCGTCGTCGATCGGCACCATCATCAGGCACTGGCTGCCTAGCGGGATGGCCGATACAAAGGTGGCGATGGGCATGACAAACACGCTCATGCGCACGTGTCGGTAGCCGTTCGGCGTGGTACGAATGCCCACGTAACGGAAGCCATAGCTCGTGCTCTCAAGCTCAATGCGGGGCTCGCGGTCGACCGATCGCGTGAGGGTTGAGATGGCTGCTGAGGGGTAACCGGGTCGGTCCGCATCGTCGGGCTGGGTTGTTGCGTCGCGCAGGTTGCGGTGCAGAAAGGAGATGTGTGCCGTGTCGAGGTTGCCCTCCATCGCCTGAGCGTAGTTGCAGTACGACAGCTGCTTGCTGGCGCGCCACTGGTCGCGCGGGAGGGATTCGGTACCGAAGTCGCGAAACGGAGGTTGGTGCTCCTTGGGGCCCAAATAGGCCCAGACAATGCCGCCGGATTCGTGGGTGGGGTAGGCGGTGGCCGTGACCTTGTGCCTGAAGTTGCTTTCAGCGGGCTCGTTCGGCATGTCCACACACGCGCCAGTTACGTCGAACTTCCAGCCGTGGTACACGCAGCGCAGGCCACACTCCTCGTTGCGGCCGAAGAACAGCGACGCGCCGCGGTGCGGACAGGCGTTGGCGAGCAGGCCCACCGCGCCATTCGTATCCCGAAAGGCGATGAGATCTTCGCCCAGCAGGCGCACCCGCACGGGGTCGCTGTCGGGGTTGGGAAGCTCAGCAGAGAGCAGTGCGGGGGTCCAGTAGCGGCGCATCAAGTGGCCCATGGGGGTGCCCGGCCCTACTCGCGTCAGCAGT
>DATKQD010000151.1:0-6252 GCA_035532895.1 Chloroflexota bacterium
CTCTCAGGCAATGGGGAGACCGCTACGTTTCGCCGGTGCCACCCCGGCTCGTCACGCATCGCGCCGACGGCGGTCGTGTGCGCGTTCAGGTCATGTGCGAACAATGCGAGTCGGAGCTCGACCGGAGCGACATCGAGGCTCTCCGGAACCCCGCCTTGGAACAGGCGGGAACCGCCTCCTAGCCCGTTTTCGTCTCCGTCAAGACCCTTCGTCGCTGGGACAAGTCTGGTGCTCCCCAAAGCAGAGCCCACTCGGGGTGGCCAAAAACACTACCAGAAACGCCACATAGCATGGACCAGCGAGGGCTTCGTTGGTTGGGGCATGGCAGATTACGAAGGCGATGGCGCGACGCTTGGAAAATCTGGCGGGCCCGAGGGGATTCGAACCCCCGATCTCCAGCGTGACAGGCTGGCATGTTAGGCCGCTACACCACGGGCCCGTGAGCCTCCAATCATATCAATGCCCATCACGGTCGGGGATCGGGATCAGTGAGGTGCGGCAGCAGCACCAGCGGACGTTGCCACCGCCTGAGGGGCGAGGATCTCGCGGCAGCTGGCGATGATCTGGTCGGCTTCGGCGGTGCCCACGTGATGGTGGGTCACCAGGCGCAGAGTGTCCGGCCCGGTGGGGTTGACCAGCACACCACGGTCGCGCAGCTCCTGGCTGAGCTGCGCGGCGGGGCGGCTGGTCACGCCGAAGCGGATGATGTTCGTCTGCACTGTGGCCAGGTCCAGCTCAATGCCGGGCAGATTAGCCAGCGCCTCAGCGATCCGCCGCGCCGTGCGATGGTCCTCCGGCAAGCGGTCGATCATGTGCTCCAGCGCCACGATGCCCGCCGCGGCGATAACGCCTGCCTGCCGCATGCCGCCACCCAGCATTTTGCGGTGCTTGCGCGCCCGGTCCACGAAAGCGCGGCTGCCGGCGGTGAGTGAGCCAACCGGCGCCCCCAGCCCCTTTGAGAGGCAGATGTAGACACTATCGAAGGGCGCGGCCAGCTGGCGCGCCGGCACTCCTAACGCCGCGGCGGCGTTGAATAAACGCGCGCCATCCAGGTGCAGCGCCAGCCCGTGCCGGCGCGCTGCGCGCGTCACCCCCCCAAGCGTTTCCGGGGGCGTGGCTATGCCGCCAGCGATGTTATGCGTGTTCTCCAGGCACAGCAACGCCGTCCTGGGATAGTGGATGTTGGCCGTGCGCACCGCGGCCTCAACCTCATCCGCCGCGGGACAGCCGGACGCATCGGGCACGGGATGCGGGAAGAGCCCGCCCACCACCGACATGCCCGCCACCTCGTTCACATAGATATGTGAGCCGGCACCCAGGATCACTTCCTCGCCGCGGCTGCAATGGCTCAGCAGCGACACCAGGTTGGCCATGGTGCCACTCGCCACGAACAATGCCGCCTCCTTGCCTAGCATGTCCGCGGCCAGCTCCTCCAGCCGGTTCACCGTGGGATCTTCGGCATACACGTCATCTCCCACCTCCGCCTGGTACATGGCCCGGCGCATCTCGTCCGTGGGCTTGGTGACGGTGTCGCTGCGAACGTCGATCATGACCCAAGAGTACCGAACGGCATGCGCGAAGAAGCGAAGGGCCGGTATACTCGCCCTCACTTCGCTCGTTGGATGTTGGGGGGATTGGATGATGCTGTTGAGGGGACTCCGGCGCCTCATTCCGGCGGCACTGCTGCTGGCCGCCTCCCTGCCCGCCGCCATTTCCGCGGCCGCGGCGCCAAGCTGCACCTTCGAGCTGGGGTTTGCCGCCTTGCAGCAGCTGATTCCTCAACAGGTGGGCGCTTGCCAGGAGAACGAGACCCACAACCCAACCAATGGCGACGGCCTGCAGCACAGCAGCGGCGGCTTGCTCGTGTGGCGCAAGGCCGACAACTGGACCGCGTTCACCGATGGTTTTCACACCTGGATCAATGGTCCGCGCGGTCTGCAGCAGCGCCTCAACACACAGCGCTTCTCTTGGGAGGGTGACTTCGGCGCTCCCGGCACCACCCCGGTTGGCGGCGGGGGACCCAGCGAGCCCGTGCTGACGCTGCCAGTGAGCACTGGCCCATTGTCCACCGCTCCCGCGCCTTTCGACTCCTCGCCGGATGGTCGCTTTGGTGGCATCCAGGTGAGCGATGTAGGCGTGGGTGTGGCGCAGGACCTGGGCCTGCAGTGGACGCGGGAGCAATTCCTGTGGAACAACATGCCCAGCTTCAACCCTGGGCTGTTCGCTTCCATCAGCACAGATCAGCACCTCGGTTCGGGCCTGCGCGAAGTGGGGCTGCTCAACTTCTTCGCGCCCTACTGCAACGGTGGCCAGGACAAACGCGTGCCTTGCTCCAATGACGCGGTGACGCAGTACACCACCGCCTTGGCCCGCGCGGAACAGGGCAAGGTAAACAGTTGGATCATGTACAACGAGCCGGACATCTGCAATCCCAGCAATCCCGGCTACGCCTGGAATTCGCCCAATCGCGCAGTGGACTACCTGCACTATGCCCAGGCAGCCTACACCGGCATCAAGGCCGGCAACCCCGGTGCGGATGTCATCCTCGGCAGCCTGGGCATCACCGACTCGAGCTGCCAAACCAACGGCGATGAAATGACTTTCTGGCATCAGATGCTAGCCGCGCTCGGCAACGCGCCTCTGCCGGCGGACGAGGTTTCGCTCAACATCCACAAAGAGCCGGAGAAAATCTACGATCTGATCAAGAGCTACCACGAATCCATGCAGCAGCACGGGTACGACAAGTCGCTGTGGCTCATGGAGGTGGGTATCCCGCTCATCCCCAGTCTTGGCCCTGGCAACACCACCGATAGCGGGCTCGAAGTGGACAAGAACAACCAGGAGTCATTCCTCATCCAGGCCTACGCTAACGCTATTGCCGCCGGCGCCGATCACATCGGCATCTACACCATGCGCGACTTCCCGCCGAGCGATCCGGCCTATAACACCATCAAGGCGGCGGTGAAGTTCATGTCGCACGTGACCAGCGCGGTGAAGAGCCCCGACAATCGATCCGCGGGGGGCAAATACGTGGACCGCCTGGAGGGTGTGGTGACCATCACGATGAAGGGCCCCGGCTTCGAGACGGTAGTGGCTTACAACCGCAGCCTCACGCCCCAAACTGTCACCATTCCCGCCACCGCCACCACGGCTGTGGTGTCCGATAAGCATGGCAATGAGACCACCATGAGCGCACAGAACGGCGGCTACACAGTAACACTCGACCCGGTGGGCGTCGTCTACAACGCGCCCTGGGGCGAGACAGTGCGCTTCATCGGCGGCTCGCCGGTCATGCTCCGCCAGGCTGATTGAGCACCCGGCTTCGGCCGCGGTGAGGGCGCCGCGCAGGGGCATCGCCGCTCTTCATTCTCTCCCTCCTCACCCATAATCCAAGGGTTGGGGTGAGGCCCGCACCCCTCAGGCGTTCACTGCGCTGGCCTGCGGCAACGAGGCTGGGCGGTGCGCGTCCGCAGCCAGGTTCGGTGGCTCCGGCTCATCCAGGTCCAGCGGTTGCTGGGCGTGGAACCAGGCGTAGTACAGCACGGCGTTGATGCCCATGAAGAGCGCGCTGGCAAAGAAGGGCAGCTCCAGCGCATCGATGCCAATCCAATAACCGGAGAGCGCGGGCGAAGCGGCTGCCGGCAGCCGCCGTGCGACGCCGCTCACCCCCGCGGCGCTCCCGCGCGACTCCGCGTCCACAATGCCCATGGTGTAGGACTGACGTACGGGCATGGCCATGGCTGAGCTCACCGTTCGCAGGGCATATAGCGCCGCGGCCAGCGGATACGCCGGCGAGAAAGGCAGGGCCAGGCTGAGCACGGCTGCCACCACGCGCGATCCAGTGATCACGCGCACCTCCCCAAAACGGTTGGCCAGCCGCACCGCCACAAGCGCCAGGAGCGAGGTGGCGAAGGAGCTGGCCCCCACCACTGGCCCAATGGCTGCCGGCGACACGCCAAAGCGCACATACATCCAATACGGGATGAGGCCCGCCAGAAAGCCCATCCCGAAGCCGTTGAAGGCCCCCGCGATGGCGATGCGCTTAATGGTGCCCCGGTCGCGCTTCCGCCGGCTGCGCTGCACCTCCACCGTCAACACCACCTTCACCCGTTCAGTGACCGGCCAGAGAATCACCAAGCTCACAGCGCCAACCAGCGCCACGCCCAGGAACAGCGGCCGGTACGACGCGATGAGTGAGAAGTGATCAGCGCTGCGCAGCAGCTCGGGAATGCCGGCCAGCAGTGCCCCAACAGAGGACAGCAGTGTGCCAGCGATGGCGTTGATGGCGAACACGCGCGTGCGATCGCGCGCCGGCGCCTTTTCGGCGATGATGGCCTGCTCGGCCGGAGCAAATGCGCCGGCCTGGCCACCCGCGCCGCCACCGCGCCCTATGCCTGCCAGCGCACTCACCCCGATCAGCAATGCCGCGGCCGTACTGAAGGCGAGGATCAAACCACTCAGCAGATACAGCCCGGCGAAGATAAGCAGGAAGGGACGCCGGCCGATCCGGTCGCTCAGCACGCCTGTGATCAACGTGAGTACCGCGCTGATGATGCCCCCAATGGTCAGCGTGATACCGATGAGCCAAGCGGAGAAACCAATCTGCCCGAGGTAGATGGCGAAGACCACCATCAGGTAACCCTGCACCAGGCTGCGCAGCCCGCGCACACTGACCAGCCGCCACAAATCGGACGAGGGCAGCAGCTCCCACACGCGGCGCATCATCACTTCAAGCTTACGTTAACGTGAGGTGCGCGCATGCGCCGAACGCCGCGCAACCAGCGCTGGAAGTTGGCCGGAAAGCCATCGGCGGCCGGCAGCCAATCTTCCGTCGCCACAGTTGGCGAGCTCAATCGACGCTCGCAAGGGGCACCACCCCGGCCGCCGCGGCAGGTTTCCGGCCGAACTCCTATTTTTGCTGGAGCGCCTTCTCGAACTCCGTGCGAATCTGGTCACCACCGCCAGATCGCCAATCCGCCACCACTTGTGTCCAGGAACTCAGCGGTTTGCGCCCGTAGATGATGGCATTCACGCCATCGCGAACTTTCTGATCCAGCGCGAAGCCTTTGGCAGAGCTGGTTGGCGAGTACAGTCCGACCACCGGATCGGGCACGCCCAGGGCGAAAATGGCCGATTCCTCCTTATAGGTGGCCGTGGTGAACTCCGGGTTCGTGGGGTCGTAGATCACCTGCGGACTGGTGCCGAGATTTTGCCATGGCACCGTCAGGTCCTTTCTTCCCTGCGCCGTGAGCAGCGGATTGCCCTTGCTGTCGTATTTGAAGTCCACGTTCTCGACGCCGTACTCCAGCAGTTGGGCCTCCTGCGTACCGAACGGGGCTGAGAGATAGTTCAGCACGCCCAGCACCTCCTTGATGCGTGCCGGGCTGGCTTTCTTGAGCGCAATGGACGCGTACGCCCCATTGCCCAGGTTTTGCACCGCTTTGCCTTTGCCATCCCACGGAAACGGCACGAGCAGGTGGCCCTTAAAGTTTGGGTCGACGTTCAGCGCGTTGTGCCAGGCACGCTGGTAGTTGGTGAAGCCGCCGAACCAGATGGCGTACTTGCCAGTGTCCCAGTTGTCCGCCCCTTGCACCAGGTTCTGTGAAGCCGAATCCGGGTACACCACGCCGTCATCCCACAACTGCCGCAGGTAGGCGATGGTTGCCTTGTATTCCTCTGTCTCAAGGTCCTTGGTGAGTTTTCCACCATCGTTACGCCATTGATTGGGCACACGGAACACATAAGGGAACCAGGCGAAAGCGCCGCTGCCGATCATCCAGCGCTTGCCCTTCTGGGTGAACGCCTTGGCCTTCTGCCGAAAGTCAGCCGCGCTGGTGAAGCTGGTCATCCCTTGCGGCTCCAGCAACTTGAAGTTCGCGAGGCAGGAGAAGCCGGAAATGCCGCCAGGCTGGATGGGCACCATGTACAACTTGTTGTCATACACCCCGTTCTTCCAGGTGTACTGGGGCAGATTTGCCAGATTCGGAAAGGCCTTCACCGCATCGCCGCTGAGGTAGGGGGTGAGGTCGGCACAAAGGGAAGCCAGCAGCTGCGGCTCATTCTGCACAGTACTGCCGAGGAACGACAGGAGGAACATATCCGGCAGCTGGCCGCTGGCCATCAACGTGTTCAGCTTGGCGGTGTAGTCAGCCTGGGCCGTGAACGGAATCGTCAAATTCGTGTTCAGCTCCTTGTTCACTTGCGCCCAGGCGGCGTTCTTGTCTGGACCAAGCGGCGCGGCGCTGTAGGTGA
>DATKQD010000152.1:0-4260 GCA_035532895.1 Chloroflexota bacterium
ACCAGCAAGTATCCCTAGCGCAACAAGCAGGGCGGTTAGGATGCTGTAGGTCCCCCGAGCATGCCGCATATCGTCGGTCCGAATGGCCTCCTTGTCGAGTCAACATCGCGACCGTGTTCGAAGCGCTTGGATTCAAAGTATTTGTCCGCGAGCGGCCCGAAGGCGTCGGCCAACGCTTGGAGGGAGGCAGCATCTCCTCCCTGTTGGCCCTTGTTCGGCTGTCGTCGGTCGGATTGGCTGTTGCTGAGGCGACTGCCCCGGTGGCCACTCGCTCAATTTCTCCTCCAATTCAATGCGATGGCCATACTGTAGCGCAAATGTTCTAGAGCGGCGAGGTCAAGAGCCGCCGTAGGCGGGCGCGCAGCGCTCGCGACCCTTGACGGAGCGGTGCGGCACCCACCCACGCTTCCACGTCCTGGGCAGCGTTGGGCCTGGTCCAGGAAGTCAGGGCAGAGCTAGACGACCTTGAGATGACCGGCCTGTCCGCCGATTGGGCAGCCATTGTTCGAGCACTGTCATCCGATCCGTGCGGATGTGTTGAGTCTCTTCGCCAAGCCCTACACGAAGGATCAGTGGGAGTTACTGGCCTGCTCGATTGCCAATACTGGATGATGTCCGAGGTTCAGAGGAATTCGCCGCCTTGCTGCGCGAGCCTGGCATTGGCGCCGATCACGGATCGGGTCAAGCCTAACCTACGTCCCATCGCCAGGCACTGCTCCGAGTGTGGCCGCCCCCAATCTGCCCCCATTCGGGGCGAATAGCAAGCGAGGAAAGGTTCAAGGTGAACTCGAAGGACGCGACTGAGTTAGTCGGGGCGGGCAGATTCGAACTGCCGACCTCTTGGTCCCGAACCAAGCGCGCTAACCAAACTGCGCTACGCCCCGCGCTTCTCGGACGGAGGAGATGACGATCCGCGAATTGAGAAGGCGGCGGTAAGTATAGACCGCTCGCGGGGGCCTTCAGGCTGAATCCAGGCACTCACACCCCACCAAGTGCCCCTGGAGGGATTCGAACCCCCGACGCAGGGCTTAGGACGCCCTCGCTCTATCCCCTGAGCTACAGAGGCCCGCGGCTGTGGCGGGGACGTTCAGTTGGCGGAGCAGCTCTCCGTTGTCTGGCCGGCGATTCGCTTCAAGGCCAGTTCCGTAACGCCCTGCTGCTGGCAGTCCAGCAACGTGGAGTACACGGTCTTGCTCAGCAGCTTACGCTGCTCTTCGGTGGTGGCCTCGTCGTGCACGGCGGCTGCCTGGCGGTTCAAGACCACATCCAGGCGCTCCAAAAAAAAGCGCTGCCAATCCGTGAGTTCGGAACCATCTCGCGCCACCGTCTGCACGGACGCATTTCCGCGCGGTGATGGCTGGGACTCAGTCAAGCTGTTCTCTGCGTCTGTCGTGCTCACGGCTCCTGCTCCTCAACCACTGCTTCATGGCCAGTATAACACTTCAGATTTTGAAGTAACGGCGATTGGCGGTACCGCTCAGCACCGTGAAAGAGGCGTGCAGGGCTCATCCCCGCGCGTCCCAGTCCTGCTGAAAGGTGCTAGCCATGCGCTGCAGCGCGGCTGGACTATTCACGAAAACGCCCAGCTCCCGGTTGCCATCGAGCGAGGCGGTGGAGATGTTCTCGCTGCCCACAAAGGCCACGGCGCCATCGGCCAGGAAAATCTTGGCGTGGATGTACGGCCGGCTCAGCTCGCGCACCTGCACACCGCCGGCCTTGACGCGGGCGAGGCCGGGCGCGTTGGCATCCCGCCCGCTGCTGGCGGGGGAAATCACCAGGCGCACGTGCACGCCTCGGTGCGCCGCCGCCGCGAGCGCGTCCTCCAGGGCACGGTCCTGCACCTCCTCGCTCTCCACGTCCAGTTCGCGCCCCGCGGCGCCGATCAGGTGCAGCAGTCGCGCACGCGCATTGACGGGGCTCACCACCAGGTCTGGCTGCAGCGGCTGATAGGTGGTGCGGTTCCAGTCTGCCTCGAACAGGCCCTCCATCTCAGCCACATCGCCCGGGGCGCGGTCCACCACCCCGTATTCCCGATTGCGACTGAAGGCGCTGGCGGTGAGGTTGAGGGTGAGGATCAGCGTCTCGCGGCGGTCTATGCCGATTGCCTTTTCGTGGGTCAGCTTATACGTGGGATCTGCCCAGCGTACGGCCACGCCAGCCCGTTGCAACTGGGCGAACACCGCATTGTTCCCGGCGGCGTCGCCATAGGGATGCTGCTCCAGCAGCACGCGCACCTGCACACCCCGCCGCTGTGCCGCTTCCAACGCGGAGATGGCTGGCTTATCCGTGAGCAGGTACATGGCTACGTCCAGCGAGTGCGCAGCGCTGTTGAGCTCGCGCAGCACGGGCGCCGTTCCATCCTCCGGCTCGACAAAGAGCTGCACGTCTGGGTTGGCGGTGATGGCGCCATTTGAGGCGCCGGGCGCGCTGGCCACGCTGCCTCCAGCGGCCAGCGGCGGAACAGCCGGCGTTCGCGGCGCCACGGCACACGCGGCCAGCAGCAGTGCCGCGGCGAGCAGCAAACCAGCCCAGCCTGCGAGGTGCGCTGGCTGGGCGTGAGCGCGCCCTGGCCTTATCACGGGGACGCCCGCGCTGGCCGGATCAGAGCAGTGGTGGCGGCATGCCGCCGGCTGCGCGGATGCTCAGCCAGCGGGCCAACGCACGGCGGTGGCTCTCGAACACCAGGGGCGGCAGCTCGCCCAGCGCAAAGCAGCCAACCTCCTCCGCATCGTCGCCCGATCGGGGCGTACCGCCTACGGTGCGCGCCTGATACATCACCACCAGCCCGCTCTTCACCACGTCCACGTACGAGTACACGCCCAGCAAGCCCTCCAGTTGGACGTCCAGGTTGGTCTCCTCTTTCACCTCGCGCAGCGCGGCCTCGCTGGCCGTCTCCTCCGCGTCGATGAAGCCGCCGGGGAAGGCCCAGCCGCCGCGGCCCGGATCGAACTTGCGCTTCACCAGAATGATGCCGTCGTCCATGGGGATAAGGCAGGTGACCGAAGGCACGGGGTTGCGGTAGTGAATGGTTGCGCAGCTGGAGCAAACCCAGCGGTCGCGGTGCTCAACGAAGCGAGTGGTGAGGGGCTCGCCGCACAGAGGACAGAACTTCATAACCCTGGCGGCACGATAACACGGGCGCCTCAGCCGGCGGGTAGGGCGGAGTTGTCGCGCTCCACCGCGAACAGATCCTTGATCTTCTCCAGCTTGGTGAAGAGCCGGCTGAGCTGATCCAGATCGAGGATGTTGATGGTGGCCGTAAGCGTCGCGGTTTGGTCCGGATGGGCGGTGGCGCTGGCCGCCACCAGGGAAATCTTCTCCTCGGCGATCACGGTAGCCATGTCGCGCAGCAACCCCTCGCGGTCCCACGCCTCCACACGGATGCGCACCGGGAAGAGCGTCTTCTTGCTGTGAGCCCATTCCACGCGCACCAGCCGCTCCGGCTCATCCTCGTGGCGGATGCTGAAGCAGTCGCGCCGGTGCACGGTGATGCCCCGCCCGCGAGTGATGAAGCCAATGATCTCGTCGCCGGGCACGGGTTTGCAGCAGTTGGCCAGCCGGGTGAGCAGGTCGCCGACGCCGCGAACGGTGATGGTGGAAGTAGATGTGGTGCGGTCAGTGGTGGTGGTGGCTACGTCCTCCGGCACGACCACCAGCGATTCCGGCTCCTCCCGGAAGCCCAGCTTGGTGATCACCTGGGCGGCGGTGGACGCGCCGTAGCCGATGGCGGCGAACAGGTCATCCGGCGTGCGATGGTGCATGGCCTCAGCGACAGCCTGCAGCCTGTCGGACACGGCGCCCAGGCTCTGGCCGGCCAGGCGGCGCAGCTCCTTGTCCAGGATTTCCTTGCCGCGGGCCACGTTTTCCTCGCGCTCCTCGCGTTTGAACCACTGGCGGATCTTCTCCCGTGCACCGGCCGTGCGAACGATGTTCAGCCAGTCGCGGCTGGGCCCGTGCGCAGCCTTGGTGGTGAGGATCTCTACGATGTCGCCGTGCTTGAGCTGGTAGTCCAGCGACACCAGCTTGTTGTTCACTTTGGCGCCGATGCAGCGGTTGCCCACGTCGGTATGGATGCGATAGGCGAAGTCCACAGGTGTGGCGTGCGCGGGCAGCGTTTTCACCTCGCCCTTGGGGGTGAATACGAACACCTCGTCCTGGAAGAGGTCGATCTTGACCGACTCCACGAATTCGCCCGCCGAAATCTCCCGCTGCCACTCCATGATTTGCCGCAGCCAGGCGAGCTTGGCCTCGAAATCTTCG
>DATKQD010000153.1:0-9775 GCA_035532895.1 Chloroflexota bacterium
AAGGCCACCGCAACAAAGAGATCGCGAACGATCTCTGCTTGAGCGAGCGCACGGTCGGCAACCACATCACCAGTATCTACAACAAGCTGTCTATCTACGACCGTGCGCAGGCCATCATCTACGCCATCAAAAAGGGCATCGTCCGCGTGTAACCTCCAGCGGGGCGCTGCCGAGGTTGTGGCATCCTTGGTAGCTGCCAATGACCGCAGCACTATGTGACCGACTTGCTCGCCTCGATACCTGCGCCGTTTCCGATGCGCTGGACAAGCTGAAGCTGCCAGGTGCCGTAATCGGCCTGCGGGCGCTCTCGGTCCCGCAACGGATCGCGGGCCCGGCAATCACCGTGGATCTGCAGCGGGCAGCGGGGCGCACGGCCACGCGCCACCTGGGCACCGCGGCCGTGGACGCCTCGAAGCCAGGCGACGTGATTGTGGTCGCCAATGGGGGCCGGGACGACGTGTCGGGTTGGGGCGGCATTCTGTCACAAGGGGCGATGAAGCACGGTGTGGCCGCCGTGCTGGTGGATGGGGGTTGTCGGGACATCGATGAGTGCCGCGAGCTGGGTTTGCCGCTCTACGCCCGGGCCGCGGTGCCAATCACGGCCCGCGGCCGAGTGATCGAAACCGCCTGGAACGAGCCCGTGAGCTTTGGCGGCGTCACCGTAAAGCCGGGCGACCTGGTGCTGGCCGATGGCAGTGGGGTGGTGTTCCTGTCGGCGGAGCGAGCGGAGGAGATTGTGCTCGCGGCAGAGGAGATTGCCGCGCGCGAGCGCGCGATAACGGCGGCGGTAATCGCCGGCCGGCCCCTGGCGGAGGCCATGGGCGCAAATTACGAGCAGTTGATCGCTGGAGGAGAACACGCATGAGCGACGAAACCGTCGAAGCCTTTAAGAAGCTGCCCACCGCGGCTATTTCGGATGCCATGGACAGCCTCGGAATCGCCGGCCAGGCCCTGGGCATGACGCCGCTGGACCCCGGTTTCCGGCTGGCTGGCCGGGCCTTCACGCTGAAGTACCGCGCCATTGGTGTGGTGGAGCGTGGCACCGTGGGCGACTACATCGACGACGTGACGCCCGGCGACGTGATCGTGCTGGACAACGCCGGACGCCTGGACTGCACGGTCTGGGGTGACATCCTGACCCTCGTGGCGAAGCGCCGTGGCGTGGCTGGCACCGTCATCAATGGGGTGTGCCGCGATGTGTCGCGGGCCTTACAGGTTGGCTACCCCATCTTCAGCCGCGGCCATTACATGCGCACTGGCAAGGATCGCGTGGAGGTGGATTCCACCAACACGCCGGTTTCTCTGGGCGACGTGCAGGTGCGCCCGGGCGACATTCTGGTCGGCGATGCCGATGGCATCGTGGTAGTGCCTCAGAGTCGGGAGAAGGATGTGCTGGAGCGCACCCAGGGCATCGAGGTGTCGGAGAAGGCGATTGAGGATGACGTGCAGGCCGGCGTGCGGCTGACTGAAGCACGCAAGCGGCACGGGTATCACCAACTGCAATCGCGCTGAGTGGCTGAAGCGCCGGGGAAGCGGCGCAGACTAGACTGGGCGTGATTCTCTCGCCAGAGCGCGGGGGCACCAAAACACGAGATCGCTCCCGGCCTTCTGAGCATGGGCAAGGGAGCGTTAAGCATGAACGACCCGGCAAGCCTGGACAACGGAGCCCTGCTGTGGCTGGACGACGTGGGCCTGGAGCACCTGCCGCAAGTTGGCGCCAAGCTGGCCCGTCTGGGCGCGCTGCGATCGCAGGGTTCGCGTGTGCCCGATGGCTTCGTCTTGAGCGTGGCTGCCTTCGATGCGTTCCTGCCGCCTGATGGTCGTGCCGAGTTGGAGCGCATCCTCAATCAGGACATGCCCAATCCCGAGGCGTGCGCGGCCATCGCCCAGGACGCACGAGAGCTGATTCAGCGGCAGGCCTTCCCGGATTGGATGGAAGAGCGCCTCGTCCGCGCATACCGTGAGCTGTGTGAACGCTGCGGCCTGGGGCCGGCGCTCTCCACGGCGGTGCGGTCCAGCGGAGTGAGCGAGGACGGCGACGGTGCGAGCTTTGCCGGCCAGTACGATACCTATCTCGGCATCCGTTCGGCTCAAAGCGTGCTGGAGCACATCCGAAAGTGCTGGGCCAGCCAGTACACGGCGCGAGCAGTGGACTATCGACGCCGGCGCGGCATGGCACTGGGCGTGCAGGGTATTGCCGTGGGTGTGCTGCAACTGGTGAACGCGCGCTCCGCGGGCGTGGCTTTCACCCTTAACCCGCTCAACGGCGATCGGCGGCGCGTGGTGGTAGAGGCCAACTGGGGTTTTGGGGAGAGCGTGGTAGCGGGCCTCACCACGCCGGACCATTGGCTGCTGGACAAGGCCAGCGGAGAGGTGCTGGAAGAGCGCATCGGCGCTAAGCAGGTGTGGTCCGTGTTCGATGAGGCGCAGGGGCGCGTGGTGGAGCGCGAGGCAGCGGCCGACCGGGCAGTCCTGCCATCGCTATCGCACGAAGAGGTGCGGCACATCGCGCGCCTGGCGCAGGAGATCGAGGACCGAGAGGGCCGCCCCCAGGATGTGGAGTGGGCGGTGTCGGCCGACATGAGCTTTCCGGATGGCGTGTTTCTGCTGCAGCACCGGCCCGAAACCGTGTGGGGTGGCCGGCCTGCGCCGGAGCCGGAGCCCGAGCCGGACATGAGCGAACCCTATGACCCGGCGCAATACGCCTTGCGCAAGGTGTTCAAGATTCCCGCTCGCCGCCCTTGACAGCGATACTGCTCATGCGTACACTGCTCACAAGTGTAGTAGATGGAGGGCAGGCATGGGTGCGCGGAGCGATGAGCCGGGAGCGCTGCTGCTGATTGGTGGCGCCACCGCGGTATGGTTGGCGCTGCTGCTGTCGTTCGTGGGGACCTTTCGACTGGCGCGCGTGGTCAGTGAGCCGGCCGTCTCGCAGGTATTGATGGTGCTGCTGCTGGCGGTGGCCACGTTGCTGCTGGGCATTTTGGTCGGCATGAGCGCGGCGTCGCCGCGAGAGGATGTCTCGCGGGGTCGGGCCGGGGGTTGGGCGGGCGACCAGCGGCGGATTGCTTCTCCGCATTCGCAACCTCATCTATAATCCGCCAGTTACGTTTGCGGGGCGGTGCGAAGGCCATTTCTTGGCCTACCGGCCCAAGTTCTAGGGAGCGCCGTCGTTGAATCGCGGAAACCTCATCAGCCTGGCCATCATCGCGGTGCTCGTGGCGTTTGCCGTGTGGATCGATCTCCCTGGTGTACGCACCATCCAGGTGCTGGGCCTCAATAGCCAGGTGTCCACTCACAAGGGCTTGGACCTCCAGGGCGGCATCGCCATCCTCCTTAAGGCGTCGCCGCCTCCAGGCAAGAGCAGCGTCAGCGCGGATGAGATGGCGGCGGTCAAAACCATCGTCGCCCGCCGCGTGAATGCCTTTGGCGTGTCGGAGCCACAGATTCAGCAACAGGGCACGGATCATTTGCTGGTGGAACTGCCGGGCATCCAAAACCAGGACTTGGCCGTGAAGACTATTGGCAACACCGGCTTGCTGGAGTGGATAGACCTCAGTGGTACGCCCAATGCGAAGGTGGGCGACAAGATCACCAACCAGCCGGTAGTGGTTACCGGCAAGGACCTGACGAACGCCTCGGTGAGCATCGATCCGTCCACGAACCTGCCGGAGATCGACTTTCAGTTCAACGACGCGGGCGCCACCGCTTTCGGCAACTACACGGGCTCGCACATTGGGCAGTTGCTGGGCATCGCCCTGGACAAGTCACTCATCGAGGTGGCGACGGTGCAGGCGAAGATCACAAACAGCGGCCGCATTACCGGGCAGTTCACTCTGGCTGATGCGCAGTCCATTGTCATTCAGCTCAAATACGGCGCACTGCCCGTGCCGCTGTCCATCGAGGCCACGCGCTCGGTTGGCCCCACGCTGGGGCAGGACTCGGTGGCACGCAGCTACATCGCGGGCGAGATCGGGCTGGCTATCGTGCTCGCTTTCATGCTGCTGTACTACCGTCTGCCAGGCGTGATCGCCGCTATCGCGCTGGGCACCTACGGGGTGTGGACCTACGCCATCTTTCGCATGTGGCCAGTAGTGCTCACGTTGCCGGGCATCGCCGGGTTCATTTTAAGTATCGGCATGGCGGTGGATGCCAACGTGCTCATCTTTGAGCGCATGAAGGAGGAGCTGCGTGGGGGCAAAACGTTGGGCGCAGCGCTGGAGGCGGGTTTCTCGCGGGCGCTGCCATCGATTCGCGACTCCAACCTGTGCACGGTGATCATCTGCCTGGTGCTGTACATCTTCGGCAGCAACTTCGGGGCGAGCATCATCCAGGGGTTTGCGCTCACATTGCTCATCGGCGTGGTCATCAGCTTCATCACGGCCTACAGCTGCTCGCGGGTGTTCCTGCGCACGCTTCTGCTGCTCATCCCGCGATCTCAGCACGGAGCCGTTCGTGGCCGGCTGCGCTGGTTCTTCGGCTTGCAGCGTGAGGCGCACGCTGGTGGGGTGGATCTCGCGGCCGGCGCGGCGCAGGCGTAGAAGGGGCAGCGAACGTGGACCACCTGATGTCCAAGCGCAACTGGTTTTTTGGCCTGTCAGCTCTGGTCATCATTCCGGGCGTCATTTCGCTGCTGATCTTTCATCTCAAGCTCAGCGTGGATTTCACCGGCGGCGCGCTGCTGCAATACAGCGTGAGCCAGAGTGTGCAGGCCGCCCAGGTGCAGCAGATTTTCTCTCAAGCGGGCATTCAGGATGTACAGGTGCAGATGAGCCCCAGCGCGGGGGGCAGCCAAACGGCCATCATTCGCACCCCACCGCTGGACGTGACCAAGCTCTCCAGTATCGAGCAAGCAATGCGGCAAAAGCTCGGTACGGTCACGCGGCAGTCGTCTGACACAGTGGGGCCGATTATCGGATCGCAGACTTCGCGCGCCGCCTTCGTCGCCGTTGCCGCGGCGTCCGGGTTCATTCTGCTGTACATCTGGTGGGCCTTTCGCCGGCTTGATAACGCGTGGCGTTACGGTGTGTGCGCCATCATCGCGCTGCTGCACGACGTGCTGGTGGTAGTAGGGCTGTGGTCCATTCTGGGCAAGGTATTCGGCTTGGAGGTGGATACGCTGTTCGTGACGGGCGTGCTCACCGTGGTGGGCTTTTCGGTGCACGATACGGTGGTGGTGTTCGATCGCATACGCGAAAACCTGGTGAAGCGCGCCGCCCGCGATTTTGAGACGACCGTCAACAACAGCCTGGTGCAAACGCTCGTGCGCTCGCTGAATACGTCCCTCACCGTGTTGTTCACGTTGCTGGCGCTCACGCTGTTTGGCGGCGTCACGATTCGCGATTTCACACTGGTGCTGCTCATCGGAATCGCCAGCGGCACGTACTCGTCCATCTTCAACGCCAGCGCGCTGCTGGTGGTGTGGGAGAACGGGGACCTAGCGCGGCTGTTTGGCCGTGGCAAGCCAACCGGAAGGCGCCTGGCGGCGGCCCGGTGACCCGGCCGCTGTCGGTGCTGGTCCTGAACGGCCCCAACCTCAACCTGCTGGGCGCCCGCGAGCCCGAGATTTACGGGCCGATGACGCTGCCGGCGATCAACGCTCGGCTTTTGGCTCTGGCCGCCGAGCTGGTGGCGGTGGATCTGGAGTTCCTGCAAAGCAACCACGAGGGTGCGTTGGTGGATGCTATCCAGGCCGGGGACGAGCGGGGCGTGGCGGGGGCGATCCTCAACCCCGGCGGCCTCACCCATAGCAGTATCAGCCTGCACGATGCCATTAAGGCTGTGCATTACCCGGTCGTGGAGGTGCACCTGTCCAACCTGCACAGGCGCGAGGAGTGGCGGCAGAGATCGTACATTTCCGCCGCGGCTGTTGGCACCGTCATGGGCCTGGGCTGGCGGGGCTATGAAATGGCGCTACGAGCGCTGGTAGGCTTGCTGCGCGAGGCTGATAACCCAATTGGGGACGGTAGCTGCTGAGCGCCCAAAGCGGGGCCTGGCACGCTCAAATCGTAGGGTGCAGACCTCACAAAAGGGTCGCCGAGGCCATGTTATACTCGGCCCGCTAACGACAAAGACAACTGAACAGGCGGCTCACAAACGGAACGACGCGCGTTCCTTTTTTGTGTCTAAATGAACGATCAGCGCTCGCTCATGCAGGCACTTGCGCTGTTCGGGCAGTTGGGGCTGTCGATTGCGCTCCCGCTGGCATTGTGTACGTATGGCGGCTACTGGCTGGATGGGCGGCTGAACCGGAGTCCATTGTTTCTGCTGATGGGGCTGGTGGTTGGAGGGGTACTGGCTTTCTACATCATGGTGCGAATGCTGAAGGACGCGATTAAGAAGTAGATGAACATTCCGCCGCTGGCGCCGGAAGCGTTGTTTCACCTCGGTCCGCTGGCCGTCACCAATACCATCCTCTACACCTATTTCGCCATCCTGGTGACGCTGCTGCTGGCCTGGTTGTGCGGCCGGCGCTTGCAGATGGTGCCACACGGACGCAGCTGGCAGATGCTGGGCGAGGTCGTGATTGGGCAGCTGCTGAACCTGGCGGAGACGGCCGTGGGGCGGGCACGCGGCCGGGTTGTCTTCACCCTGATGGCCAGCTTGTTTTGCTTTATTATCGTGGCTAACTGGCTGAGCCTGCTACCGATCATCGGGCCCATCTATGCCGTGGTGGGCAACGCTCACGTGCCGCTGTTCCGCTCGGTCAACGCGGATTGGAGCACGACGCTGGCACTAGCGGTGATCACCTTCCTGGCGACTGAGTACTGGGCGCTGCGCTTCCGCGGCAAGGAACATCTCAAGCACTTCCTCTGGCCGCCGGGCATCGGGCAGATCGAGCTGGTGAGCGAGCTCGTGCGTATGCTGTCACTCTCGGTCCGGTTGTTTGGCAACTTGCTGGCGGGGGAGGTGCTGGTGACGGTCATGACGAACCTCATTCCCATCTTCGTCCCGTCGCTGTTCCAGGTGTTGGAAACGTTGTTCGGGCTGATACAGGCGCTGGTGTTCACGGTCCTGTGCCTGGCCTACTTCACGCTCGGCACCACGTCCCACGAGCAGGAGCCGGACCACCTGGCAGTGGCCGGCGCACATTGACGGTTTCTTGACCTTGCTTTATCAGGGGGACTGAGGGGGCGGACCCTGGGAATCGGGGCGCTTTCCCGCCTCGCCAACTCTCACTTTTGGGTACGGGAGCGCATCCCGAGAAAGGAGTCCATGGTACATGGACGTACACGCGGCAGCCAGGCTCGCAGCAGGCCTGGCGATCGGTCTGGGGGCGATTGGGCCTGGCATCGGCATCGGCCTCACGGGCCTGGGGGCCATGCAATCCATCGGCCGGAACCCGGAAGCGGCCGGCACGATTCAGACGAACATGATCCTGGGTATGGCGCTGGCCGAGGCTGTCGCCATTTACGCCTTGATCATCGCCTTTATCCTGGCTTTCGCCAGCTAGGAGTTCAGCAGCCGCGGTGGCGGGGGCAGGTCGGCTACCCCGCCACCGCGGCAGCCAGGGTACCAGAGAAAGGAATGACGTGAGCTCACTAGGCATTGACTGGATGCGGCTGATATGGCAGGCCATCAATTTCCTGATTCTGCTGTACCTGCTCAACCGGCTGCTGTTTAAGCCCGTGCTGAAGCTGATGGATGCCAGGGCGCTGCGTGTTCGCGAAAGCATGGAGGCGGCCGACCGCGCTCGCGCCGAAGTGCAGGAGACGGAGCAGGCCAATCGGTCCGCGTTGGATGACGCGCGCAAGCAGGCTTCGGAGATGCTGGCCGCGGCCACCGAAACCGCCAACCAGATTCGCGAACAGGCTGGCGCTCAAGCTCGAGAAGATGCTGAGCGGCTGCTGGAACGCGCCCGCAACGAAATTGCTCTGGAGCGCGACCAAGCCGTCGCCCTACTGCGCAAGCAAGCTGTGGACCTGGCCATCGCTGCCGCCGGCCGCGTGATCGACCGTTCCTTGACTGGCCCCGAGCACTACCGCATCGTGGAGCAATTCATGGACGATGCGCAGGGGTCGCCCAACTAATATGCTGCGCGGAACCGCGGCTCGCCGCTACGCCGAAGGCACGTTCGCCATCGCGCGCGAGGCGAACAGCTACGACCGCTGGCTGACGGATTTGGACACCATCGTGTCAGCCTTTACCCAGCCGATGCTGGCCCGTTACCTCACAGATCCGAAACCTGCTGTGGCCCAGAAGGAAACTGTCGTTCGGCAGGTCTTGGAGCCGCGGGTCAACAAGCTGGCTCTCAACCTGGCGTTGCTTCTGGTTCGGCGGGCCCACACCTCGTCGGCCGCGGCCCTGCGACGCGAATTCCTGGCCATGGTTCACGAAGCACGCAATGTGGCTGTGGCCGAGGTGACTACCGCCGTCCCGCTGGAAGCGGCACAGACGGCCTCGCTCAAGGAGCGCCTTGAGCGTTTGACCTCCAAAACCATAGAGCTCAACATGCGTGTGGATGCGTCGATCATCGGCGGTTTCGTGGCCCGGGTGGGCGATGTGCTGATCGATGGCAGCATCACCTCGCGTCTCGCCGCGCTGCGCCAGCACATGCTGGCCGGCCAGGCGTAAACCATGCGCACAGTGTTCCCGGCGGCTGAACCGCTCGGGACGGAGGATCCTGAAGTGGAGAAGGCACGTGGCTGAAGTCAGCGCGGACGAAATATCGTCCATCATCCGGCAGCAGATCGAGCACTTTGGCGAGACCATCTCGTCCGTCAGTGTGGGCAGCGTTGTGGAGGTGGGCGATGGCATCGCTCGCGTCTACGGCCTGCAGGGTGTCATGTCCAACGAGCTGGTGGAGTTCCCCGGTGGCGTGATGGGCATGGCGCTCAACCTGGAGGAAGAGAGCGTCGGCTGCGTGCTCCTGGGCGACGACACGCACATCAAGGAAGGTGACGAAGCCAAGAGCACGGGCCGCATCGTCGAGGTGCCTGTAGGCGACGCGATGATCGGCCGTGTGGTCAACGCGCTGGGCCAGCCCATCGACGGGAAAGGGCCCATCACGACCGCAAAGACGCGGCCCATCGAAGCAGTCGCGCCCTCCGTCATCTACCGCAAGTCCGTGGACACTCCGGTGCAAACGGGCATCAAAGCCATCGATGGCATGATCCCCATTGGCCGCGGCCAGCGTGAGCTGATCATCGGTGACCGGCAGACGGGCAAAACGGCTATCGCCATCGACACGATCATCAACCAGAAGGGCCAGGGGATGATCTGCATCTACGTGGCCATCGGGCAGAAGGCATCCAAGGTCGCGCAGATCGTCGCTACGCTGGAGGAGTTTGGCGCCATGGAGCACACCATGCTCGTGGTCGCCTGCGCGTCGGACCCCGCCGCTATGCAGTACATCGCGCCGTACGCCGGGGTGGCCATGGCCGAAGAGTTCATGCACGCCGGCAAGGATGCCCTGATCATCTACGACGACCTGAGCAAGCACGCCTGGGCGTACCGCGAGGTGTCCCTGCTGCTACGCCGTCCACCGGGGCGCGAGGCCTATCCCGGGGACGTGTTCTACTTGCACTCCCGGCTGCTGGAGCGCGCCGCCAAAATGGACGATCAGTATGGCGGGGGCTCCATTACCGCGCTGCCCATTATCGAGACGCTGGCCGGTGACGTCGCGGCCTACATCCCCACCAATGTGATCTCGATCACGGACGGGCAGATATTCCTGGAGAGCGACCTCTTCTACGCCGGGCAGCGGCCGGCCATGAACGTGGGTATCTCGGTGTCGCGCGTCGGCAGCGCCGCGCAAACCAAAGCCATGCGCCAG
>DATKQD010000154.1:0-6356 GCA_035532895.1 Chloroflexota bacterium
GTTGATGTGCAGTGGCACCTTGTCGCCCGGCGCCGTACGGAAGTGCGGGTCCACGCGGCCGATGACATCGTCCGCGCCCATCTTGCCGTAAAGGTACTCGTCTGAGCCGAGCACTTCCATCACATCCACCCGCAGTTCCACGTCCAGCGAGCCGTTGCCATCGCTCATGTCCTCGGGGCGAATACCCAGCACCGCCTTTTCCACACCCAACGCCTTGGGCAACTCCATGGTGAAGCCTGAGGCTGTGGCCGTGGTGCCCTGAACCGTCACCGGAATGAAGTTCATACGCGGGCTGCCAATGAACCCGGCGACGTACATATTGGCCGGATGGTCGTACAGGTCCGTGGGCGCGGAAACCTGCTGCAGCACACCTTCGCGCATCACGGCGATGCGGTCGCCCATGGTCATGGCCTCTACCTGGTCGTGCGTCACGTAAATGAAGGTCGTCTGCAAATCGCGGTGCAGGCGCTGCAGGTTGATACGCGTTTCTACGCGCAGCGCCGCGTCCAGGTTCGAAAGCGGCTCGTCCAGCAGGAAAACCTGCGGGCTGCGGACGATCGCCCGGCCCAGCGCTACACGCTGCCTCTGCCCACCGGAAAGCTGGCCTGGCTTGCGAGCCAGCAGCGCATCCAGCGCCAGCATCTTGGCGACCTCACGCACCTTGGTTTGGATCTCATCCTTGGGGACGTGGCGCATCTTGAGGCCGAAGGCCATGTTGTCGAACACGCTCATGTGGGGGTACAGCGCGTACGACTGGAACACCATAGCAATGTCACGGTCACGCGGCGCAACATCGTTGATCACGCGATCGCCGATGCGGATGTCGCCCTCAGTCGCTTCCTCCAAGCCGGCGAGCATTCGCAGCGTCGTAGATTTCCCGCAACCGGACGGCCCAACCAGCACGATGAACTCGCCATCGTGTATCTCCAGGTTGAGGTCCCTCACCGCCGCGGTCTCGTTGAACCGCTTCGAAACGTTCTCGTAAGTGACTGACGCCACGTGATCTGACTCCTGCTCTTTAGGTTCCGAATTGCCGACGCCGGCGGTGCGCCTGGTTCGCTTTCGTAGAGGGGCGGATTCTCTCAGCCTTTGATGGCGCCCGTCAAGACGCCGACCGTGAAGTACTTCTGCAAGAAGGGGTAGACCAGCAGAATTGGCACCGTCGCGATGATCACCACGGCCATCTGGATGGCCTGCTCCGGGGGCGGCTGGTCGCCTGCGGCGAAAGACATGGCCCCCGGAAGGTGCGCGCCCTGGATCACGTACAAGCGCAGCACCAGCGTTAACGGCCACTGTGAACTGTCGCTCAGATACAGCAACGCGCTGAAGAAGTTGTTCCAGTAGCCCACCGCATAGAACAAAGCGACAACGGCGATGATGGCCTTGGACAGTGGCAGCACAATGCGAGTGAGGATGCGGATGTCGCCGGCGCCGTCAATGCGCGCGCTGTCCAGCAGCTCCTGTGGCAGGGCCATGAAGAACTGCCGCACCACCACCATGTTGAACCCAAAGATGACCACCGGTATGACCAGCGATGCGTAGTTATCGAGCAGGCCCAACTGCTTGACCATGAGATACGCGGGAATGATCCCAGGGAAGAACAGCAAGGTGAACAGGCACATCAGCAGCAACGGCCGGCCAGCAATGATTGGCCGGCTCAGCCCGTAAGCCAGCATGATGGTGAGTATCAGCGACGCGACGGTGCCGATGACAGTCACACCCACGCTCACCAGGATGGCGTGCGTCACCACCCCACCCTCGAAAATGGTTTGGTATGCGCTCAGCGTGGGGTGCTGAGGCCAGATCACCAGACCTCCATTGGCCTCAACGTCCGACTCGGTTGCCAGACTCGTGGCCAGCACGGACAGGAATGGATACACGACGATGGCACAGATGATGAAGAGCACGATGCCCTTGCCGATAATGCCCGCCCGCGTGGGCTTCTCCATCCACGGGGCTTGACCAAAGGTGATCACTGGTAGATGCCTCCCGATCCGAAGAAGTGAGCGAGCTTGTTCGAACCAAGCACCAACCCCGTGCCGATGAAGAGCTTGATCAAACCTGCCGCCGCGGTGATGCCCCACTGCCCGCCGGCGATACCGTGATAGAAGATGTACGTATCCAGCACCTCACCGGCAGCCGGACCAACCGCGTCGCGCTGGAGCAGAATCTGCTCGAAGCCGTTGGACAGGATGAGCCCCAGCCGCAGAATGAACAACAGCACGGTGATGTCCATGATGCCGGGCAGCGTCACGTGCCACATGCGGCTCCACTTGTTCGCGCCATCCACCGCGGCGGCTTCATAGAGGCTGCCATCGATGCTGAGCAGCGCGGCCAGGTAGATGATCGTGCCCCAGCCGGTGCCCTGCCAGATCACCTGCAACAGGATGACCCACTTGAACAGCGGTGGGCTGCTCACAATGTTGATAACCGGCATGCCCAGCCCGCGCATCAGATGGGCCACAATGCCCGCGCCGCCAAAGATCTGCTGGAACAGCGACACGATGATGACCCAGGAGATGAAGTAGGGCAGGTACACGATACTCTGCACCAGCCGCCGTATCTTGGTGCTGATCACGCTGTTCAGCATCAGCGCCAGGACTATAGGCGCCGGGAAATAGAAGATCAGTTGCAGGCCGTTGATGACAATCGTGTTGCGGACCGCCTGCCAGAAGGCCTGGTCCTCGATCATCTGCCGGAAGTTATCCAGCCCCACCCACTGGCTGTGGACGAAGCCCATGAAGGGCAGGTAGTTCTCGAAGGCGATGACGTAGCCCAATGCCTCGATGTAGTAGAAGATCAGGAAGTAGATCACGCCTGGCGCGATGAGCAGGAGCATCACCCAGTCGCGCCTGAGGTGTGTAGCCAGCGATTTCTTCTTCGCCGGCCGGCCCCGCGGCGCAGCCGCTATACCCGGGGCAATGGCAGTGCCGGGCGGACTCGCCACCGCTTGCGTTTGGACCGCGTTCATCGATGTTCCGGATGAGCCGCCGACTCCGATTTGCGCCATTCGCTGGTCCTTCCTTACTTCTTTTTCACGATTTGCTCGGCTCGCCGAGGTGTGTTTCAGGGGTTCTGGCGCCACGAGATATAAGCGCAAAAGATGGGGCCTTGGGCAGCCGCCCGGATTTTTCCGAGCAGTCTATCACCATCATCGGTCGATGTATAGACTGAACCCAATGTCCCCGTCAAGGATTTGGGACAGGGTGCGTGTCACGAAAGCCCACCTTCACCCGCTGGGACCGCGGTCAAGGGTTGCAGCGGGAAGACCCGGCGAATTGCAGCGCGCCTCTCGGAACCCATGGTGGACACTTTCTATTCAACGAAATGTGTAACGCGCACGCAGCCGACGACTCAAGCTGCCGTGGGCCGCTGCGCCTATCATTTGTCAATCCACCTATGACAGTCCCATCGGGGTTACACGCGTCAAGTTCCCAACAGGAGAAAGCCATGGTAAGCGCAGAGACGATCGCGGGCGTGCTGCAGGGCGCTTTCGATACCCACGTACACGCCGGCCCAGACGTTCTGGCCCGCAGATTCGACGACGTGGAGCTCGCCACCCGCTTCCGCGATCGGCATTTGGGCGGCTTCGTGCTGAAATCGCATTACGTGTGCACGGCCGACCGTGCCACCCTGCTGCGCCAGCTCTTCCCGGACGTGCAGGCCTTCGGGGGGCTCGTGCTCAACAACTCCGTGGGCGGGTTCAACCCCATCGCCGTGGACATCGCCGGTCGCCTGGGCACCAAAGTGGTGTGGCTGCCGACCGTCGATTCTGCGAACGAGCTGTCCAACATCGCCGGCCAGAAGGACGAGAGCAAGCTGCCCTACTGGATGGGTATCGCCCGCGAGATGCGCGCCCTGGGCATCGCCGGCCCGTGGCTCTCGCCCCTGCAGGACGGCGCCATCGTGCCCGCGTTGCGGCAGTGCCTGGAGCTGATTGGCAAGTACGACATGGTTCTGGCCACCGGCCACATCGCGCCGGCGGAGATGCTGCCGGTGGTGAAGGCGGCACGCGATGTGGGCGTGCGGCGCATCATCGTCACACATCCCGAATTTCCCTCCACGCTGCTCACGATCGAGCAGCAGCAGGAGCTGGCGCGACACGACGTGTACTTCGAACGCTGCTTCACCACGCCCAACAGCGGCAAGATCCCCTGGGAGCACGTCTACGAGAACATCCGCCAGGTAGGCAGCTCCAGCACCATCCTGGCCACCGACCTCGGCCAAAGCACCGCGCCCTACGCCGACGAGGGACTGGGCATCTTCGCGGGCCGGCTGCTGGAGGCCGGCTTCGGCGAGATTGCCGTGCACGAGATGGTGCATACGCACGCGGCGGACGTGCTTGGGGCGCACGCGGCGGTGGCAGCTCAGCCCTGAGGTCCCCCGCCGCCTGCCGGCCTACTTTCCCCTGGCGCGCAGCTGCTGGTCCAGCCGGGGGAAGACGCGCCGCGCCGTGCCCTCGAACAGCAAGACGCGCTGATCCTCCGTGAGCCAGTCGATAGCGTCGATGAAGCGCTTGGTGTCATCGAAGTAGTGGCCGGTGAGGGGGTCCTTACCACGCACCGCGCCGATCATTTCCGAAGCGAACATCACACTATCCACGGGAATGACCTTGAGCAGCAGCTCCAGCCCAGGCTGCTGGTACACACAGGTGTCGAACCAGATGTTCTTCAGCAGCAGCTCGGTGAGCTCGGGCCGGCCCATGTCGAGGTTGATGCCGCGGTAGCGGCCCCAGTGATACGGCACCGCGCCGCCACCGTGGGGAATGATGAAGCGCAATGTCGGGAAATCTTTGAAGACCTGCGGCGTCTGCAGGAACTGCATGAAAGCGGTCGTATCAGCATTCAAGTAGTGCGCGCCGGTTTGGTGGAAGGCAGGGTTGCAACTGGCGCTCACGTGGATCATGGCTGGCACGTCCAACTCCACCATCTTTTCGTACAGCGGGTACCAGGAACGATCGGTGAGCGGGGGTGACTGCCAGAAACCGCCCGACGGATCCGGGCTCAAGTTGCAGCCCACGAAGCCAAGCTGCGTGACACACCGCTCCAGCTCCGCGGCGGCATGCGCCGGGGGGACGCCGGGCGACTGGGGCAGCATGCACACGCCGGCGAAATTCTCCGGGAACAGCGTGCACACGCGCTGAATGAGATCGTTGCAGTGCTCGGACCAGTAGCGGCTGATCAGCTCGTTGCCGAAGTGGTGGCCCATCCAACTGGCGCGCGGCGAAAAGAGCGTGAGATCCGTGCCACGTTCGCGCTGCTGCTGGAGCTGGCCAGTTTCGATGCTGGCCCGAATCTCCTCGTCAGTTACGTTCATCTTGCCTTTGGTAGGGGCGCTCATCTGCGCGATTTGAGCGCCGCGATAGGCCTCCACGCCGGGTGGATACGTGGTGTAGTGCCCGTGGATGTCGATGATCATTGCTGCTCCATGCGTATGATTGTTCGGCTGCCTCGCGGGCGAAGCAACCACTGCCCCAACCAAGGAGATCGTACATGGCCGACATCCCGCGCCTCAACGGCGTCATCCAACAGCTGGCCGCCGGTAAGCCGGTGTTCCTACCCTTCACGCCCCCCACAGTGGAAAATGCCATTACCATCAGCGAATCGCGCTATGACGGATGCGTGTTCGAGATGGAGCACGGCATCTACGACATCCGCGCCCTGCGCGACGCGCTGCAGTACATGCTCAGCCGCCGCCAGCTCGTAGCGGGCGGCACGCTCGCACCCGCGGTCACGCCCTTCGTGCGCATCCCGCCAAATGGCATTGAGCGCGTGTCCTGGATCGCCAAGCAGGTGCTGGACATCGGCATCTACGGCATCGTGTGGCCGCACTGCAGCACTGTGGAGGAGGCGCTGAACGCGGTCGGCGCGTGCCGCTACCCCAAGCGCGAAGAGCACCCGCTGCACCACCCCGTTGGGATTCGCGGCGATGCGCCCACCACAGCGGCACGTTACTGGGGCATCAGCAACCAGGACTATTACCAGCGGGCCGACGTGTGGCCGCTGGAGCCCAATGGCGAAGTGCTCGTGGTCATCCAGGTGGAGGAGCTGCGGGCCATCAAAAACCTGCCCAGCATGCTGGAACAGGTACCCGGCATCGGCGCCGTGCTCATCGGCGAAGGTGACCTCTCGCAGGAGATGGGCATCCCTCGCCAGTACGACCACCCATCCCTGCGCTCCGCCATGGCCGACATCGTGGCCATCTGCAAGGCGCATCACGTGCCTGTGGGCCACCCCCATGTGAGCGCGGAGAACGTGGAGCGCGTGCTCCAGGAGGGCTATACCTGGCTCATGCCCGCGGCCGTCACCAGCCACCCCGGCCTGATGAAGGGCCTGCAACTCTCCGGACGCGCCTAG
>DATKQD010000155.1:0-3204 GCA_035532895.1 Chloroflexota bacterium
TTGGCCTGGCCAGCCTTCCGCGGCGGCTGAATGTGCTGGCGAGCGCTTGCACCAGCGGGCTGGCCGCGGTGACCGTTGGGGCAGGGCTGGTGGCTGTGGCGCATAGCTTTGGTGCGACGGCACCGGTGTATGGCGACGCCGTGTCCGCCGGCGTGCAGTACCACCAACCAATACGCTTCGAGCACGCCATGGAGCTGGTTGGCTGGAATCGTGTCAGCTTGCCACAGGTGCCTGCCGGCGGCACGCTGCGGCTGCGACTCTTCTGGGCGTCGTCCTACCAGGTGCCATCGTATCCACTAGTGCTGCAGGATGCTCGGCCGAACGCCCTGCGCACGCTGCGTATCCTTCCGCCGCCGGGTGTGCTTACGAAGCCGGATTTCGACTACTCAGCCTTCGTGCGCCTGGCGAACTCTACCGGCCAGGTAATCCACGATACGGACCATGGGCCGGGCCAGGGCGTGGGATTGCTGCCGCACTTGTGGCAGCCGGGCGAAGTCATTCCAGATGATTGGGTCGTACGCATCCCCGCGACGGCCAAGCCCGGCACGTATGCGCTTCAGCTGGGTGTGTACGACTACCGCAACGGCGCCGCCGTCCCCACACTGGCCGGGCAGCCGGTCTCGGTATTGGGTGTTGAACAGGTGATACCGGCGAACTGAAAGGCGCGAAGAGCCTCAGTCACTGGTCAAGGGCAGGTGGAAGCGCTCCCAGGGCGCGCCGTCGGACATGGCGTCGCCCACGGAGGCAGGCTCCAGCAGAGGGAAGCGCACGGTGACGCGAGTACCTTTGGCGGGTTGGCTCTCCAGATGGATCTGACCGCCGTGGGCATGGACAACGGCCTGGCAGAAGCTCAAGCCGATGCCGCTGCCGTCGATCTTGCCCACGTTGCGGCCGCGGCCGAAACGCACAAAAATGCGCGCCATATCCTCCTGCGAAATGCCAATGCCAGCATCGGTGATCGAGGCGTAAGCCAGGCCAGGCTCGTTCTGGCCGGCCCGTACGTCGATGTCGCCGCCCTCCGGGCTGTACTTGATGGCGTTACTGAGCAGGTTCTCGAACACACGCTCCAGCCGCTCGGCATCGGCCGGGATGATCAAGCTGTCTACCAGTAGCTCCAGCCGCAGCCGGTGCAAAGTTGTGGAGGCCTGCGCCAGCTCCACCGCCCGCTGCACCAGCTCCACCATGTTGCAGGGGCGGACGCGCAGTTGCAGGCCGCCCTGCGTTTGGATGCGCGTCAGATCGCCCAGCTGCTCGACCATTTTCGTTAGCCGGTCGCTCGCCTTCACCACGCGCTCGAGGTCCGTGAGCGCGCCCTGCCTGTCCCGTGCCGCGATGTTGCGCACGGCCAGCTGGGCGTACCCGCGGATGGCGGTGAGAGGCGTTTTCAGGTCGTGCGCCAGCGTTTGCATCCAGGCGTCGCGCTCCTGTTCGGCCAGCTTCAGCGCGGTCACGTCCTGCAGGACCAGGAGCACCATCTGGGTACCGGGCGGTGTGCCCGGTATGGGCTGCGCCTTGAGGATGATCCAGCGCTCTGAGCTGGCGGCGCCCGGCGGCAACCGAACCAGCCGCTGCTGGGCTTGCCAGGTGTGCAGCGCCCGCTGGAGCGGCAGCGCCTCCCAGGGCAGGGGCTCGCCAGCTTCGTCGGTCACCCGCAGCGCGGCGAGCAGCGGCTCCGCGGCCAGGCCGTTCATTTCGTCGGGACCGGAGTAGCCGTGCAGATTCGCGGCCGCCTGGTTGGCGAAGAGGATGTGCCCGGTGAGATCGATGCCTACGATGCCGTGCGGCACGCCACCTAAGATGGCTGTTAACTGCTCGTGCGACAGGGCCCCAGGCTGGCTGTTCGCGCTGCCGGGAAGGAAACGCTCAGCCATGACTTTAGTCTATTCGCCAGCGTTGGGCCGCGCATCTTGTGCCCAGCGTTGAAAGCCGCTTTCGAACTTTGTCCCCAAGGAACCAGGCCAGGTGGCATAGTTATTGCGCGGCCGACAAGACCGGGGGAATCCGCGGCTCGCGGCGAGGGCTAGGCGACAGGGGCGGGTTCGGGCTCGCCTTCGGCGCGGTGGCCACGGATACGGCGGTCCACAGCCACGCCGGCTCGCAGCAGCCACGAGTCTACGCGGGAGTGCAGCTGTGTACCCGCGAACGGCTCCATGAGCACGTCCGCGGCGCCTTCGTCGAAAGCCTGCTGGGCGGCCTCAACGCGGCCGTCCGGCACCACTACCAGCACTGGCACGTGGCGGCGCCGTTCGTTGCGCAGGAACTGGTGGGCGGCGCGGTTCCAGCTGCCGTCCGGCTGGCGCAGCAGCACCAGGTGCGGATGGTAATCGGCGAATTCGCCGCTCTCCAAAGCGGCCATGTGCTCCACCGCCACGATGTCGTAGTGGTCCTGCGCCAGGGTCTTCGAGGCGACGTCGGCGAAGTCGGCCGAACCTACCACGGCAACGCGTACGCGCGGATGGAACTCGGGCAGCCGGCGTTCATGAACCGGATTTGCCTGGCCGGCCACATCTTCCAGCTCCAAAGTCACTCCCTCGCGCGCAGCCAGCACCTCGATGTGGGGTGCTTCTGCCTGCATGCGCTTTTGCGCCAACTGCTCCAGCACCTCCATGGCGGTGTCGATCCGCGTTGGCTCGTGATGAAACAACACCAGCGTGCCCACGCCCGCTGAGATGGCCATGTCGATGGTGTAGTCCACCGTTCCATGGCCCCAGCCCACCTTCTGCGGGTATTCTCGCGCGGTGTACTGCGCGTCCATGATGAGCGTGTCCGCGCCCGAGAAAAACTCTACAAGCTTCTCGTCGCGCCGGTGCAGAAAAGTTCGGTCGTCGGATGATGCCCAGGCTCGCGGTTGCTGCGAGAAAGGCTCGCTATCCGTGGCGTAAATGAGCGTGCGGCCGTCCACCTGCAGCTTATAGGCGAGGGTCAGGGTGGTGTGGTTGAGGTAGTGGGAACTCACCGCGACGCGGCCAATGCTGACTGTCTCTTCGCGCAGCTCCTGGTAGTGCAGCGTAGCCGCCAGTTGATCCATGCCCACGGGGAAGTAGCGATACTGCATCTGCCCGCCCAGCGTGTCGTTCAGTCGCTGGCTGTGCTCCTGCGGGCCGAAGAAATTGAACTGATTGCCGGGCACGAACAACGGCCCGAAAAAGGGGAAACCCTGAATGTGATCCCAATGGGAGTGGCCCAGCAGCACGTTGGCCTTCA
>DATKQD010000156.1:0-9466 GCA_035532895.1 Chloroflexota bacterium
GGTTGCAGGTGCTGGGCGTAGCCAATGGGCAGGACATGGATGTGGCGAGCATCAATTGGACGACGCAGGTGTCATTCCAGCCACCGCTAGTGGTGATTGGCGTGAAGAAAGACAGCAAGCCCTTTGGCATCCTGAAGGCCGGCCGCAAGTTTGCGCTCAGCTTCCTGGAGAGCGGCCAGCGCGACCTAGCGTTCGCGTTCTTCAAGTCCGTGGAGCCGAAGGACGGTAAATTCGGCGACCATGCCTACGAAACGGCGGAAACCGGCTGCCCCATCATCACCAACTGTGCCTCCTGGGTAGAGGCCGAGGTGCTCTCGATCGACGAAACGGGCGACCACGCAGCGGTGATCGGGCGCGTTATCAACGCCGGCGTAAAGCACGAAGCCAAGCCCCTCACCCTGGCGGAGCTCGGCGTCAACTACGGAGGCTGACGACTAGAAGGGCGGGCTGGTGCTGGGCGAGCGCCGAACCTGTCTGGCCATCGCAATGGCCAGCGTAGTCGGCACCTCTCGCCCTTCACCCGCTGGCGTAAGAGACGCTGGCATCCATTCCAGCCGACCCTGGCTGCCTGCACCGACAGCCAGGCCGGGCCGATCCCGGGCGTCCATGCCGCCATTTGCATCATCGACCAGTCGCGGGCAAGTCTGGAGAGGCAAGCGCGATAAAATTCCCCATATTCTGTTGACGTAAGGATCTTTACGAATGGAAACGGGCACCTCGACAGTCAAGCGCGGCCTGGCCCAGATGCTGAAGGGCGGCGTGATCATGGACGTCGTCACCCCCGAACACGCGCGCATCGCGCAGGAAGCTGGCGCCTGCGCGGTGATGGCGCTGGAGCGGGTGCCCGCGGACATTCGGAAGGCCGGCGGCGTGGCCCGCATGAGTGACCCGTCGATCATCCAGGCCATCATGGACACAGTCACCATACCGGTGATGGCCAAGGCGCGCATCGGCCACTTCGTGGAGGCCCAACTGCTGGAGGCCATGGGCGTGGATTACGTGGACGAAAGCGAAGTGCTGACGCCCGCCGACAACAGCAACCACATCTGGAAGCACGACTTCAAGGTGCCTTTCGTCTGCGGTGCGCGGAATCTGGGGGAGGCGCTGCGGCGCATCAGCGAGGGTGCCGCGATGATCCGCACGAAAGGCGAGGCCGGCACCGGCAACGTGGTAGAGGCGGTGACGCACATGCGCACCCTGATGGCCGATATCCGCCGCCTGGTTAACCTGCCCAAGGACGAGCTGCCCGCCGCGGCCAAGGAGATTGGTGCGCCGCTGGACCTGGTGACGGAAACGGCCAATGCCGGGAAGCTGCCGGTGGTGAATTTCGCCGCCGGGGGCATCGCCACCCCGGCCGACGCGGCCTTGATGATGCAGCTTGGCTGCGACGGCGTGTTTGTAGGCTCGGGCATCTTCAAGTCGAGCAATCCGGCAGCTTATGCCAAGGCCATCGTCCAGGCCACCACACACTTCAACGATGCCAAGATCGTGGTTGAAGTGTCCAAGGGCCTGGGTGAGGCTATGCCGGGATTGGAAATCAGCAGCATCCCAGCCGAACAGCTGCTGGCCACCCGCGGCTGGTAACCGGCGCGCGCCATTCTTCCTCAGGCACGCACGTCCGTTCGGTGAAGATCGGTATTCTGGCGCTGCAGGGCGCCTTTGCTGAGCACGAGGCGGTGCTGCGCGCGCTTGGCGCGGATGTCGTGCAGGTGCGCCTGCCCCAGCAGCTGGGGGGGCTGCAGGGACTGATCATTCCTGGCGGCGAGAGCACCACTATGGCGAAGCTCATGGCTGCCTACCAGCTCGAGCAACCCATTCGCCAGCTTGCCGAACAGGGCGTGCCGCTGTGGGGCACCTGCGCCGGCATGATCGCCATGGCCCGCGACATCGACGGATCCTTGCAGCCACGCCTGGGGCTCATGGACATCGCCGTCTCCCGCAATGCGTTTGGCCGCCAGGTGGACAGCTTTGAGCAGGACCTTGCGATCGCCGTACTGGGCCACCAACCCTTCCATGCCGTGTTCATCCGTGCGCCGCTGCTCACTCGCGTAGGGCCGGCGGTTCGGGTACTGGCCCGCCTGCAGGATGGGCGTATGGTGGCGGCCCAGGAACGGAATCTGCTGGTTACGGCCTTTCATCCGGAGCTCACGGCGGATAACCGCTTTCACGCGCTTTTCCTCAATCTGGCGGGCAGCGCCAACGGGCTCTCAAGCGGCGCCGCCACAAACCTGGCCTAGGAGTTTGGCGTGATACGCCCCGTTCGCTATCGCGATCTGGCGGCCATCGGTTCTATTCACCGCGTTTCGCACGCCATCCGAGACGAGTGGCAAACCGGCGCGGCGCCACGTGCCTGGCCCTCCACCCACGGCACGCTCCTATCCAGCATGCTGCCAGCCCGTACGGTGCATACCTACGTCTCCGAAGAAGGCGGCCAGATCTACGGCTTCCTCCAGATCCGCCCACGGCCCTCGCGGGACAAGTGGGACATCATTCGTCTGGTAGCCACGGTGGACCGGCCAGCCGACGTGTGGACCAAACTGCTGGAATTCGCCTGCGTGGCGGTTGGCAACCGGGGCGCCGGTAAGCTCTTCGCCAACGTGCAGGATGACGCGGACGAACTGCAGATCTTCCGCCGCATCGGCTTCTACCGCTTCACCGCGGAGCGCAGCCTGTCGCTGGCCCTACCCGGCAGCGCGCCTTTCCCCCCACTACCGTCCAACCTCCGGCCAGCCGAGTCGCGCGACAGTTTTGCCCTGCTGCAGCTGTATGCCTCCATTGCTCCGCGCAACGTTCAGCAGGCCGAAGGCGTTACTGCTCGGGACTGGGCACTGCCCACCAGCCGGCTGGCCGGCCTGCTGAACCGCGTCGGATTGGCTCAGGATTCGCCACAAACCGTCTGGAACTTCGTCGCCGAGGAGGGCGGACACCTGTTCGGCTGGTTCCGGCTGCGCCGCCTGGATGGCCGCGCCCGGCTCACTTTTTTGCTCCGGCCCGACAAACGCGACCGCATGCCGGACCTTTGCAGCTTCCTCATCGGCGCAGCGCGCGCTATCCAACCGGGCGGACTGAGTGTCAGCGTGCGTGATTATCAGCAGGAGCTCATCCCAGTATTCACCGACGCCGGCTTCGAGGATGATGGTTGCTATCTTCTGCTGGTGAAACACATTGCCGTGCAGGTAATGGAGCGCCGACTTGCCCCAGTGCTGACCCGCGCATGACCGGCGAGATGCAGCTGGCGAGCGCAGAGCAAGCCAGGGCCAGCCAGGTGACGGACAACCTGGATGCGCTGATCGACAAGCTGCCGAGCCGCATGGCCGCGCACCTGCAGGCCGCGCCCAACCTCAGCACGCTGCTGGAGGTGGTGATGGATCTGGGCCGGCCACCCGAAGCGCGCTTCACGGACGGCGAGCTGACGCTGGGCAGTGAGCCCGTGAGCCAGGCCGACCTGGACCAGGTGGTTGGCCGCATCGGTGAGTTTGGCGACGACAACCGCGCGGGTATTGAGCGCACACTGCATCGCATCTCGTGCATCCGCAACCGCAAGGGCGCCGTCGTGGGACTCACTTGCCGTGTAGGCCGCGCAGTGTACGGCACCACCAGCATCGTGCGGGACGTCGTCGAATCCGGCGAGAGCATACTGTTGGTGGGTGGACCCGGCGTGGGCAAAACCACCATGCTGCGAGAGATGGCGCGCGTGCTGGCCGATGACCTGGGTAAGCGCGTGGTGATTGTAGATACGTCCAACGAGATCGCCGGCGACGGCGACATTCCACACCCGGCTATTGGGCGGGCGCGGCGCATGCAAGTGCGCACCCCTGCCAGCCAGCACGCCGTGATGATCGAGGCGGTGGAAAACCACATGCCGGAGGTGATCATCATTGACGAGATCGGCACGGAGCTGGAGGCCGCCGCCGCCCGCACCATTGCGGAGCGGGGCGTACAACTGGTGGGCACGGCGCACGGCAATTCCCTGGAAAACCTCATCGCCAACCACACCCTGAGCGACCTCATCGGCGGGATTCAGACCGTGACGCTGGGCGATGAGGAAGCGCGTCGCCGCGGCACGCAGAAGTCCGTGCTGGAGCGCAAGGGGCCGCCTACCTTTGGCGTGGTGATGGAGCTGGTGGACTGGCAGCGCGTGGCCGTGCACCTGGATGTCGCCAGCACGGTGGATGCGATTCTGCGCGACTTCCCGCAGGCGCCGCAGGTGCGTTATCGTGACGACGCCGGCGAGATCCACGTGGAGACGCCCGCGCCACGGCGGCAGATTCGGGCCATCGGCGGCCACACCGCGCGAGTCAGCTCCGAAAGACCAGGGTTGCCCGATATCGCTCCCTGGGAGCGCGATCCCAATGCCTTCGACCGCGGGCAGGACGCGGCGGGCCGCGCGGTGGAATCGCTGGAAGGGCGTGGGGTGCTGCAGCCACTCAGGGCCTTCGCGTTCGGAGTGAGCCGCCAGCGGCTGGAGCAGAGCGTGCGGGACATGCACCTGCCGGTGACCCTGGTGGACACCGTCGTCGAAGCCGACGTGGTCATCACGCTCAAAAACTTCTACCGCCGCAAAACACCCGCGCTGCGTGAGGCCGAGGATGCGCACATCCCGATCTACGTCCTCAAGGCGAACTCAATCCCCCAGATGGAAAACTGCCTGGCCAACCTGTTCGAGCTGGAGCACGACAGCGCGGGCGCCGCGGTGAAAGAGGCGGAGAACGCGGTAGATCAGGTACTGGCGCACACCACGCCCATTGAGCTGGCGCCTCAAAACGCGTACCTGCGCCGGCTGCAGCACCAGGTGGCGGAGCAGCACAACCTGGTGTCGCGCAGCAGGGGCCGCGAACCCAATCGGCGGGTGAAGATATCCAAGCCGGGCTGGGACGCGAGCGCCGAGTGGTAGCGGCGCTCTTGGCCAGCTGCAGGGGCGCGATCCGATAACAGGGGCGCACGCCGGCCGGCTGATCACTCTGGAGGGCCCAGAGGGTGCCGGTAAGAGTACGCAGATCAAGCTGCTGCTGCCCTGGCTGGCCGGCCGGGGGTACGCCTGTGTGGACACGCGGGAGCCCGGCGGCACCGCCGTGGGCGATCGCATCCGCGCGGCGCTTTTCGAGTGCGGCGAGCACGGCATTCTGGGCCTCACTGAGGCCTTCCTGGTGAACGCGGCGCGCGCCCAGCACGTGCGGGAGCTCCTGCTGCCCGCGCTGGCGGCCGGCAAGCTGGTGCTGAGCGATCGCTACGTGGATGCGACGCTCGCCTACCAGGGCTATGGGCGCGGTGTGGAGCTGGACACGCTGCGGCAGCTCGTGGCCATTGCCAGCGCCGGGCTGGCGCCCGACCTCACGCTGTACCTGGATGTGCCCGTGGAGGTCGGCCTGGCACGTAAGGCGGCGGGCTCCGCTCGCGGCGAGGAGTTGAACCAGTTCGACCGGCTGGAGGTGGATTTTCACCGCCGCGTAGCTGCCGGCTACCGCGCCCTGATCGCGGCCGAACCAGCCCGCTGGCGCGTGGTGGATGCCACGCCCTCAGTGGCACTGGTGCAGCAGCGGCTTCGCGCCGCCCTAGAGCCAGTCCTCCCCGCGGGCGCTCTGGCTCAGTAAGCCTGCTTGTCCGTGAACATAATGGCGATGGTCTTGAGCATGATCTTGAAGTCCAGCAGCAACGACCAGTTCTCCACGTAGTACAGGTCGTATTTGGTGCGCTCCTCGACTGAGGTATTGCCCCGCAGGCCATTCACCTGAGCCCAGCCGGTGATCCCGGCCTTTTCCGCGTGGCGCTCCATGTAGCGTGGGATGTGGTTGCTGAACTGCTGCACGAACACCGGCCGCTCCGGCCGCGGACCCACGACGCTCATTTGCCCCAGCAGCACGTTCACGAATTGCGGGAACTCGTCCAGCGACAGCTGGCGCAGGAGGGTGCCGATGCGCGTCCTCCGCGCGTCCTCGCGCCTCGCCCACACCGGACCCGTTTCCCCCTCGGCGTCCTCCACCATAGAGCGAAACTTGATGCACGGGAAGGGCTTGCCATCCTTGCCCACCCGCTCCTGTACGTAGAACACGTGCCCACGTGAATCGATCTTCACCAGTAGCGCAATCAGCAGCAGAATGGGCGATCCAAACACCAGCACCACCAGACTCACCAGCACGTCGGTCGCCCGCTTGATGACAATGTTTTTGCCCCGCAGCGCCACCTGACGCACGGCCACCAGCGGCAGGCCATCCAGATCGTCCACACCGGCGTCCTCTGTGATCATCTGAATGACGTCCGGGAAGACCTTGATGCTCACGTCCAGGTCGGCCAGCGAATCCGCGACGTCCAGAATGGTGTCCGGCCGAGGGTTACTGAGCGCCACAATCACCTCCTCGACGTGGAAGCGCTCCACCACGAGTGGCAGGTCCTCCAGCTCACCCAACAGCGGAACGTCACTACCCATACCGCGCGCGCTACCATCGTCCATGCAGCCCACGACCTCGTAGCCCAGCTGCGGCGAGCGGTGAATCTTATCGAGCACGATGTGGGCCGGGCTGCCCGAGCCCACGATCAGCAGCCGCCGCACGCCCACGCCCCGCTTGCGCAGCGACGCTTGCGTCAGTGTGACCACCGCTCGGCCCACGCTCACCAGGATGATCGAAAGGAACCACGCGTAAGCGACCATGAGGCGCGAGAACTCGAAGATGCCCCGCAGCACAAAGGAGATGGTGGCCATGGCGAACAGGGTGCCAACGGAAACGCCCGCCACCACGCGAAAGAACTCATCCGAAGGGCTGAGGCTGCGCCGGTGGCTGTAGAGCCGGTTCATGGCAAACGCCACCACGAAGCACACGTCCACGACGCCGATCGTGCCGTACTGCACCGAGATCGAGGGCAGGTGCAGGAACGGGATGATGTCCGTTTCAAAGCGCAGGTGATAGGCAATGACATACGCCAGCGCCGTGGCGGCGAGATCCACCACCACCAGGGCCAGCGTCTCCAGCGCGCCGAGGTAGCGCCGCCGCTTCATCGCGATCCGCCCTCGCTGGCCGCCGCCCACAGCGCCTGCCCGGCGGTACCCAGCAGCGCCAGCAGGCAGCGTAAGCCAATGCCAGCGAAGATCGCCCAGTTCACCGCCGCCGCTGCGCCCGGCGCGTAGTGCTTGCGGTGGAACACGGCCATGGCGGAGTAAAACGCAAGGGTGGAGCGCGCACGGCGCTGGCGACTGCTCTGACGTTTGTAGTGCACAATCACCGCGGCGGGATCATAGAAGACCTTCCAACCTGCCTGCTGAATGCGGTAGGCCCAGTCCAGGTCTTCACCATACATGAAGAACCGCTCGTCCAGCAGCCCCACGCGCTCCAGGGCTTCGGCTCGCACCAGCATGGCCGCGCCCACCACACTATCAACCTCGGCCAGCTCGTCTTCGTTCAAAAAGGTGAGGTTATAGCGGGCGAAGGTACGGCTCCGCGGAAACAGCCGATCCAGCCAGAAGGCGTGATAGAACGCCACCTCGGGGCTGGGGAAGCCGCGCCGACACGCCAGGTCCAGCCGGCCATTGGCCAGGATCAACCGCGGGCCAACTACGCCGGCTTCCGGATGTGCATCCATGAATTGCACCAACTCGGCCAGCGCGCCCGGCTGCACGACTGTATCCGGGTTGAGCAGCATGGTGTATCGTGCCGGCGGAGCAGCCCGCAGCCCCTGGTTGTTGCCATTGGCAAAGCCGCCGTTGCGCGCGCTGACAAGCAGTTGCACCTCCGGGAATTCGCGCGCCACCATCTCCGCGCTGCCGTCGCGCGAGCGGTTGTCGACCACGATCACCGCCAGGCTCGGGCCGGCCTGCTCCCGCAGCGAATGCAAACAGCCGCGCAGCAGGTCGCGCACGTTATAGCTGACGATCACCAGCGCCAGATCGCGGGCTGCGGCCGCGGGTGCCGGATCCGTCAAGGAGCCCATCGCCGCCGCCAGCGCCACAGCAGGCCCATCGGATAGCCACTCATCTTGGCTACGTCGCCCGTGGCCCGCAGCAGTGGCAGCAGCGCCAGCATTGCCGCCAGCTCCAGTGGCTTGGCGTCGCCCGCCTGGTCCAGCAGGCGCGTGGCCGGGCGGCGGAGATAGCAGGCCCCCCCAATGAGTGTTATGAGCCCGGCCACGCGCCCCAATCCGCTGCTCCGACTGGCTCCGGAGAGAAGCGATGCGGCCGCGGCCAGGCCCAGTGCGTAGGCCCCATAGCGAACGGCGTGCCGTTCCGGCCACAGGTGAGCTTTGCCATCACCGCGTGCATAGCGATAGTACTGCCGGAAAAATGCCGCCAGAGAAGATCGCGGCCGAAAATGCGCCACGGCGCGTGGCTCAAAGGCGACGCGCGCGCCCAGCGAGCGGCGCAGATCCAGGTCGAACACGACATCCTCTCCGTAGTCCAGCCACTCCGGATACCCGCCCACCTGCTGCCAGACGTTTCGGCGCAGGCCCAACGAGCGGCTGGACGGCAGGAACCGATGTGGCCGCACCTCGTCCAGGCCGGGCAACGTGGCGGCGCCCAGCGCTCGTTCGAAGAGTGAACGCGGATCGGAGAGGAAGAAGCCTCCCACCACATCGGCTCGCGGCGGCGAGCTCAGCAGCGGCGCGGTGATGAGGCGCAACCAGTCCGGTGCAAGCTGCACCCCAGCATCGGTAACAGCGAGTACATCGTGCCGCGCCTCGCGAATGGCGCGGTTGCGCCCCTGCGAGATCAGGCTGCCCGGAGCGGAAATGACCCGCAGCTCCGTCCGCTGGGCGCGAGCCGCCCAGTCCGCCGCTGCTCCGTGCAGCACTTCGACCGTCCCGTCGGTTGAGCCGCCATCCACGACCACGATCTCATCAGGCGGAGGATCCTGCTGAAGCAGATTCTCCAGCAGCGCCTGTATGGGGCGAAGTTCGTTGAGGACGGTGACGATGACGGACACGGGCAGCGCCGCCAGAGATTCCTCTCGCCTCTCGCGCGGGTGAAGGGCCGCTGGCCGCCTGGTGGGCCAATTCACGGCTGGCCCGCCAGCAGCCGTTCGTACATCGCCAGCAGGGCAGGAGCAAGCACAGACCAATCGTAGGTGGCCGCCACGTTCTCCCGTGCCCGAGCGCCCAACCGCTGACGCAGCGGTGCATCGCGCATGAGCCGAACGGCAGCCTCGGCGAAGGCCGCCGAGCTGTCCGCCACAAGCAGCTCGTCGCCGGAGCGAACGGCCACCCCTTCCGCGCCTACCGTGGTACTCACGATGCCCAAACCGCAGGCCATAGCCTGCAGCAGCTTGTAGCGTGTGCCACCGCCGGAGCGCACCGGAACCGCGTACACGCTGGCCGCATGAAAGCACGGCACGATGTCCGGCGGATTCGCCAGCACGGTCACCCCCGGCACCTGCCCCAGCGCCAGCACGCGGGGGCCGGGCGCCCGCCCGGCGACAGTGAGCGTGGCCTGGGGCACCCGCCGCCGGATGCGCGGCCACACCTCGCCGACCAGCCAGCGCAG
>DATKQD010000157.1:0-7609 GCA_035532895.1 Chloroflexota bacterium
CGGTATGGCCGCGATGGTCCGTATCTCGAAGCTTTGGCGTGGTGCCGCGCCGGGCGGGCTCGTCGGGTCGTCGATCGTGGAGTGGGCGGTGAATTGCACGCGCGCGCTGTCGGAGTCGCACAACTTGAAGACCAGCGCCTCGCCAGGCACCATGTGTGGGAAGTAGTACCAGTGGTGCGCCGAGTTGAAGCTGGGGTTGTAGCCGGCCATAGGCACATCCGGCATCTCGTCCGAACGGTCGCGGATGATCGCCAGGTGCTGGTCCGCCGTGCTCATGGTGGCGGCATCGCACAGCGCCAGAGGCTTGCACTCTACCGGCACCAGGGGGCGCCACACGTTGATGAGCACGAGACGCATCTCCAGCAACCGTGCCGCGTCAGCCTCCCCAGCAATGGCGCGCACGAAGTGCCGGATTGTTTCCAGGTCGTAGTCGATGTGTACACCCTGCGCCGGGTCTTCCTGGCGCGGATCCACCTTTTCGCCACTATGGCGCCACTTCCAGCGGAAGGTGAGCACGCGCTCCGCCCCGGTGAGGCTCGCCACCAGGTGCTCGATCTCCGCTCTGTACATGCCGCGCACCTGCGCGTCGTCGAAAAAGTCGGTCACCTGTGTGGCGTGCTGCACCAGTACAAACCCATTCCGCTCCAGGTCCAAGCTGGCGGTGTAAGGGCGCGCATCGTAAATGCGCACGCGGCGTGGGTCATAACGGTTTGGCGCGCTCGAGCTGGTGAGCGCGGCCTTGCCAGCGGGTGGCGTCGCTGGGTTGCGGTACTTCAGCTCCGCCTCGACGAAGCGGGAATCCGTTGGCAGTGGCGACCGTACAAGAGTGCTCACCGCGTGCGCTCCTTGGAGTACAGCCGCTGCCCCGATACCCGAGGCGCCTCAGCCCGCCCGCAACCGAACAGCCGCTTCAATCGGGAACCGCCGGCGACGGCCGGGTACCGTCCGCCCGCCGCAGCGCGTCAATGCGAGCCCGCGTCTCAGCCGGCGGCCACTCTTCCAACAGCCAGGCAGGCAGCGGCTCTCCCGGCGCGGTGACAGCCAGCGGCTCATCCATATCACGCCGGCCATTGGGGAACAGCTGCAGGGAGTAGGGCAGCTCATAGTAAATCTCCAGGCCATTCCCGTCTGGGTCCTGAAAGTAGATGCTGCGCTGATTTTCATGATTGGTGGCATGGTTAACGACAACGCCATGTTCCAGGAGCGTGCAGTACGCATCGCGCAGGGCCGCGTAGCTCGCCACTTGAAAGGCCACGTGGATGAGGCCGATCTGGCCGCGTACCGGCCGCTGGGCGGTTTCCGGGTGCGGGTGCGGCGCGAAATCCAGCGTGTGAAAGGTGTTGCCCAGCGTCATGAACACGCCGCCATGGTCCGGGTCCTGCTCCGCGACTTTGAAGCCCAGCACGTCGCCGTAGAACCAGCGCGAGCGCTCCATGTCTGCCACGTACAGGTTCACGTGCCCAATGCCCTTGAGTGCAATCATCGCTCCGGTCCTCCGTAAGCAGCGCTGGCCGAATACTAACCGGCCTAGGCGGGCCCTGTCGAGCCCGATACGGCGCCTCCATCACACGGCCTGGCGGTTCTTCTCCCACGCCTGCGCCAGGCGGAAGAACGTCACGAAGCCGACGCCGCCGGCCACATTGCCGGCGGTCGCAATGCCAATCCAGCGCCCAACATCCAGAATCGTGTGGCCGGTATTGTGATAGCCCACGAAAATAATCGCCCCACTGACCACCACGTGCGAAAGGTTGGTGGCGAACAGCGTGTAGCCCGCCGCGAAGATGACCAGCACCTTGGCCACCGGGTTCGATACCGCGATCACCAGCCAGGTGAGGACCGTCATCACGATGCCGGCCAAACAGGCGGATGCAAACAGCGCCGGTCCCGGTAGGGCCAGCTTATAGCTGGAGTAGGCTCCGTAGCCGAGGCGTATCTGGTCGCCGATGGCATGCGGAACGAGCAGCAAAAGGGCCAGCAAGGCCGCGCCCAGCAGGTTACCGACGAGTGACAGCGCCCACAGCATCAGCAGGGAACGCACGTTGCGCTCGCGCGTGAGCACGGCCACCACAGGGATGAGAAAGTTCTCGGTGAACAGTTCGGACCGTCCCAGGATGACGAACAGGAAGCCAGCCGGGAATACCATGCCAGCGGCGGCCAGCGCCCCATCCAGGCCGAGACCGGGCGCAGCCTTGAGCAGTGCTCCGAGCACGTTCATGGCGGCCAGGCCGCCCAGCGACACTTCGACGCCCCCAATCACGCCGGTCACGAAAATATCGAACCAGGTACGCTCCAGCCGCTCCGCACCAACATCGGCAGCGCGCTCGGCAATCTGCTCTGGCTGCTGCTCCAGGATGTCGTCCGCTGGGGCCCTCGGCGCGCGGCCACTGGCGTAGCTCTGTCGCGGCAGCGCCGGCCTCACGCGTTGGAGGGTGTGTGGAGCGCGGGAGCCAGAGGAGGTGCGGCCAAGCTCGGGCTGGCGATGGCTCGGTCGACCGGCTGCTCGATCAGGAGATCGTTATCAATAGGGACCGTTGGCGCCAGCTGCTCGGCGATTGCCAGCGCAAGCTGCCAGAGGTGGAGTGAAGGCACTCGGCCGTCCAGCACAAGCATCCCATCCAGGGCATCGACAGTGATGTTGAGGCCGGCCTGCTCGCGCACGGCAGCCTGAACAGCGCCAGCCAGCGCCGCGAGGTCCATGGCTCTTGCTCCTTCAAAGGCGGTACCCCACGAGGTATCCGGCTTCACCGCAAGATGGCGGCCAGCACAGCGCAGAGCTGGGCAGCGGAGCTATCAGTGCTCTAAGGCGTGTCGCTCGGCCGTGTGGCCGCTGTTGCCATACAGGCCCAGCACCACGGTAGATGCCAGGGCTACCACGCCCACGGCGATCAGCCAGCCGCCGCTCCAGATGATCCCCCCCGCAAAGCAGGCGCCGGAAAGCGCAAGGATCAGGATGGCCACAAGTCTCATTCCCATGTTCCTTCGTAACGAGAGCTGCGGGCCGGCTTTGCCGCCCGCCCCCGCCATTATAGAGGGCCGGCCGCGTAGAGCAGGCCCGCCGCGCCGCCGACTGTTCGCCAGCCGATGGTACACTGCGCACAAATTCGCCCCGGGGGAGTTGTGTGGCGGAAACAAAGGGTCCGCATAGGCCGGCGCAGATGGGTGCGAGCGCCGCCGATGCTACGGTTCTGCCCGTGGACAAGGGCGCGCCGGTGAGTGGTGCAGCCGGAGCACCGGCCCCGGCGGAGAGCGGACACACACGCAAAATGCACCAGGAGCGGCACCGCGCGGCAACGCAGGCATTCCGATCCCAGGAGAACGTCGGCGGCAGCCCCTTCCCGCCCATTGCCAACCTGGGCTTCATCTCCGATTGCCATGTCAATGCGCTGATCGCCCCAACGGGCAACGTGGAATGGCTGTGCTTGCCCAGGCCGGACAGTCCCAGCGTTTTCGGCGCCATCCTGGACCGATCCGCGGGCGTGTTCCGCCTGAGCCCGAGCCAGGTGTCCGTACCGGCCAGCCGGCAATACGTGCCTGGCACCCTGGTGCTGGAAACCACGTGGCGCACTCGCACCGGCTGGGTGACCGTCACGGATGCGCTGTGCCTTGGGCCCTGGTATCACCAAACGGAACGCTCGCGGCACCACCGCCGCCCGCCCACCGACTACGATGCCGAGCACACGTTGGTCCGCCTGGTACGCTGTTTGGCCGGCAGCGTGGAGGTCGTGCTGGAATGCGAACCCGTGTTTGACTATGGCCGTGCCCCCGCCGTGTGGCAGTACGCTGCTGACGGCTACAACCACGCCGCCGCCCGCGCGCCAGGAGCCGAGCTCAGCCTGCGCCTGGTGACAGACATGCGCGTGGGCTTCGAGGGGCGCCGCGCGAGCGCCCTGCGCACGCTGAGCGAAGGCGAAACAGCCTACGTGGCGCTCTCGTGGGACGATGAAGTACCCCTGCCGGAGTGCTACGAGGACGCTGCCTCAAAAGTGAATCAAACAGCTCAGTACTGGCGCGACTGGTTGGGCCGCGGCAACTTCATCGACCACGCCTGGCGGCCCATGCTGGAACGCAGCTGCCTGGTACTCAAGGGCCTCGCATACGCCCCCACCGGTGCACTGCTGGCAGCGGCCACCACCTCGCTGCCGGAGCACCTGGGCGGCGAGCGGAACTGGGACTACCGCTACAGCTGGATTCGCGATTCGGCCTTCACGCTGTGGGCGCTCTACACCATGGGCTTTGACCGAGAGGCCAACGACTTCTTCTACTTTGTAGCGGATGTGAGCGAGGCGGCTGAGCTGCAGGTGCTGTACGGCGTAGGTGGCGAGCGCCAGCTCGACGAGCTGCGGCTGGATCATCTCAGTGGTTATGAATACGCCCGGCCCGTACGTATCGGCAACGCCGCGTACGCGCAGAAGCAGCACGACGTGTGGGGCGCCGTGCTGGACGCGGTGTACTTGCACACGCGCTCTCGCGGGGACCTGCCGGAGCGAGTATGGCCCATCCTCAAGCGCCAGGTGGAGAAGGCCATCGCGGTCTGGCGCGAGCCGGACCGCGGCATCTGGGAGGTGCGCGGCGAGCCGAAGCACTTCACCTCCTCAAAGGTGATGTGCTGGGTGGCCGCCGATCGGGGCGCCTGGCTGGCTCGGCTGCGGGGCGAGCTGGATTCCGCCAACGCCTGGGAGGCCGCCGCCGCCGAAATTCACGCGGACATCTGCCGCCACGCCCTCAATCAGCACGGCGTCTTCACTCAACACTACGGGACCAAAACCGCGCTGGACGCTTCCGTGCTCCTGATGCCGCTCTTCCGTTTCCTGCCCGCTAGCGACCCGCGCATCGTCAACACCGTGCTGGCCATTGCCGATGGCTTAGCAGTCGATGGCCTGCTGCTGCGCTACCGGCCCGAAGAAACCGACGATGGTCTCGGCTCAGAGGAGGGCGCGTTCACCATTTGCTCCTTCTGGCTCGTCTCCGCCCTGGTGGAGATCGGGTACATCGACCGCGGGCGCGAACTGTGCGAAAAGCTGCTCTCCTACGCCAGCCCGCTGGGTCTGTACGCAGAGGAGATCGAACCCAAGACTGGCCGCCACCTGGGGAACTTTCCCCAGGCATTCACCCACCTCGCGCTCATTAACGCCGTCATGCATGTGATCCGCGCCGAAGAAGCTGCCCGCCGCATCGAGCACCCAGGCCAGGAATAAGCAGCGCCCTCTGGGCGCCTTCTCTCCGGCGCCAGCCGCATCAAGCGCCAAAGGCCGGATTGGGCAGGCCGAAGTGCACGCGGGCCAGGCCAGGGGCCGTGGTCAGGAACTGCGCGGACATGTGTCCGCGGTAGACGGCGAGGTCGCGGAAGTAGCGCTGCAGACGCTGGCCATTTTTGGCGGCGCTGGACCCACCGGTGCGGAACAGCAGCTCCGTCGCCTCCCAGGCCAGGCGGCCAGCATTCTGGATGGCCGCGTACAGCCGCAGATCCTCCTCCTGCGTGAAGGGGCCATTGCCCGCTACGGCGCGCGCCGCATATGCCATCCACAGCTCGCTGGCGTGCAGCACAATCGCCTCGGCGGCATCCACCATGCCCATGGCCAGGCCGAAGGTCTGCTGATACTCCTGCGTCTGGAAGCGCGGTGTGGGATGGGCGCCGAAGGTGGTGCGAGTCCTGATGATGTGCTCGTACTCGTCGAGCGCTGCTTTCGCGGCGCCTACCATGATCGCCACCAGCTCCGCATGGTAAAAGCTCACCACAAAGCCGATGTACAGCGGGTTGCCATGCAGCCGTGTGCCCAGGGTGCCGGTGGTGCTCGGCAGCATCATCCAGTTGAAGTCCTCCACGTAGTGGTGAGGGATGAAGGCATCCTTCACCTGTACGCTGTTGGAGCCACTGCCACGCATGCCCAGGATAGTGTTGCCCCAGTCATCCAGCATGTGGTAGCCCCCCTTCGGCACGACGGCCACCACCATGCGCGGCGGGCCAGAGTGGCCTTCTTCCTGGGCGATGCAGGTCCCCATGAAATGGGTGGAGTAGGGCACGCCGGAGCAGTAGTCCCAGAGGCCGTTGATGAGCCAGCCTCCGTCTACCCGTTTGGCTGTGCCAGCCGGCGCGGCGCGGTGCGGCGCCCGAAAATCGCCCTCGGGGCCAATGAGCTCCGCCTGCGCCTCTTCCGACCAGTACGAGCCAATCTGCAGCACGTGCGCGGACGATAAGCACATGCACCAGCCGGTGGACGGGCAGCCGCGCGAGACGGCAATGACCATCTTGAAGAAGGTAGGCAGATCGAAGGCATAGCCGCCGAAACGTCGTGGCTGCAGCGCTCGATAGAAGCCAGCTTTGAGGAACGCCTGATGCACTTCCTCCGAGTAGTAGCCGCGCTCCTCGGCCGCGTCCTGCTGTTCCCGCAGCAGTGGGCGCAGCGCATCCGCGCGGCGGATGAACTCGTCGGCGGTGAGGTCCGGCTCCGGAACGGATACTGTCGGGGGCGACGCGGCGTCAATGGCCATGACATTCTCCCTGCCCGGCGGAGGCGGCCGGAGCTCATTTCTCGGTGGTATGGGCGCCGCGGCTTTATAGCCCTTTAGCGGGCGCTCTGTCAACCGAGCCCCCGGGCGGACGGTCAGCTGCCCCCGGCTCTTCGCCCGCAGCGGAACTACGATACTATGCCCCCGCGCTCATGTTTGTGCCCGGCTTGCTTGTTTTGCCCTGGCGAGCGCGCTAGCGGTGGACGCGCCGCGGCGAGCTCGTGAACTTCGGCCGCTCATCGAAGCCTCCGCTGCTGAGACTGAGGCCGCGGGCCGGTTGGCGCCACGGCTGGCGGCGGAACTCGCCAGCGCAGGCTTCTTTCGCCTTCTGTTGCCTCGCTGGCTGAATGGCCCCCAGCTGGACCCACCAACCTTCGTCCGCGTCGTCGAGGAGCTGGCTGGAGTTGATGCCAGCACCGCCTGGGTGGTGTGTCAAACGTCCGGCTGCTCCATGATCGCCGCGTATCTGCCACGCCAACTGGCTGAGACCATGTTCGGGCCGGCGGAGGGCGTTCTTGCCTGGGGTCCTCCAGCGTCCGCCACCGCTCAGGCGGTGCCGGGCGGCTGGGCTGTCTCGGGCACCTGGGGCTTTCTGAGTGGCTGCCACCACGCCACCTGGGTAGGCGGCGCCTGCGCCGTGGCGTTCCCAGGCGCGTCTGACGAGGAGCGAACCTTTCTGTTCCCCGCCGATGAAGTGCAACTGATGGAGCGCTGGCGAGTGCTGGGCCTGCGGGGGACCGGCAGCGACAGCTTCAGCGTAGCCGGCGCGTTCGTCCCAACCGAGCGTGCACCCCGGCGCGACCATCCGGCCGACCGCCTCGATCCCAGCCCGCTCTACCGCTTCCATACGACCCAGCTCTTCTCGGCCGGCTTCGGTGGCGTGGCTCTGGGCATCGCGCGCGCCCTGCTCGATGATCTGCTGGCAACCATGGCCAGGCAGCCGCGCGGAGCCCGGTCGACCCTGCGCGACGACGAGGCCTTTCAGCTGCAGCTGGGCCGCTGGGAAGCGCGGCTGCGCGCCGCCCGCGCACTCCTGCTAACGACAATTGATGGTGCGTGGCACGCCGTGTCCATGGCCAATGACGAGTTGACGCTGCGCCAG
>DATKQD010000158.1:0-24360 GCA_035532895.1 Chloroflexota bacterium
GGCGCAAGCCAGTGCATAGGGCAGCGCCGGCAGGCCTAGCTGCTCGGTGACTGCCAGCACCAGGGGTGTGAGCAGCAGGGCCGTCGCGTCGTTGGAGAGCAGGGCCGTGATCAGTGTGCCTACACCGAAGACGGCCAGCAGCAGGCGCTGCGCGCTGCCCGCTGAGAGGCGCACCGCCAGCGTCGTCGCCCAGGTGAAAACGCCGGCCTGCTCGGCAACCACGGTCATGACCATCATGCCCAGGAAGAAGCCGAGGATGCCCAGGGTGCCCTCCACCACTCTGCCTGCCTGGCCGGCCGGGACAATGCCGCTGGCAACCGCCACGGCGCCACCGGCCGCGGCGTAGGCGCCTTCGGGCAGCTTGCCCGGCCGGAAGAGCACCGCGGCTATGACGATCAACAGCAGCGCCACCGGCGCTGCCGCGCCCAGCTCGGCCGTGAGCGACGTCAAGAGCGGTGCAACCGAGCCACGGCCGGAGAATCCCCAGCCGCGCGCCTACAATTGCCGCCATGACCGTGCTCGGCCGTTGGGGTGGCGTACACGACTTCATGCAAGTCCTGCGCCAGGTCAGGACGGACGATATCGAGGCGGAGGCCAGCCAAGCGCTGCATATAGCCATTGTCGGGCCGCGCGGCGCCGGCAAGCGCACGCTGGCCGGACGGCTGGCCGGTGGCACATTTGGTGGCCTTGTGGAACCGTTTGGCCGGCGCAGTCTCACCTGCTTTGAACTGCCACTCAGCTGGGACGATCAGCAAGCCTTGCGCGAGAGCGACCTGGTCATCGGGCTCCAGGACGTGGCTGCTCCCGTCACCAATGCAAGCTTCGTCGAGCCGCGGGCATGGGCACCCGCGTTTCTGAACGTCGTGAATAAAGCCGACCTGCTGATTGGGGACTGGCCATCGGTTCGGCAGGGGGCGATTCTCATTTCCGCGCATTCGGCGGACAGCCTGAGCCGGCAGCTGCTGCCGGCCATGCTGGACTGCCTGCCGGAGCGGGCGCTGGCGCTAGGCCGGGCATTTTCGCTCTTTCGTCCCATGGTAGCGGAAGTCGAGATCGCTCGGGTGGCGCGGGTGAACGCTGAAGTCGCCATCCTGAGCGCCATCCCCCAGGCCAGCCTGATACTGGGTCCAGCGAGCGTTTTGGCTGATTCGCTCGTGATCACCAAGAATCAGGTTGTGCTGGCGCTGCGCCTGGCGGCCATGAATGGCCAGGAGTTGAACCGCGCCCGCGCGCTTGAGGCGCTGCCCATCGTCGGGGCGGCCTTTGGCTGGCGCGCGGCGGCGCGTGAGCTGGTGGGCTTTCTGCCGGCAGGCCTGGGCGTGGTGCCCAAAGCGGCCATCGCCTACGCGGGCACACTAGCCGCTGGCAAGGCTGCGGCCTGGTACTACCAAACTGGCCAGCGGCTGAACGATGCGCAAGTCCGCCAACTGTACCGAGAATCTTCCGCGCGGGCCTTGGGAGCCGTGCGAGAGATGGTGCGCACCATCCGCCGCGCGGGATGACGCCCGGTTCTCATGCTGCGCGAGAAGTTCGCCGGCCCGCCAGGGTCGGCCCACCAACCAGCCCTCGCGGCAGCAGTGCCGAATTGAGCCGAATTTCCTGGGCAGCCCCGCCGGACAGCAGTGGAATGTTCGCGGCGAAATGCCCGGCCGGCTTCCCGCCGAGGTGAACCCTCGCAGTTGGGGCCAGGACAAGGGCGCGGCTGGGCGCCTCTACTGGGTGGCGTTCGGTGCCATTCTGCTGGCGGGCGTCTTCCTGCGCTTCTACATGCTCAACACCCTCCCGGTTGGCTTCCATCACGACGATGCGCTGGATGGACTCACGGCCCTGGGCATCCTGAAGGGCAACTTCGCCATCTTCTTCAACAACTACAACCCTCGCGAGCCGCTGATGATCTACTTCCAATCCATCGGCGAGTTCCTGTTTGGGCCCACGCGGCTCGGCGCAAGCAGCATGCCGGCCGTGTTCGGTGTGACCGAGATTGTCCTCACCTGGCTGCTTACGCGGGAGATGTTCGGCCGCCGCGTGGCGCTGCTGGCAGCGGCTTTCACGGCGGTGTCGTTCTGGCACATGTTCGTCAGCCGGCTGTCCGAGCGCGCCATCTCCCAGCCGTTGGTGGAGATGCTGTGCCTGTACTTCTTCTGGCGCACGCTGGCGCGCCGCCGCTGGCGCGATGCCATCCCGGCGGGCGTGTTCCTGGGGCTGGTGCTGTATACCTACACTGCGGCGCGCGCCGTTCCGATCCTGCTGCTGCTGATGGTGTTGTGGCAGCTGGCCACCGTGCCGCGCTTTTGGCGTGCCCTGGGGCAAATGTTCACGATCGCCGGTGTTGGCCTGGTGGTTTTCTTGCCGCTAGGCATCCACTTCCTGCAGCATCCGGGCGACTTCTACGGCCGCTCCTTGGAGGTGAACGTGGTCGCGCCGGAACGCTTTACCGCGTCCGGAGGGGCCGGTGGCGTGGGCACAGCCGTGCTGAATACGTTGGGCATGTTCTCCATCCGGGGCGACAACACCTGGAAGTACAACCTGAGCGGCCAGCCGGTGTTCGATTGGCCGCTGTCGGCCCTCTTCTATGCCGGCATCGTGCTGGCAGTAGTTGGTGTGGCCGCCTACCTGCGGCGCCGTCGGGCGACGCGGGCACCGGCGGACGCCTACGCTTTCGTGCTGATTTGGATGTTCGCCATGCTCATCCCGGGCTTCATTTCCAGCGAGAGCCCGCACTTTTTGCGCACCATCGGTATCGTGCCGGCCGTGTTCGTGCTGCCGGCCCTCACGGTGAGCTGGCTGGCCAGTCGCTGGCGCTGGGTGCTGCCGCTGGCAGGTGTGCTGGTGGCGGCCGAGGGCGCGGAAACCTATGTGCACTACTTTCATGATTGGGCCCACAATCCTGCCGCGTACTATGCCAACCAGGGCAACGTGGCCGACGCGGCGGAATACCTCAAGACTGTGCCCGCTTCTGTGCCAATTCTCTTCTCCACCGAATACCCGAACCATCCCACAGTGTTGTACCTGGCACCCAAGGTGTTCCCTCGCGTGCGGTGGTTTGATGGGCGCTCGAGCATCGTGTTTCCACCGGCTGGTCAAAAGGCGCTGTACGTGTACCCGGTGGACTACGCCCCGCTGTGGACAAACCTGTCCACCTACTTCACGCCTCAGCAGTTGGTGCATGAGGGGCGGGACCCCGCGGGACAGGTCTCCTATCGTGTGTACGAGAGTTCCATGCCGCCCGCGCAAGCCCGGCCGCTGCAGCCTCTTTCAGCCAACCTGGATGGATTAGCGGAGCTGAGTGGGACCGCGCTGCCGAGCACGGTGCAGGCCGGCCAGGCCTTCAAGGTGCTGGAGTACTGGCGCGTGACGCGCAACGCGCAGGCCGGCCTGCGCGCCTTTGTGCACCTGGTGGATGCGCAGGGGCACCAGTGGGCTCAGGCGGATAACCTGGGCTTTTATTCCGAGGATTGGCGGCCAGGCGACATTGGCGTGAACGTGCAAACGCTCGCGGTTCCGGCTACGGCGCCACCCGTCCCCATGACGGTCGAGTTCGGCCTCTACCTGCCCGCCACTGGGCAGCAGATGCCTTTCCTGGATGCGCATGGTGCGCCTACGAGCACCCAGCTCAGCCTGGGGACGGTGCACATCGAGCCGGCCAACCCGCCGGCCACGTCCCAGCCAGCGCTGCCCAATGCCACCAGCAAGCCGGTAGCGCCGGGCCTCACGCTCGCTGGTTGGAAGCTTGGCGCGGGCAGCGTGCAGGCCGGTGCCAGCCTACCGGTGACGCTGTACTGGCACGTCACCGCGCCGCCCGCGAGCGTGCCTCCGCTCAAGCTGGGCAGCCTGGCAATGGTGGATCGCGGGCTGGCTGACATGCTGCCGCTCACCCGCTGGCCGCTTGGCGCCGTGATCGCCGATCGGCACGATGTCGAGGTCGCGCCAACTGCTTCGGCTGGACAGGTGGAGCTGACTGTGGCCGGCATCCCGCTGGGCATGGTTCAAGTGACTGAGCCGCCGCGCCAGTACACGCTTCCAGCGGTGCAGCACCGAGTCGGAGAGGCGGTGGGCAGCTTCGCGACCCTGGTTGGGTACGACGTGGATAAGCCCAGGCCCGGCGGTGTCCTCCACCTCACCCTGGTCTGGCAAGCACGGGCGACCACCAGCACCAGCTACAAGGTCTTCACGCACGTGCTCGACAGGGCTAATCACGTGATTGCCCAGCAGGATTCGCTGCCCGCGGCCGGAGCCATGCCCACCACCTTCTGGGTGCCCAAGCAGGTAATAGTGGATCGCTACGCGCTGCCCCTGCCGGCCACACTGCCGGCACAGCTGCGCCTGGAGCTCGGCATGTATGAACCCACTTCGGGCCAGCGCCTGCCCATCGGCACCCAGCAGCAGCTGATCCTCCCGCTCGCACGCTGAGCGGCCAGCGGCGGCGCGCCAAGCCGCACCCTGACTTGCGCATGCGCCCAAATGTCCGCTCGGTCCCACCAGTTCGACCCACCAGTTGCCGCGCCCTTCCAACACCAACAAGCTCCACCCGCACGGCCCTGGCTCGTATCGAGCAGGCATGCCGGCACCGCTGTAAAGGAACGTGGCCCCGGCGAATTAGGGGCTGGTGACAGTGATCGTGCCTAACAGTACTCGGTCGGCGCCGGTGGTGAGGTGCAGGCGCTGGGGATTGGTGAGGCCGTAGAGGCCCACCTCGATCTGGTACTGGCCTGGCGCCGCGCTCCGCGGAACCAGCAGCGCGTAGTTGTCGGTGATGATTTCGCCCGCACGCCAGGTGGTGGTGGGGCGCGCGTTGGCCACGGGCTCGTCGTCCCGCTGGGTGACGACGTGGCTGTGGCTGTCCAGCAGGTGCGCGAACACCTTGTAGCGCTGAGCTATGGGTGCATCGGTCTGCCAGAAGAGGCTGAAGAGGACGGGACTACCCGCTCGCACGGCGTGGTCGTAGAGCTCGACACCCCGCAGCGCGATGCGAGCCTGTGGCGCCTGAAACAGCGCAGTGCTGGGGCTGGCCGCGGTGGGCGGCAGGGGACTTTCGTAGCGAATGACCTCGGCGTTGGCGAACCAGTGCTGATCGACCCGGAAGGCGTGCTGGTCCAGCCACTTCTCCACGTAGGCGGTGTGATCGAAATCCCACGGGGTGAGCCACACCTCGGGGTGCTTCGCCAGGATGCTCCGCAAGGTGGCGTCGGTTGCCGCCTGTGCGCCGGGCGCAGGGTTGGGGACGAAGAACTCTTCCTCGGCTGGACGGTAGTAGCGGTACATCGGATCCGACGGCGCCAGGTTCACCACGAAGGCGGCATGTGGCCGCGCCGACGAGGAGACAAAGGCCAGCATCTGTCGGATCTGCGGGCCGGTGGCATACAGCACCGTGGCGTAGTAGGGCGGCAGCAGCCCCGCGGCCGGCGCCAGGGGCAACGCCAGCAGCACCGCGCCCGCCAGCCAGGAAACGGCACCCGCTCGCCGCGCGATAGCCAGCACGCCGGCCGCCAGTGCCAGCAGGAAGGCCGGCAAGATAACCACCATGTAGCGTTCAAAGAACATGGGTCGCAGCAGCGAAATAGCCCATACGGCCAGCACCGGCGCCACCAGCCAGCACAGCACCAGCCGGGCGCCTTCGACGCGGCGAGCCGATAGGCCCTTGGCCGGCCAAAGCGGCAGCAACAAGCCGGCCGCCAGCAGGGCGACAACACCTGCCGCGGCCCACAGGGGCAATGGCCCGTTTGCGTCACCGGTGACGAAGGTGGGCAAGAGCGTACGCGCTATCTCGGGTAGCGAGGCTCGCCGGACTAGGCCGTTGGTGTAGGTCAGCAGCGTGCGGTGCGCGACGATGATCCAAGGCGCATAGCAAAGCGCGATGACGCCCAGGCTCGCCAGCCAGCCTCGGGCTGGCCAGCGCCGCCGCCGTATAGCCCACCACGCCACAAACACGATCTCCGCCCCAAGCACGAAGAAGCTGAAGAAGTGGCTGTACACCGCCAGCAGGCTGGACCCAAACCAGGCCAGCCAGCGCCAGCGCCCGCTGCCCTCCAGCGCTCGTCCGAGCAGCGCGACCGAACAGGTGCACAGCAGCACAGCCAGGGTATACATGCGCACCTGCTGGCCGAACGCGATGAGAAACGGGTTGGCTGCGCCGAGCAGCGCGGCGAGGAGTCCCAGCCAGCTCCCACCAAGGCGCCGGCCCACCAGATACAGCGCGGCCAGACCGGCCACACCGAACCATAACCCGAGAAATCGGCCGGAGAATTCCGATGGCCCGGCGGCCATTTGCCAGTAGTGCAACAGGACATAAAAGAGTGGCGGATGCGGCTCATTCTGCGATTGGCGCAAAAGCGCCGGAAGGCTTTGCTGGCCAATCACCAGCGTGAAAGCGTCATCCCCCATGGCAGCCTGCAGTGCCAGGTGGTAGACGCGCAGCCAGAAGCCAAGCAGCAGCACGGCGACCAGAGCCAGCCGGCCGAGCCAGCGGGACACGCGGGCGCTCCAGGAGACCTGGCGCTGCTGAAGCTCGGGTAGACGCTGGGTCTGCAGCGTCATGCGGCGGCGCCGGCTAGGGAAGGGTCGATGGCGATGGCCTGGGCGAGGTCGGCGCGGGCCGGCGCCCCGCGTCCCAAAGCCCGTTCGGCCAGGCCCTTTTGGAGGAGCGCGGCCGCATTGTTGGGGTCGCCGGCCAGGGGAACCGTGGTGACGGCGAGCGCCTGGGTGTACTGTCCCAGATGGTTGTAGGCTGCTGCCGGCCAGATGGTGTACCACAGCGTGCGCGGCGTCAGTGGGCCCGCGCGGGCCCGCTGCCAGGCGCTGATGGCAGGGCCGAATTCACCCTGCTGAAAGAGGTCCTGCCCCAGGTCCAGCCAGGCAAAGGCATCGCTCGGGTTGGCGGCTACCATCTGCCGGGCGGCTGCCGAGGCTGCCGCGTCGTTCGTGGAGGCATCGAAGCGCGCGCCGAGGATAGCCTGCACAATCGCCGCCTGGCTGGGTCGGTACACCGGCATGAAGGCGTAGTCGTGGCGTTTCCACAGCTCGCTGTACAGGTTGTACGGCAGCCGGTTTTCGGGGCCGTAGTACGAATCGCCCAGGATGATCACGCCCGCCGCATCGTCGTAGCCACGCACGACGCGGAAGTGGCCGTAATCCTCTTGCAGGCTCAGCTGATCCTCCGTCACCACGGGAATGCCGTTGCTGGCAAACTGCTTCAGTAGCTCCAGGGTGCCCCCCACAAGGGGATGCGCCTGCAGGCCGTAGCCGGTCAGAAACGTGCCGATCTGATCCAGCCGCACACTGAAGTTCTTGGGATTTGGCCGGAGGATCGGGGCGATCTGCGCTTGAGTGCGGTGAATGCCGAAGAAGCTCAGGACCATTTCTGCCGTCACGGGTGCGCAGTTGTTCCAGGTTTCGTACTCGTGCGTCATGGGTTGCAGGAGGACGCGCGGCGCGTTGGGCGCCACGGCGACGCCGGCTGGCCGTGGCCCGCCCAGGGGAGTGGCCGTGGGGGCGATGGCGGTGGCTGAGGGGATGATGGTGGGCCGTGCTTCGCCCGCGGGACTGCTCGCCGCGGCGGCCGGTTGGGCCGTGGGCGACGGCCCTGCGATCGGTGTTGCCAGCGTCTCCACCGGCGCCACCTGGGGCGCGCTACAGCCGGCCGCGAACAGCATCGTGGCGAGGACGCTAAGCCGCAGAGCCCGCACGGGCGAAATTCTAGAAGTTTCGGCTGCCCCTGCACTGGCCGGCCGTCGGCGCGGGTCAGCACGTCGACGCCAGGCCAGGGGGACTTACTTGACGACTACCTCGCCCACCATGCCGGCGGCGGCGTGGCCGGGCACGCTGCACCAGAACTGGTACGTGCCGGCCTGCGAGGGAGCTGTGAAGCTGACGCTCACCGTTTTGCCGGCGGGAATAGCCGTGGCGCTGACCTTCAGCGCGGGCGAGGTGAAGTCGTGGGCCGTGGAACCGCTGTTCTGGATACTCAGGCTCACCTGCTCGCCAGGCGTCGCGATGATGGTGTTGGGCTGCCACTTGAGTGTGTCCAGCGCTTGAATCTGGGCCTTGCCACCGCTCACCGTGGTGCTGCCGTTCGCGGTATACGTGCCGGGCGCTTTCTGGCCGATGATCGCGCCGCTGCTGGCCGCCGCGGACGAAGCCGGTGCCGCTGCGCTGGATGCTGCAGCGGCACTGGATGCGGGCGCGGACACCGCGGGGCTGCTGGCGCTGGTGGCGGCACCACTAGCGCTGGTGGTGGCTGGCGCGGCACTACCGCCGCAGCCCATCAGGGCAATGCCCAGGGCTCCGGCGCAGACGACGCCCGCGATCGATGTGATTGGATGCATGGGGGTACTTCTCCTCTTGATCGTTCGATTCGTCGCGGGCCACACGCTCGGCGGCGCCCACGGCCGCCGGAAACGCTCAGTCGTTTCGGCGCAGCAGGTTTTGTTCCAGCATACCGGCGCTCCACCGCGGCCGGCATCGGGCGAGCGACCGATCAGCCCTCTGGTCCACATTGCCAGAGCCGTCGCGGCGCCTATAATTCCGGCTGCCTTGAACCTACTGCTGGTGGCGATTGGAGCTGGCTTGCTGGTGGCGCTGGTGTGGCTGGTAGCGCTCACCGTGCGCCTGAGCCGCGCCGTTCGCACGTATCGTGAGCTGACGGGCGGTGTGAAGCCTGGCAACCTTGAGCAGATCATGTCCATGCACGTGGGCCGCATCAATCAACACGACCGGCGGCTCACGGAAGTGGACGAGGCGCTGCGCAACCTCACGGCAGTGCTCGTGGGCGCCATTCAACGGGTCGGCCTGATCCGCTTCAACCCCTTCGACGAAACAGGCGGCGACCAGAGCTTTGCCATCGCGCTGCTGGACCAACAGGGCCATGGGTTGGTGCTGAGCAGCCTGCACAACCGCACCGAGACCAGGGTCTACGCCAAACCTGTGGAAGGTGGTCGGTCCCGCTACACGCTGTCAGACGAAGAGCAGCAAGCCGTCACACAAGCCCTAAATCGCGACGCTCGCAAGTAGCCTTGCCAGCGCAGGCTCCGACCGATGCCTGCCCTGAACGCCTCCGGCGACCTCACTGCGCGGGAGCGCAGGCGCCCCAAACACGCATTCGCGGCGACTGCTGTTCCAGACGATTAGCGGATGGAGACATCCTTGCGGACGGGAGTACCCTTGGCCGAAGCGTCAGGTTGCTGGTCGTGGCGATCCGGGGCAGCGACTTCCTCGGCCCACACGCCATCCGTCTTCCGGCGACCGGTGGCCCGGCGGGTGATGCGCGGTTCAAAGGGATGTCGATCAGCCTCAGCAAACAGTCCCACGGCGGTCCTCCAAATCGTCCGCTTCCGCCGCGGCAAAAGCCAATGCGACGACCTGCTCATGCACAGGGGAGGCGGAGAATCCCTCGGTTCGAGGGTAGCTCTGGGACATTTTCTGCCGGACCATGTTAAAAGTCCAATACATATTTCCGATTGTCACAATAGATAATAATCAATGAGCGTCCGCCAACAGGGCCTGGTACAGGCTGTAGGTCTGCTGCGCGATGCGCGTGTGTGTGAAGCGCTCTAACACCCGGGCCCGGCCCTCGGCGGCCAGTTGCTGGCGCAAGCCAGGGTCGGCCTGCAGGCGCGAAATGGCCCGCGCCAGGGCGGCGATGTCGCCCTCCGGCGTCAGGATGCCGGCGCCTCCGATGACGGACGGAATCTCACCGCTGTCGGATCCCACCACGGGCACGCCGCAAGCCATGGCCTCCATGAGCGCTCGGCCGAACTGCTCCTTCCAAGTGGGCGTGGTGAGAGAGGGCAGCACCAGGCAATCCATGCGCTGGTATGCCTGAGGCATGCCGTCCGATGGCGCGCTGGTGATCTCGAGCCGGCTGGCCCATCCGTTTTCCGTGGCGCGCTGGAGGATGGCTGGCCCCAGCGGGCCGCGACCTACCAGCAGCAACCGACATTCGCTCGGTAGGCGCTCGAGAGCTTCGCACAGCTGCCACAGGCCCTTGCTTGCCACCAGCCGCCCAACGTAGCCGACCGTGAATGCCGCGTCCGGGCGGCGTGGGCTTGGCGCAAACTGCTCCGGATCCACGCCGATCTGCGGAATCACGTCTAAGCGGCCATGGAAGCCGCGCCGGCGCTGGATGGCCGCTGCGTCGGCATTGCCGGCAATGCCGGCCGACGCATTGCGCCACACGTAGCGCTCGAACCCGGCGAAGGGCCAGGGATAGCGCCGGTCCAGGTTCTGCCAGGTGAAGAACAAGCAGCGTGCGCCAAAATGGCGGCTGAGGTGCGCGGCCTGGAACGTGGCCAGGTTGTACGGCTCCTCATCAATGTGCACCAACTGCGGGCGAAACTGCCGGAAGCGGCGCCGCAGCAGCGGATAGCAGTGCACGTGAAAGTGCCCGTTTAGCGCCATGGGCTCGACTGCCAGCTCGTAACCCTGACCATGCGTGCGCTCCAAGCGAATGGGCTGCCCCTCCTGGCGCCAGTAGGGTGGAACCACCGCCAGCAGATCCAGGCCTGGCAGGCGTGCCAGCTCTTCCAATTTGCGCTGGTAGGCCCCGTTCACCAGCGCTTTGGAGAGCATGAGCACTCTCAGGTGGCGGCCTCGCGATACGCCTGCGCGGTTTGCTCGGCGCAGCGGCGCCAGCTGAATTGCGCCGCTCGTGCGGGGCCGCGTGCGCGCAGTGGTGCGGGGTCGCAAAGCGCGGCGGCCATGGCCTGGGCGAACGGCGTGGCCTGGCGCGCATCGGCCAGGAGCGCCGCATCGCCTACCACCTCCGGCAGCGACGAGGCATTCGAGCACACTACCGGGCAGCCGGAAGCCAGGGCTTCCAGCGGGTTGAGGCCAAAGCCTTCGTACAGAGAGGGGTAGGCGAACAGCGCGGCGTGCCGGTACAGCCGAAACTTCTCCTCCTCCGACACCCAGCCCAAAAAGCGCACACGGTGGCCCAGGGGCTTAGCGGCTCGCCGCGCATCCGGAAAGCGGGCGCTGGCGGAACGCGGCTCCCCCACGATGGCGAGCGCCAAATTCGGGAACTGCTCGGCGATCTCGCCAAAGGCGGCGATCAGCAGCGGCACGTTCTTGCGCACATCCAACCCCCCCACGTACAACACATAGGGCACATCTAAGGGCGCCGCTTCGTCGGTCTGGGGCGGGTCTGGATGGTCTACGCCTAGATATATCGTGTGGACGCGCTCCGGCGGCACCTTGAGCACGCGCATCACGTCGCGCCGGCTGCACTCGGAATCCACCAGAATGGCCGCGGCCGACCGGCAGGCCAGGAGCTGCAGGCAGGTATAAGCGCGCGCCAGCGGCGAGCCTCGATAAGCAGGCAGCAGCACGGGGATGAGGTCGTGGATGGTGACGACGGCCGGCCGCGAGCGCCGCAAGGGCAGCGCAAAGTAGGGCGAATGCCACAGGTGCGCCCCGCTGACGGCTGCTTGGCGTGGCCAGCCCCGCTGCTCCCACAGCAGCTTGGTGACGTTGCCGCCCTCTGGGGGTGGCGCCACGCTGGCAGTAATGCCCTGCTCGCCCAGGCAAGCCAACAGATGCGCGGTGTACTGTCCGCTGCCGGTATGTTGCCGTGCGAGGAACCAGCCGTTGATGGCGACGGACAGCTCGGCCGCCGCGGTGGGGGCGGGCATCAGCCAGCCAGCTCCAAATACAGCTCTTCGAGCTGTGCCGCCGAGCGATCCCAGGAGAAGCGCCGGCTTTGCTCCAGGCCGGCCTGGGCAAGCTCGTCTCGCAGGAGCGGTTCCATGGCCAGGCGATGCACCGCCGCGGCCATTTGATCCACCTCAAGCGGATCGAAGAGCAGCCCGGCGGAGCCGACGACTTCTCGCAGGCTCGACGTGTCCGCGACGGCAACCGGCGTGCCGCAGGCCATCGCTTCCACCGCCGGCAAGCCAAAGCCCTCATACAGTGAGGGGCACACGCAGAAGTCGGCCAGGTTGTAGAGGCCCACCAGCTGCTCGTCCGTCACGTAACCCAGCGGCAGTACGTTGGGCGACCGCAAGCGCGCCCCGATCTCCGTATCGAGCCAGCCGTGCGCTCCCACTACAACCAGATGGTGAGGAATGTCCAATGTGTCGAACGCGTCGACCAGCCGTGGCAGATTTTTGCGAGGCTCCAACGTGCCGACCGTGAGGACGTAGGGGCGCGGCAAGGCCAGGCCGGCCACCGCGGCCTCGGCATCATCCGGTGGCAGCGGGCGAAAGCGCGCATCCGCCGCCGAGTAGATCACCTCGATCTTGGCAGACGGCACGCCATACAGCCGTTGCAGATCGTCGGCCGTGGCTTGCGAATCTGCCGCGATGCGATCGGCCGCATGCGCCGATCGTGGCACAGCCCGATCGAGGTACCGGCGCAGCGAAGGCTCGGCGCATTCGGGCACGATGGCGAAGCTGAGATCATGGATGGTGAGCAGCGTGCGGGCTCGACGCACGGGCGCCAGCACAAAGTCCGGCGAGTGGAACACATCGACGCCACCCAATAGCGCATCGGCCCACAGGGGCAGGCGGAGGCGCTGCCAGGCCACCGTTTGCCAGCGCTCGGGTAAGGGTGCGCGGCGAATGGATACGTGAGCTTTTCGCGGCAGCGCCGAGAGATCCGTGTGGCTGGCGGGCGCGTACAGCAGCTGATAGCTGGCTCTGGGGTCGCGGGCCAGGAGCGCGATCAGCAGTTGGCGGGTAAGCCGGCCAATGCCGGCACGCTGGTTGACCGCGGCGGTGCAATCAATGCCAACTCGAGGCCCGGCGCTCAGCGGGCCGCCTTGCCAAAGAAATAGTCCAGGGCGCCGGCCGCGACCACCCCCCAGTAGCTGATGAAGCGGTCCAAGATGACGATCGCCAGGGCGACGCCCGGCTGCAGCCCGACCAGGATGAGCACGCCCGTGAGGCCACCCTCCACAGCTCCGAGCCCACCCGGGGTTGGGACCAGCGTGAGTATGGAGCCGGTCACCATGGCAAAGATGGCCGTGAGAAACGAGAAGTGGGCCAGCATGGGCGTGCCGCCGGCGAGGGAGTGCGCCACAAGGAAGAGCCGCCCGGCCTCGAACGTCCAGGCTAGAAAGGTGAATAGCCCGATCGTTTCGAAGGCTTTGAACGACCCCAGCGTCCCCTCCTGGAAATTCCTATAGGTGACGTGGAAGCGCGCCGGGGCGAAGCGCGCCACCACCGCTTCGCCAAAGTGGCGCATGAAGATCAGCACGCCAACCATCAGCAAGCCCAGCACGATTCCCGCCCCGACGATCAGGCGTACCTCCGGCGGGAGCTTACTCTGGAAGACGATCAGCCCAGTTACGCCAAAGGCGAGAAAAATAGTGATGGTATCGATGATCCGCTCGGCGAACACGGTGCCAACGGATTTCGACATCGACACGTCGCGATTCTTTTTCAGCAGGTAGCTGCGGTAGACGTCACCGATCTTGGCTGGCACGAGGCAGTTCACAAACCACGAGAGGAAGAGGTAGTTGATAAGCGGTCCGGCGGGCTGGCGCTCGCCCACGTTCTTCAGCAGCCGCTGCCAGCGCAGCCCGCGTGATGGGAAGGCAAACGCATACACCACGAACGCCAGCCCGTAGACGCGCAGATCCACCTGACGGATCTGCGTGGCGGCGGCCGAGAAATCGCCCAGCTTGCGGAACACGGTGAACAGCAGCAGCGCTGCCACCAGAAACGAGAGGATGGTCTTGGCGTTGAGCAGCCGCTTACGCAGGGATACGCCGCCACCGTCGCCGCCCTCGCCGCGCATTCGGAACTCTGGAGCGCCACCACCAGCCGCGGCTGATCTGGCCAGGGAGCTACCGTCTGTCAGTGTGTCCTCCATCGGCGGGCTTCGCGCGTGCCGTCAACCGGGCCCGATGGCCTGCTGGGCCGCGGCCACAACTGGCGCGTGTGCCCCCTGCCACAGCACCGTCACCGTGGCGAGGAGCAGGCCCAGCAGGACGGGAATGCCATGCACGTACATGTTGTCCACCAGATTATGAACGGATATGGCCGTCAGGCTGCCGAGCAAGCCCACGGCCACGCCGAACCAGGGCCGGCTCAGGGTGACGCGCACGGTGCGGGCCGCATGCCGAAAGGCCGACACCAGAAACACCAGGTAGCCACTAAGGCCCAGCAGGCCGCATTCGGCCGCCACATTCAGGTAGTAGTCGTGCGCATGGCCGAGCACCTGGCTCCAGCCCGGCGCGGCATAGGTGGGGTAGGCGGTGATGTAGTTGCCGATGCCCACTCCGAGGATGAGATTCCCGCGAAACATGTTCCAGCCGGCCTGCCAGAAAGCCAACCGCTGCACCGCGGAGAAGTTCTGCGCGGTGACGTTGTCCAGACTCACGCCGGAAAGCCCAAAGGCCGCTAGCAGGCGCGCTGTGAGGCCGAAGGGAATGATGCCCAGCACGGTTGCCAGGAGCACGAACGAAGCGCACAACAGTCCGAACCATACCCAAAAGCGCACCCGCCGATTCATCGCGATGCCCATCACCGCCAGGGACACCGCGAAGCCCAACCAAGCGCCGCGCGAGAGTGTGGTCACCATCACCAGGCCGATGGCCGCCGCGCTCAGCCAGCAGGCCCAACGCAGCCGGCGAGAGCTGGCGAACAGGCCCACGGCCAACACAATCGGCAAGGTCAGATTGAGGTACCCGGCCAGCGGGTTGGGCTGGCCGAAGGTGCCGTAAGCGCGCATGATGAAGCCGCCGATGAGGAACTCTGGCGGTCCTTTGCGCAGCACCACCTGCAAGGCGCCGATAGCCGCCTCGGAAAGCGCCGCCAGCACCGCGAACGTGAGCAGCGTGGCCACCTGGCGCGGCTTTTTGAGCGTGTTGATGGCCATCCAGTACACGGCTAGGAGCTCCAGCCACTTCACCAGCTCTTTCAGGCTCTGCAGCTGGTCGGTGGCCTTGAAGACCGAGAGGACGACGCTTCCTAGAAAGACCACCAGCGGGACAATCATCGGGCCGCGGCGCCAACTGCCGCGCTGCAGCACCAGCTGATGGAGAAAGAACGCCGCCAGCGTGACAGCCACCAGCGGCTCGGTCGCGGTGAGTTGGACTTTGGTGGGATCCGCCCCCCGCAGGTTCTGGTAGGGCACGCTCAGAGTGAGCAGGTAGAGGCCGATCTCGGGCCGGATAACCACCGCGGTCAGGCCGATGAGGCCCACCACGGCGGCGCCGGTGTACAGCGGCGGTGCAAGGCCCACAGCCAGGCCCAGAGCGACCAGCAGCAGCAGCCAGGCGGCCTGCCGCGGGACGCGTACCCGGCCGGCCGCGGGCAGCCAGGGTGCCGCTGGGTTGGGCAGCCTAAGCGCCATGCTCCCGAAACCAGGCAATCGTTCGGCGCAAACCCTCCTCCAGGTTCACCCGCGGTGTCCAGCCCAGCTTCGCTGTGGCTTTCGTGATATCGGGCCTGCGGCGGCTGGGGTCGTCCTCCCGCGCGGGCTGAAATTCGACACCGCTCGCGTCACCCGTGAGGCGCTGCACCAGTTCGGCCAGCTCCAGCATTGTGAACTCGCCCGGATTGCCCAGGTTGAACACTTCGCCGCGAGTGCCATCATGCAGCTGGGCGGCGAGCATGCCACGCACCAGGTCCTCCACATAGCAGAAGCTGCGCGTCTGGCTGCCATCGCCATGCACCGGCAGCGGCAGCCGCCGCAGGGCGCGATCGATAAAGTTTGGCACCACGCGCCCATCGTCCGCCCGATTGCGCGGGCCATAGGTGTTAAAGATGCGGATGATGCGCGCATCCAGACCTAGCCTGCAGTAGTCCATGACCAGCGACTCCGCGAAGCGCTTGCCCTCGTCGTAGCAGCTGCGGATGCCGTTGGGATTGACATTGCCCCAGTAACTCTCGGGTTGCGGGTGCACCAACGGGTCGCCGTACACCTCCGAGGTGGACGCCTGCAAGTAGCGCGCGCCGTGATGCCTCGCCAGTTCCAGTAAGTGGTAGGTTCCCTGCGCATTCACACGCGCGGTCTCGATGGGATGCGCGAGGTAGTAAGGCGGGCTGGCTGGGCTGGCCAGGTTGAAGACGGCATCCACTGGCCAGTCCTCGGGCAGCGGCTGGATGAGGTCGTGCTCAATGAGCTGAAAGCCGGCGCGCTGCCGCAGATGCGAAACGTTGTCAGGCAGACCGGAGAGGTAGTTGTCCACGCAGAGAACCTGGTGGCTTTGGCTCAGCAGGGCTTCGCACAAGTGTGAGCCAATAAACCCAGCGCCACCGGCGACAAGAGCAATCAGGTGGCGTCCTCCGCTTCAGGGGTACGCCATTCTAGCACTTGCAGCAGCCCCAGGCTGAGCCAGAAGACGAGTGACAGGTCGATCAGGAAGTAGGAATTGTCCACCATGCCGTGGACCAGGGCATCCACCATGCTGGCCAGCAGGCCCACCGCGAGCGAACGAGTCCAGGCATCGGTGGCGTGTGCCAGGCGCCAGGCCTTGGCCAAGAACAGCACCTCGAGCCATATCAGCGCAGCCAGGGCGAAGATCCCGGCGCGGCTCCAGAAGTCCAGCACGACATTGTGAGGATGCGATAAGTCCGGCTCGTTGGCCGCGGCGGGCAGCATGTACCGTGGGTACTGGTAAAGGAAGTTGTCCAGGCCGATGCCGAACCAGGGGTGAGCCCGGATCATGCTCAGGGTGGAGCGCCACAACGCCAGCCGCGTGAAGCCGGTACTGCCGGGGGTGAACTGCAGGATGGAGCGCACGCGCTTAGCCTGCACGAAGGAGATGCCCACGGCCGCTACGAGCCCGCCGGCGACCGCTGTGGCGAGGTAGCGCCGCCCTGCGAACGCCGCCACCACTACCAACGCCAGGAACACGCCCACCCAGGCACCTCGAGTGAAGGACAGGAGCACGGCCAGCAGCATGATTGCCCCCACGGCTGCGTAGGCGGCGCGGCGTGCCAGACTCAGGGGCGCCAGCAGGGCGATCGCGGCGGCAATCGGCACCAACCGGCCCAGGTACAGTGCCACGTTGTCTGGCGAATCGTAGATAGCTACCAGCCTGCGCACGCCCTCGGCCTGGATGCCGTGGCCGGTGGCGTACTGCTCTAGGCCCACCAGAGCCACGATCGAGCCCCCGGCCAGCAATGCCTGCAGCATAGCCTTGGGCCGCGGCCGCGCCAGCAGGATGAGGACGAAGAAGATGAGCGGTTCCAGGACATCAGTTCGGTACTCGCGCAACGCGTAGCGAGGAAACTCGGCCGCGAAAACGCTCGCCGTACAAGCTGCCAAAAACAGCAGCGCCGGCCACTGGAAGGCGGTGCCACGCCAGGGCCAATGCCGCTGCCAGGCCGTACGCAACAGCGCTGCCGCGAAGCACAGGCCGATGGCGATCTCCGTGAGCGGCAGCGCGGCTCCGTGGATGTGCTTGGGCTCCAGATAGAACGGCGCGGTCAAGGGGATGCACCACAGCGCCACATCCAGCCGAGCGGTCGCGCCGGCCAAAAACAGCAGTGCGCCCAACCCCACCAGCGGGAGCGGCCGGCCAAAGTACAGCAGTGCCAGGCCAACGGGCAGCAACGCGATCCAGGTATTCGACCCCGGCCGCGGCGGCGCCAGCCAGTTGCCCGGCAGCAAACCTCGCCGTCCTGGGCTGGCTGGAGCACCCCCTGCACCGGGAAATTTGTGGTGGCTTCGGAGGTTGCCGGCAACGGCAGCGGCGGTATTCCAGGCGAGAATCAGCAGCCCTAAGCCCAGGAGCCCTCCGCCGAAGTACACCGGGCGTTCGTCCGCGGACAGTCCCACTGCCACGCTTTGGATGTCCACGGCGCTGCCCGCACCCGGACCCGATCGACCGCTGACGGTGATCGTGAGCTGGTGGGTAGCCAGGGGCAGGCCGCTGGCCAGGGAGATCGTGGCGGGGGTGGCGCTTGGTGCATACAGCGAGATGGCGGCGCGCCCGGCGCTGTCCTTCGGCACGTCCGTTGCATACGTGGGCGAGCCGTCGATGGTTACGTAGGCGATCCCCATGCCGGGGCCGCGCTCCGTATGCAGCGTGGCCGCCTGGCCGCGAAAGCGCAGACTGAAGTGCGCGCCCGCCACGGGGCTGATGATGCCGCCGCCGGGTTGGCCCTGCCAAGGCCCGGCCCGGCTGGCCGCGGCGTCGCTGGGGCGATGCAGGCCGCTGGCCGCCAATGGCGGAGCATGCACGAGTTGCGTCAGCGCGGTATACACCGGCCGCGGCTGATACCGCGGGTCCACCAGGCCAAAGAACTGGGTGGGGTCCTTTGCCGCGGGCGTGGGATCCTGGAACAACCACACGGCCATCATGCCCAGCCACGGCCACTCCTCACGGGCCCGTTGATAGGCCTGCACTGTATAGCTGGCCTGCTGCTGCAAAGTGACCGATCCCCACGGTGACGCGTCTCCCTGCCAGCCGGGCGGCAGCGCATTCCAGCCGAATTCACTCACCCACACTGGCTTGGTGGCGTCACCGTTGCGCACCATCACCTGGCGGTCCAGCACCACGCGCCCAAAGTTCGTGTTCTGCGGCGCTATGAGCGCCCGCCTGGCCGCCAGGAGGTGTAGTGGGAAATCACTGGCCGCGACCTCGGGGCCCGTACGCAATCCATAAGCCTGAGCACCCAGCACGTCGAAATACCCGCGCGCGCCAGCGTCATACATTTCCTGCAGGTAGACCGGATCAGGCCGGTTTTTCACGCAGCAGTCAGTGGTTGGTGTGAGTGCCGCGGAGATAACCACCACGTTCGGATCCACTTGCTTGGCGGCGCGGTAGCCGATCTGCAGCAGGCGAGTGTAGGCGGCAGGATCCACGGGCTGGTGCCCCCAGTCCTCGAAGCGGTTGGGTTCATTCCATATCTGGATGTAATGGATGCGGCCGCGGAAGTGCTGCATGAAAGCGCTCACGAAGTCGCCGTAATCTCGAAAGTGATCCGGTGGGCGAGTCTGGTAGCGATTATCTTGCCGAGACCAATCGGGTGGACGCTCCAGGCGAGCGATAACCTGTAAGCCCGCATCGTTCGCGTCGTTCACGATGCGGTCGTATTTCTCCCAGGCGCTCTTGCTGTTCTTCTGATCGTAAAAGTTGCCCTTAGCGGAGATCTCAATCTCGTTCCAGGCGAAGACCTGCCGGATGTAGCCGAAACCCGCCTGATGGATCAGGTCCAAACTGCGAACGATGTCCGACTGGCGAACCAGCTTGTCGAGCTCAACGTTGACCGCATATGGGTTGGCTGGGAGGTTCGCTATGGCTGGAGTGTTCGTGCCGTAGGTGATGCCCGCGGTCAGCGCGCGGTTGCCGACGAGCACCGTTGCCCCCAGGAGGAGGGAGAGGGCGCCGGCGGCCCACTTTCCGAGGCGGCGCGGCTTCAGCTTCAATCGAGCACAGTGAAGCCATCGAGGTAGGCGAAGGTGCCCGTGGAGCCGGCATTCCGCTTGCCGCTGACGGTCAACTGAAGCACGTGCTTGCCACCGCTAAGCCCATCGACTACCGGCACCCGCTGCTCGTATTCGGGTTTCGCAGCATTAAAGTTGAGGTAGGCTTTGCCGTCCGACTGGCGGCCAAGTTTGTCCGGCACGGAAGAAGAGCCGTCCACGGTTACGTAGGCGATACCGCCATCCGCTGCCTTGAGTGTGTCCAGGGTCAAGCCGCTGCCATGAAAGGTGATGTGGAGGGTCGCCCCGGAGACGTTGCTGGCGTAGTAGTAACCGCCACTGGCATGGGTATCGCTGCGCAGCACCCAGTTGCTGCTGATCTTGCCATCGTCGCTGGTCTGCAGGGCCGGGTTCGTTTCCTGATACTGGCCCGGTTGAGCCACCTGAATACCCTGGGACAGGCTCTGCACCGCGGCATACAGCGGTGTGGGCGAGAAGTCCGGGTTGACCATGCGGAAGTAGTATTCCGAGTCCGCGGGCGAATCCCGCGTGCCATCCTGGCGAAAGTACCAGATGTTGATCACTCCCACCCAGGGCCAGCTGCGCGCGAGGGCGATGGCCTGACGCGTGTAATCCGCCTGCTGCTGCTCGGTGACGCGCCCCCACTCCAGGTGGTAGGGATCTGTTTGAGCTGACATGTCCGGCGGGGGTGCGTCCCACCCGAATTCGTCGAACCACACCGGCTTGGCGGCATCACCATTCTTGACCATGACGTCGTGCAGCAGCTTGACCCGCTGGAAATTCAACTTGTTCGGATCGGCCGGGTCTGTCGGCGGCAGGCTCAGGCCATAGGCATTGGCCGACATCACGTCGAAATAGGATTTGGCGCCGGCGTCGTACATGCCTTGCAGGAAAGAGAGATCGGACATGTTTCGGCTGGAATGCTCCAGCGTTATCGCCAGTGGCGCGCTCAAGATGATCGCGTTCGGGTCGGCTTGTTTGGCGCGCTGGTAGGCGATTTTGAGCATCTGGGTGTAAGCAGCGGGATTGGGCGCCTGGTTACCCCAGTTGGGGTAGATGTTGGGTTCGCTCCAGATCTGGTAATAGCGGATGCCTTTGGGCTTGAGGTGGCGCACCACATCGTATACAAAGTCGCCGTAATCATTCAGGTTATCGGGCGGAGCGTTCGGGTCGCTATTGTCGTGGCGGCTCCAGTTTGGTGGCTGGTCCAGTCGAATGATGGTCTGCAGGCCGAACTCATTGATCAGGTTCACGATCTTGTCGTACTTGTCCCAGGAAGGCTTGTTGAATTTGGTATCGATGAACTGGCCCTTCTGCACCGGCTCGATCTCGAACCAAGGAATCTCCTGCTTGACGAAACCGATGCCCGCGTCCTTGATCATCTGCAGCTCGCGCCGCATCTTCCACTCTTCTACCTCGCGGTCAAGAAAGATGTTCACGCCGTAGGGATTCACGTCGGTGAGCGGAATTGTGCGCAGCGGCACTGGTGCCGGGTGCGAGCCACAGGCCGGCAGCGCCAGCAGCACCAGAGCCAGTACGGCCAGAAAGCGCAGCTTCAAGCTGGTGCAAAGGCAAAGGTGGTGTAGGCCACAGCCAGAGGGCGGGCATCGGTGCTCTGGCCGCTGGTCTGGTGCACGGGCGTAACGGCGCGGCTGCTCCGCAGGCTGATGACGTTGATGGACTGTGCCCGCAGCAGCGTCGCGGGAACGGCGACATCGTAGGCGGCCCATCCCTGGCCAATAGGCAGCGTGCGCACCACTTGCCCGTTCACGGCTAACGTCAGCTGTTGTCTCGCGGGAAATGATACGCAGACAAAGCGAAATGTGGATGCCGCGGGCGTAGCAATCCAGAAGCGGATGGCGCTCTGGGCTCTGGTCCAGCGCGCCGGCACACCAGCGATGACCTCGGGCCGGTACCAGCCGTCCAGCAGGTAGGGCGCATCCTCCGAGGTCCCGACGTGAACGGGTCTCGGCGGCAGCCGGAGGCGTGTCGCGTTTACACTGGCCAGCGGCTGATACACCGCCATCCACACCTGGGCGGCCTTGGGAAGTACCAGCGGGTTCCGCGCGAAGGTCCGCGTACTCACGCCGACGTATGTTGCTGGCAGCGCCGGGCCCTCCTTGTCCAGCAGGATCACGTGCTGGTAGGCGCCGGACGCGAGGTCTCGCTGGAAAGCGGCCGCATTAAAAGCCTCCAGGAAGTAAGCCGGATAGTCGGGCAGCTCATACCGAACCGCGTTGTAGGACAGCCCGGCGACGATGAGGGTGTTTGAACGGCTGAAATGCGCACGAATGTACTGCTCCGCTTGAATCGATGCTGGCGGCACGCTGTCCAACGTCTGTACCAGAGGCGCCGCCCGGAAAGTGAACCATCCGAACAGCGCCAGCAGAGGCACTGCTCGCGCCACGGTTGCGAGCCGGCTCTGCCCAGCCCAGCGCGCCGACATCTGGAAGAGGGCGCCCGCTACGAGCAGCAGCATTGGCGGCAGCGCGGGCAGAACTTTGCGTGGATCGTCCGGCCGAGAGGTAACGATCATAAAGCTGGCGTAGGGCAGCAGCCAGGTCAGGGCCAGCCAGCGTACGCGCCGGCTGCATCGGGTGGCCGCCAGGGCCAGCACGGCAAACAGCGCCAAAAATGCCGCCAGCCCACCTCCGCTCGCCGGCCCGCCGAGGTAGGCTGCGAAGACGTCGCCAAACTGCCCCAGCCGAACGGCCACGTCCGGCCAGTTGAACGGCCGCGCAAACAGGCTATCCGTACTGGCCACGTATGCGCCTTGCCCCGCCAGCAGCCGCCGCGCGGCGTTGAAGCCCCCCATGGAGACCACCAGCGGCACTAACCACGCCAGGCAGGCAAAGGTAAACAGGAGCGTCGCGCCCCAAAGGGCCCGCCACCGCCCCTGCCGAACAAGCTCCGGCAAAGTGAAGAAGCAGCCGACAGCCAGCGGAACGATCGCGTCCTGCGGACGTACGCCGGCAGTGACGGCGCTGGCCACCGCGCCGAGAAGCAGGTAGGTGGTGCTCACCCAGCCCTTTGCTTTTTGCGGGAGCAACTCGTGGGCTGGACCGCTGCTGGTATCGACCAGCCCGGGGCCCGCCTCAGCCTCGGCGTTCTCGCCAGCCAAGCCGCTTTCTGCTGAGGGAGGGGCTGCCGGCGCCGTTGCCTCCGCCCGCTCAAATCGGGCGGCAGTGCTTTGCGCACGCTCCAGGAAGAGAGCAGCCACACAGGCCCAGCCCAGGCCGGGCACATCACTCAGCGCCAACTCGCTACTGAGCCAGAAGAGGGGCAGCGGTGCCAGCAGCAAGCCAGCCCAGCCCAGGCCGAGATCGCGCGTGAGAAAGGCGAAGGCCAGCACGCACAGCGCTCCACTGAGGGCGCTGAGCAGGGTAAGGCTCTGTGTCGGATCGTGCACAGCCAGCGCCACGAACCGACCGAGGAGCACATACAGCGGATAGCCCGGCGGGTGCGGCTGGTTGAGGCGCACATCGAAGTGGCTGAGCGCGCGGGCGAAGTTATAGGAATCGAAATCATCCAGCCACGCGGATCGCGTGAGCACGTAGGCCGCGCCGATGGCTGCCCAGGCAAGGGCAGCCCCACCCGTTCCCCAGCCCGCCCGATTCGTGCGGGGGCCGGCGAAAGCGTGACGCGGGCGTGGGCTTGGGGTGTGTGATGCAGATACGCCAGCCGCCAGCGCACTGCTGGTTGCCAGTCGTCTCACTCGCGAGCCGCGTCCTGCCGGGCGAGCACCACGGCACGGACACTGCCTGCTCCCGCGGCCGTCAGCGCGGCTGCGCAGGCCAGCAGTGTGCTGCCCGTAGTGCACACGTCATCCACGAGCAATAGCGATCGGCCCGCCACGGCGTTGGCGTGGGTGCAAGCGAACGCGCCGCGAACGTTTCGCTGGCGTTCGGCGCGTGTGAGCTTGACTTGGTCTCGCGTGTCGACGACCCGGGCCAGCAGCTCGCCCTCCACCGGCAAATGGCAACGCTGCCCCAGCTCACGCGCCAGCAAGGCAGACTGGTTGTAGCCGCGAGCGCGCTCGCGGGCGGGGTGCAGCGGTACAGGAACCAGCACCTCCACCTGATCCACATACGCTGCCGCGGCAACTTCCAGCCAGGCCGCCAGTTCCACGGCCAGGCCTCGGTGCCCCGCGTACTTCAGGCTATGTATCGCCTCACGCAGCAGCAGCTCATATCTCGCGGCAGCCCGCATCCCCGCCCATTTCGGCGGCTGCCGCGCGCAGGCCTGACAACGCTGCCTGGCAGCAATCTCCCGGCCGCACAGGTCACAGACCGGTGGCCGCAGCTTGTGTACGTGGCCGGAGCAGGCCGCGCACATCCACGCGCCGCGGCGCCGGCAGCCGAGGCAGCGCCGCGGCAGCAGCGCATCCAGCAGCGCGCGCCGCCAAGCCACGGGCTGCTGCTCTATTCGGGGTCCATCTTGATCCAGCCTCGGCGGAGCGCGTACACAACGGCTTGCGTACGATCGTTGACCGCCAGCTTGCGCAGGATCGAGGTAATATGATTCTTTACCGTTTGATCGCTTATTTTTAGCACCCGGGCAATCTCTTTGTTGCTGTTGCCCTTGGCAATGTAGTCCAGCACCTCCACCTCGCGCGCTGAGAGCGGGACGAACAATGGCTCCGTCTCGGGCTCGCCAATAGCCAGCTCGCGGAACGACTTGAGCACGCGCGATGCGAGCATCGGCCGCGCCAGCACGTTGTCGTTAATCAAGTACTCACCCTGGCTCACTTTGCGCACGGCCTCCACCAGCATGTCCGGCGCGACGTCCTTCAGGAAGTAGGCCGCCGCGCCCAGCTTGATGGCGCGGAAGAGATCTTCTTCGTCTTCCTGATTGGTGATGATGATGACCCCGGTGCGCGGCTGGATGTGTTTGACCGAGCGCAGCACCTCCAGGCCATTCATCAAGGGCAAGTCCACGTCAATGAGCATCAGGTCCGGCGCATTGTTCGTGACTTCGTTGACGGCAGTTTGCCCGTCGGCTGCTTCGCCGCACACACTCATGTCC
>DATKQD010000159.1:0-9435 GCA_035532895.1 Chloroflexota bacterium
TTCATGGACGAGCCGACCATCGGGCTCGACCCGCTTGGGGCGCAGGAGGTACGACAGCTCGTGCCTGAGCTGGTCCGCCAGGGCAAGACCATCCTCCTGACGACGCACTACATGTTCGAGGCGGATAGCCTGTGCGACCGCGTGGCCATCATCAACCACGGCCGCCTCGTCGCCGAAGGCACGCCGCGGGACATCAAGCGCACGTTCAGCCAGGCGGGCATTGTGGAGCTGACGGTCAAGCAGGCGCGGCCGGAGCTGGCCGGCGAGCTCGGCGCCATCGAGGGCGTGCAGCGTACAGACCGCTCGCCGGATGGCATCTTCGAGCGCATCATCATTCAATACACGCCCGGCGTGGACGTGCGGCCAGCCATCACCGCCGTTGCTGGCCTGGAGAACATCCAGAGTCTGGTTGAGCGTGACCCGACGCTGGAAGAGGCCTACCTCAACATCCTGCGCTGATACCGCAGTTGAAGGCGGAACCAGTCTCCCGGGCTCCGTTCGGCGCCGCGGCGCTGAACGGAGCTGAGCCGTCACATGGTACCTGAAACTCGTGTTTACTCGGCCGGAGCGTCAACGCGCATACCCATTCCCTGAGCCGCGGCCGCCATGCGCTCGTCATAGGTGATCACGGAGCGGAGCTCTTCTCCCAGCAGTGCCGCCGTGGCAAGGTGTATTGCGTCCAGTGTCCGGATGTTCGCCGGGAGCAGGCTGCCGGCGGCTAAAAGAATTTCACGGCTGACCGGCACCAGGGCAACGCCCCTCAGCCGTCGCTGAATGAGCGGAGCCAGCTCCGGTGAGAATCGCGTCACGGCCCGCGTACTCTCGGTCTGAAGGAGGGCCGACGAGACCACGAGATCGCATGTCAGCAAGAACTGCCGAAGCGACTCGGATTGCTCTTCGCGAGCAACCGTCTTCACGAATGCTGACGAATCGATGTACACAGCCTCAGCGCTCATGGGCGCGAAGCTCGGACAGCACTTCGGAGGGCAATGGTGCGCGAGGCCGAAGCTGCACGGGAGGCTCCGACGCGATGTCCTCCGCCAGACCGCGACCATCGCCCTGGACCATGCCCTCAGCCACCAGTTGGGCGAAGCGGCTCGCCGCCGCGGCTGGAATGATGCGGGCTACGACCCGCCCACGTTCGGTGACCTCAATGGAGGCCCCCGCTTTTACATCGCGAATGACTGCGCTGGCGTGCTGTTGCAGTTGTCTGATGCCGATAACCTGCATGTGCGGCAGTGTAGCACGTAGTTGGGGCTGTGCTCGCCGGAGGCTCAGGCCGTTTCCACGCGGGCAATCACGGCATCCTGCTTCACCACGTCGCCCTCTTCATACAGCAGCTCAATGAGCTTGCCGGCAACGGGCGACGGAAATTCGACGTTGACCTTTTCGGTCATCAGCTCGGCAACGACCTCGCCTTCTCTGATCTGGTCGCCCGGGGCCTTCAGCCAGGTGGCGATGGTGCCTTCGTCCACGCCTTCGCCCATTTCGGGCATCTTCAATTCGACAATCATGTATGTTCCTTCAGAATTGTGGTGGTGACCGCTGCCCGCGGCTGGAAGGTCACGCGGTGGCGCTAAAGGTCTCAGCGGGCTTCTGGAGCATGGCGGATAGGGTCTCCATCAGCTCCATTGCCGGCATGCCATTGATGATGCGATGGTCGTAGGTGAGGCTGAACGGCAGCATCCAGCGGGCCACGATCTGCCCATCCCGCACCACCGCCTTCTGCTCCACTCGCCCTATGCCCAGAATGGCGCTTTGAGGCGGATTGATGATTGAAGTGGCCCACCGAACCGCTGTCAACGTGCCGTAGCTGGATAGGGTGAACGTGCCCTTCAGCATATCCCCTACGCCCAGCTTGTTGTCCCGCGCGCGGGCACCCAGATCATCCGCCGCCGCCGCGATCTCTTCCAGCGACAGGTCGTTGGCGTGCTGGATCACCGGCACCACTAGCAGTCCACTGGGCTGGTTGATGGCGAGGCCAATGTTGAACTCGGCGAAGATGCTGATGGTCTCGTCCACCAGCGATGAGTTCAGCAGTGGGTGCCTGGGCAGCGCGCGCGACAAGGCAAAGAGCGCCAGGTGCGTCCAGGTCAGGTGCCGCGTACGCTCGCGGTTGGCTTCCTCGCGCCACTCGGCCGTGGCCGTGGCATCGATCTCCCCCATGGTCGCCACCGCCGCCGCCGTTTGCAGGCTCTGGTGCAGGCGCGTAGCGATAACCTTCTGCACGCCCTTCAGGGGAATGGTCTGCGAAACGGCTAGTTCCAGGCGAGAACCTTCCGCACGGCGGACTCGATATCCGGAACGTCCGGAATGTAGGTGTCTCGCAGCGGCTTGGGAATGGGGATGGGCGTATGCGGCGCCCCCACCCGCGCGATGGGGGCCTTGAGGTCGCCGAAGCCGTCCTCCGCGATGCCGGCGGCGATCTCCGCGCCGATGCCTCCGGTCTTCCACGCTTCGTGCGCGATGACTACGTGCCCCGTCTTTTTGACCGACATGAGGAACGCCGGCATGTCCAACGGCGCCAGCGTGCGTGGGTCAATCACCTCGAGCTCCACGCCCTCGCGCGCCAGGTTGCGCGCGGCCGTCAAGGCTTTGTGCAGCATCCAGCCGGTGGCGATGACTGTGGCGTGCGTGCCCGTGCGCACGACTTTGGCCTGGCCGATGGGCGTTTCCCACAGCCCGCTGGCCACTTCGCCGCGAATGGCATGGTACAGGTACATATCTTCGATGAACAGCACCGGGTTCGGTTCGCGAATGGCCGCCACCATCAAGCCCTTGCAATCGTCAGGGAAGGCTGGCATCACCACCTTGAGGCCGGGGATGTGGGCAAACCAGGATTCATAGCACTGAGGATGCCCCCGATATGGGCCATCGCCAATCTTGGTGCGCACCACCAGCGGCAGGGTGGCCCGCTGGCCGGTGTAGTAGTACACGCCGGGCGCCTGGCACACGAGCTCCGCCATGGTGGAGGCCAGAAATTCCCCAAAGGAGATCTCGATCACCGGCTTCAGGCCCTGCAGCGCCGCGCCGATAGCCGCGCCCACGGCCCCCGCCTCCGAGATGGGGGTGTCGATCACGCGGTCGTAGCCGAACTCTTCCCATAGGCCCTTGGTGCTCTGCATGGTGCCGCCAAAGGGGCCGATGTCCTGCCCCATGAGGAACACGTCCGGATCCTCACGCATGCTCTCCGCCAGGGCATCGATCACGCCCTCCACATAGGTGAGGCGGCTCATCGCGCGGCCGCCCGCGGCGCAAACACCTGGTCGAAGCCAAGGCCCACGGTTTCGCTGGAGGGCGCCTGCTCGGCTTTGGCCACCGCGGCGCCCACTTCCTCTCTGGCGGTTTGCCACACCTGCTCGATCTCGGCTGCATTGGCCAGGCCGCGCTCCGTCAACACCTTCTCAATGCGCGGAATGGGGTCCTCCCTGGGCTGCATCACATCCGTCTGGTGCTCGCGGTAGGGGGTCATGTCGCCCGCCCAGTGACCGCGTACACGCCAGGTGCGCGCCTCGATCAAACTGGGCTGACCCTGGCGGGCACGCGCCATCGCTTCGCGTACCGCTTCGTATACCGCCAGCACGTCGTTGCCATCCACCGAGACGCCGGCCATGCCGTAGGCCTGGGCGTGGTCGCAGATGTTCTGGTTAGCCAGAAAGCGCGTTGAATGGGTGGAGATGGAGTACTGGTTGTTGTGGACGATGTAGACGATGGGCAGCTTCTGCACGCCGGCGAAGTTGAGCGCCTCGTGAAAGTCGCCCCGGGTGCTCATGCCGTCGCCGAAGGCGTTCACCACCACGTGCGGCTGCTTGCGGTACTTGAAGGCGAGGGCAACGCCCGTGGCCTGGGCGATCTGAGGGCCGATGTCGCCACCCAGCCAGGGTAAGCAGCCCATGTCGGCGGGGCCGCAGTGCGCCAGCCCACGGCCGCCGGTGTATGTATCGGCCCTGCCAATAGCTGCGCAGGCCAGCCGCCACAACTCCGCGCCGCGCATGTGATACACGATGTGCGTGCCACGATAGTGGGCGGCGGCATAATCGCCCGGCTGGAGGCCGTAGAAGCTGCCGATGACGGTGGCCTCCTCACCCTCGGCGGGAAACCAGTTGCCAGCCAGCTCACAGCAGGCCCTGTCAAACACGCGGCTCAGCACCATCAGCCGGTGCATCTCCCGCAAATCGTCCACTTGGGGTTGTGCCACGGCAAGATCATACCCTCATCCTGCCCTCTTCCCTGACTGGGGCGCGCGAGCCCGGGACTACGGCGTTGGCGTGGCGGCCGCGTGCGATGCGGCGCTGGGTTGAGCCGTGTGCGCGGGCGTAGCCGTGGCGAGGGGGGTGTTGGTTGGCGTGGGTGTTGGTGTGGCGCGCGGAGGCGTGGCGGCCATTTCGCTGAGGCTGTTGACCACGGTGCTGGAGATGAGGCTTACCCGCGAGCCACCTTGGGGCATGGCGTAGTAGTAGTTGCCGTCCACGTTGCGGCTGCCTACAAGCAGCACTTGCGGCTTGCCCGTTTTGAGCTGCATGGTCACCGTGATGTTCGGTTTGTCCAACCCGTAGGGAGCGAGGTTGCCCTTAGTGCTGGCCACATCGCGCGTGCCATTCAGCGCAGCCACCTGGCCCACCAGATCCGAGATCTTGGTCTGATCGACGTTCGCATCCGGGCTCGGCTTGACCAGACTCCACTTACCGTTGCTGCTGGCCAGGTCGGTCTCCTGGGCGCCCGCGCGGATGTCGAAGTTGGTGACATCGGACACCGAGAGGTTGAACAGCACCGGCGTAGGGGTAACCGCGGGTGCCGCCTGGGGCGCCTTCGCCTGCCCAATGGCCACGCCTATCACCACCAGCGCGGCCACCACCAGAAGCCCCAGCGTGAAGCGAATGTTCATGCCAGGTTTGCCAGCGCGGGGCCCCTCAGCGCCGCTGCCACCACACCGTGGCCCCCACTACCAGCACCGCCAGCGGGACGAGCACCACCACCACGAAAAAGATGAGGTTGGCGTCGCTGCCCAGGAGCAGCACCTGTGTATTTACCTGAGGCTTGGGCGCGATGGAGATGAGATTGGTGTTGCCGACGAGGTAGTTGATGCTGTTCAGGAAAAGGTCGCGGTTGCCGGGAGTTTGGTTGAGGTAGGTGTTGTTGAGCCACAGCTCATCGGACACAGCCACCACCTTGCTGCCGCCCTGAAGGTTGATAGCGGAGCCCGTGATGTTGGCGACGGGCGTTGGTGTGGAGGTCGGCACGGGCGCCGCGGCGCCTGGAGTTTGGCTGGCGGCGGGTTGAGGCGTGGGAGTAACCGGCGGTGGGGTAGCGACCACGGTGGCATTGCCCAGCGGCGCCCCGGAGGCCACCGGGCTGCCGGTCGCGGCTGCACTGGACGACGCCGCGGGTGTGCCAGCGCCCGGTGTAGCTGATGCGCTCGGCAGCGTCCCCTCGGCAGTCACGAAGAGGTTGATCGGGCCGCGCTGATCGCCCTGCCGAAAGGCCAGCTGATTGTTGTCGATGTGGTTCTGGAGCCAGCTCTGGCTGGTGGTTTTGGCGATGACTGTGGCAGTGATACCTGAAGGCGCGGGCTGCGCCAGGTTGATGCCATTGGGCACCGGGAACAGGCTCACCGCCACGTTCTTGACAATCGCGTTGCCCTGCGCCGCGTAGTTGGAAATGGCCGGCGCCTGTGGGGCCTGCGGCAGCGAACTGGCTGGGTCCACGACGATGCCTGGCTGGAACGAGATGCCGAACGGCTTGAGCAGCGCGTTGAGGTCCTGCTGGCTGGCCAGGCTCGCGTTGGCTCCGTTGCCGCTCGCTTCGAGCGCGCTGCTGAGGATCATCATCTTGCCGCCCTTGGCCAGGTAGCTGGCGAAGGCCTTCTGCTCGGCTGGCAGCAGTGGCTGGTTGCCCGCGGGCAGAATCACCGCAGCCGCGTCGGCCGGCACTGCGCTGATGGAGGCGCCCAACGTAGCCACCACGTAGTTGTCATTTTCCAGCGCTGTGAGGGCATCATGGTAGCCCTGCTGCTGGGAGGAGTTGGGATCGGGCTGGCCGTTGCCGGTAACGAAGTACACCTTGCGCTGGAGTTGGCCGGTGACGGCGATAAGGGCTGAGGTATAGCTCTGTTCGTCTGCCGAGGGCACGTCCTTGCGCTTCACGTCATTGGCGGGCCCGCTCTGGAACACGGTGGTGCCGTAACTCACGATGCCGAACTGCTGCGCCGTGCTGGGATCCTTATCCGGGTCCACGAAGCGATAGTGGAACTTGCCGGAGTAGCTGGCGTACAGGGCGAGCAATTGCTTGGCCGCCTGCTCGTCGAACTGGCCGCTCTGGTAGAAGGCGGTGACGTTCACATCCTGCTTGAGGTTCCGGAGCAGCTTGATGGTTTGGGGCGAGAGCGTGTGCGACTGGTTGGCGGTCACATCAAACGTGGGGCTGTGGCTGCTCACGAAGTAGTTGACGGCCCCCAGAATCACCAGCACGAGCACGATGGCGATGGCTGTGTTGCCGCCGTATTTGGCGCCGCGGCTCTTGGCCGCGCCCAGCAGCGATTCCGGGCTGGCAGCGGCAAAGCCAATGAGCAGCCCCGCGCCCACGATGAGCAGCACCTTGGACAGGTTCCCGAACGTGCCGCTGACAAAGTAGGCGGCCAGCGCCCCGAACAGGCCCAGCAGGCCGGCGTACAGCAAGCCTTGGGTGAGCCGCTTGTAAGCGTCGTTCACGCGCGCGCCGCTCCTCGCGCCCGCCGCGGCGCTAGCGCCAACGCCGCGATTCCACAGAGCGCACAGTGAGGAACAGCGCCAGCACGATGCCGCTGGCGTAGTACACCAGGTCCTTCACTTGAATAGCGCCGGAGGTGAAGCTGTCGAAGTGGCCGGACATGCCCAAATACGCGACCACGGAGGACCCACCATTCTGCCCGAAGTTCTGGCCGGCACCCTGGAACAGCCACAGCACCAGCAGCACGCCAAAAGAGAGCGCCAGCGCCACAATCTGGTTCTGGGTGACCGACGACATGAACAGGCCAATGGCCAGGAACACGGCTTCCACCATGAACATGCCCAAGTAGCCCGCCAGCATGGTGCCAACATCCGGCGTGCCGAACTTGAGAAGGAACAGCGGAAAGGTGCCCGTGAGCACCAGCATCACGAGAAAGAACAGCAGCGACGAGAGCCATTTGCCAACCACCAGCTCGGCCTCGCGGATGGGTGACGTAAGCAGCAGCTCGATTGTGCCCTGGCGCTGTTCCTCGGCGAACAACCGCATGGTGATGGCGGGGCTGAGCAGCATGAGGATAATGGCCATGTCGGCGAAGGTGCTGCTGAGATCAGCCTGCTTGCTGCTTATCAGTATGGCCCAGAAGAGGTAGCCATTCATGACCAGGAAGGCAGCCATCACCAGGTAAGCGATGGGGGAAGCGAAATAGCTGTGCAGCTCCTTCGTAATCACAGTGCCCAGGTTGCGGAGCGTGCCACTGGAACCGACGGGCGGCCGCGCAGCCGACGGGGCCGCCACCACCGTTTCGACGGCAGCAGTCATCCGCGGCTCTTCAGGGCGCGTTGAACGGGGCCGGCTGGTCCGCCGGCCGGTGCTGGGGTTTGGTTCGCTCACGCCGCCTCCTCGCGCGTGGTGAGCTTGAGGAAAATATCCTCAAGGCTCATGGTGGCGGCGCGCAGCTCGAGCAGGCTCCAGCCCTGCCCAACCACCGCCGCGGCAACGTCGGCCCGGACGTCGCGCTGGGACGCCGCTTCAATCTCCGCGTGCACACGGCCATCCACTTCGCGCGTGGTCACATGGGTCACGCCTGGCAGCGCGCGCAGCGTTTCGAGCAGTGCCGGGCGCGGAGCCCGCGCCTCCACGTGCACGCGATCCTGCCCCTGCAGGCGGTGCGTGAGGTTCTCCGGGGAATCCTCAGCGACAACCTGGCCTTCATTGATGATGACCACGCGGCCACAGGTCATGCTCACCTCGGGCAGGATGTGTGTGGAGAGAATGATGGTGTGCTTGCCACCCAGGCCGCGGATGAGCTCGCGCGTTTCGTTGATCTGCTTGGGGTCGAGCCCCACGGTCGGCTCATCCAGGATGAGCACATCGGGATCGTGGATGATGGCCTGCGCCAGGCCCACCCGCTGCCGGTAGCCCTTGGACAACTTGCCGATCAGCCGGGTCCGCACGTCATCGATGCGGCACACCTTGAGCGCATACTCCAGGCGCTCCTTGAGCTTAGGGCCGGGTAAGCCCTTGAGGCGCGCCACGAAGGACAGGTAGAACTGGACCGACATGTCCGGATACAGTGGCACGTTTTCGGGCAGGTAGCCGATGCGTTTGCGCACGTCCAACGACTGGCCGAACACGTCGAAACCAGCCACTTTGGCGCTGCCGGAAGTGGCCGGCATATAACCGGTGAGGATGCGCATGGTGGTGGTTTTGCCGGCGCCATTGGGGCCCAGAAAGCCCAGAATCTCACCCGGATTGACGGAGAACGTGACATCCTTCACAGCCACCTTGTCGGCGTAGCTCTTGTTCAGATGCTGAACGTCAATCATCGAGAACTTCCGACGGCTGGCCATCTGCGCTGCCGCCCCGCCCCCGGAGAAGCTGCGCCAAACTGTGTCGGTGCGCCGGGAACTCCGTCCGGGCTGCCGCGGGCATGTTTTTGTCCAAATCGCTAGCTGGTCGTTGAAGCCTGAACAGCCCCAGCAGCATCGGCCGTGGCGGTGGCAGATGCCACGCGTTTGCGTCGTACTGGTTTCTGCACCGGAAGATTATTCGTTTCAACCGCGGTTTCGGATGCATCGGGTTTCTGCACCGCCGAGCGGCGGCGTCTCGGGCTGGGCGCCGAAGCCGCCTCGTCGAGGATCGGGCTTCGCTCAGGTGGCGCCGGTTCGAGCGCCACCTCAGGCGCGGCTGGAGCGGGCAGGGCAGAGGCATCGAAGGTGGCCGCGACTTCTGGCAAGGCGCTCGGCGCGGAGCGGGCTCCGCGCGTCCGACCCGTGCTGGTGCGGGCGCCTCTGCCCCGACGCTCGCCAGAGCTCGAAACAAGCGCACGGCCACCGATCTCGGCCGGGGCTGTCCCGTTGGAGGAAGGATGGCCCGCGGCCACGGATTCGGCGGCGGCCGGCTCGATGATCCCCGGGCTGCCGATGGACGGCGCGGGTACTTCGGAATCGATATCGATGGCGCTGGCACCGGCCGGCGCGACATCGGTGTCGCCGCTTGATTCGGAGTTCGCTTTCGCCGCGGTCTTCCGTGGCCGCCTCCGCTTGGCCGCCACGGCGAGCTCGCCGGGCGCGGGCAGCGCCGGCTCCAGCACCAGCGGGAGGGCTGCTTCTTCAACATGGGCCTTGGGTTCGTCGGTGTGGTCGGGCAGGATGGTGTGCTCGGCCTCGACCGTGGCCACCGCGGCATCCACTTCCTGGGTCACTTCCACGGACTGAGCGGCCGGCGGGT
>DATKQD010000160.1:0-9579 GCA_035532895.1 Chloroflexota bacterium
CACCGTAACGGCACTCGTCAGTCTGGGTCGCGAGGCCCGAGGAGGTTGCGCCGAGGGCTAGGTGGCTGGTGTCAAACGAGCGAAAGAAGCGAATCGACCGACGATTTTGGGCGTGAATCGCGATTTTTGACGTCAAAGGCCCCCAGGCCGTTTCGGCCGCAGAATCGCGCCTGCGATCCACAGTTCGAACTTGCAACGGCGACCGGCAAAATGGCTACGGCCGTTCGCTATTATCGAAAAACACCAGCCACCTAGGCCTCCCGAGAGCCGGAAAGACCGCCATGCTCGGTTACCTATCCTCAGGCGAGGCCGGCGATTCGGGATGGGCAGCCCACTTCAGCTGGTCGGGCCGCCAGATGCCAGTCGCCGCTCGGCAGCCCGTGAAGCACCAGGCGCATCGGGTTTGGCTTGCTCGCTTTACTCGCGGCGCTGCTGCCGGCCGCTGTCGCGCGCTCCGCGGCACCCTGATCGGCACAACGTCAACATCTTCAGCCGTCTGGCGCTGCTGGTGGCGCTGCTTGGGCCAGCTTCGCCGAAACGCCTGACCCAGCCCCTTACCCCGAGCACTGCCCTGGGCCTCCTCCCCGGTGTGAGGAACCTCAGATGGCGGCGGTGAGCGTGGGCGTCACCAGCTCGCGGTAGCGCTCTACGTAATCGTGCACGGTCATCAGCACACTGGCGTGGCTCCAGGTGAGTGGTGATACCGAGAGCGGAGCATCCGTGTACGGGTCCACCTGCTCCGCCAGCACGCCGCTGTTGAGGCCGTGGGACTCTACCCAGTGCAGCACCTTCAGCGCGGGCCGCAAGTCCTCCACCCGTTTGGCGTGGGCAATGTGCCACTGCGCCATCCACAGGGTGCAGATGAACCAGGGATTGCCGGCAACGTTGGCCACGTCCTGCGAAACCTGGTGATAGTAGTCGTTCTCGTAGCGTGCCACGCCGCCTACATCTGTCCTCACAGTGAGGCGATCCTCGATGGCTTCCATGGTGCGGACAATCATCGGGTCATCCGCGGAGTACATGCCGAAGTAGAACAGGCCCCACATGCTGCTGTCTAGGGTGTAGTCCTTCACCAGCGTCCCATCCGAGTGGAAGGTGATCATGCGCAGGAAGCGCCCACGCTCTTCGTCGTACAGGTAGCGCGTAGTGGCATCACGGATTTCTTGCGCTGCCTGGCGGTATTTCGCCGAAAGGTCGGTTTCGCCAAACGCGTCGGTGAAGCGCGCGGCTGCCTCCAAACCGGCCCACACGGCTGCCACAGTGAAGCTCAACACGCCGCGGCGCTCTTCCCACAAGTCCCACGAATGCTCCGGCAGCTTCGTCACCGGGTCCCGGTAATCCACCATCCAGTCGGCGGCAGCTTTGATCAGCGGAAGGTAGAGCTGCGCCACGAACTCAACGTCATGGTGGCGACGGTAGCGCTCCCACAGCGCCCACAGCACCAGAGCCGTCTCGTCCTCCTGAACGGGCAGCTGTGCGCCGCCATCGTGCGCTACCCAGGGGTGCCAGCTGCTGCCTAGCGAGCCATCCGGGTTGTACTTGTGGAGCATGTAGCCGCCCGGCGTGATGGCGTCCTTGCAGAACATGAAGAAGCGGCGTGTGCTGTCCACGTGCCCGGCCAGCACCAGCGCGTGCGCTACCAGTGCGCCATCGCGTGGCCACACATAGCTGTAGGTGTCGCGCGCGAACTGTGAGATGTCGCTGTCGTTGGCGGCGACAATCGCTCCGCCGTTGTCAATCTGCGTGCGCAAAATGAGCAAGCTGCGGCGGTACATGCGTGAGATCTCGTCCGGCAAATCGGCGAAGACCATGATCTTTTCGTGGATCCAGGCCCGCCAGTAGTCCGCCGTGCGCTTGATGAATGTCTCCGGTCCGCGGGCCAGCACCACCTCGTTCTGGCGCTGGACGTCGTAGAAGCTCTCGCCTACCGCGATCCAGTAGTGCATCGTCTTGCTTTCGCCGGCCTGCAGCGACAGTGTCACGCAGCCGGTGCTGTCCACTGAACCCTGGGCAATGGGGTTACCGCCCAGTTCGCCATCCTCCGCGTCGCGCCAGGTGCCCTCGTGGCCCTCGATTTCTTTGGTGCCGGTGGCATAGCCAGCGAAGCCACTGGTACCCTCGCACAGCGTATTGCACAGGAACCAGCGCTTGCCCTTGTAGTGCACCAGGCCGCGGTGCTCGGGGTGGAAGAAGGCGGTATCGCCTACGTCGGTACCGGAGATGTGGAAGTTGTGGTGGAAGAACAGGCGCACCTGCTGCTCCCTGCCGGAAGTGTTCTCCACGTCCACCTGCCGCAGGTAGAGGTCGCGGTCAAAGTCCACCGTGTCGCGGCAGTGCAGATGGAGACCCAGCCGCTCGTTGGTGAGGTCCACGCTGGTCACCAGCGTGTCGTCCTCGTAGGCGAGGGTGCGCTGCCACGAGGGGTCGTCCAGCCAGGCGAAGCTGCCGGAGGCCCACACGCCAAAACGGCTGGGATGGCCCAGCGTTTGGTTGTCCATGCCCACATAGGGGTAGTAGAAATCGCGGATGAAGTAGCTGCTGTCAAAGTTGATCAGCAGCCGGCCGTTGCCAACCGGCAAGTCACGCGGCATGGTCAGCCCCCTGCCTTCAGGAAATCGGCCGCGTTGCAGCGGCGCAGATCCGCGATGTGCTCCACGGTGATATCGGGCGGCGGCAGCAGGTCCGCGTCGTCCTGCGCATAGTGGCCCTGCAGCACGTGCACGGTGGTGAAACGGCCAGGGTGGTCGCGCTTGAGTGCTGCCAGGATGCGCCGCTTGTCGTCCACCATCACGTAGCGGCCGGCATCGTAGCGAGCCATCACCTCGGCAATGCTCCGCTCCTTATGGACGAAGATCTCAACATTGCCATCCACCGCCTCGGTGATGCCCGCCTCAGCGATCTTGCGCGGCTGGAACGTGGGGTCGCCGTCGGACACGACAACGGCCACGCCGAAGCTGCGCAGGTGGTGGATCGTCTCGATGGCGTGCGGAAAGAGGCGCCGGTCGAAGCGATAGGTGTTCAACAGGTTGCTCAGTTGCTCGTAGCTCTGGTCGCTCTGGGGGAAACGCTCGTGGAAGCGCACCAATGTAGCGGGAAAGTCCACTACGTCGCGCTCCTGGCGTACGGCTTCGTACAGCTCCCAGAATGCCTGCTCGGCCTCCGCCCCAACCAGGCGCCCTATCTGCCCATCGAGGTCGGCCTTCACGCCGTCGTTGTCGAGAAGGGTGTTGTCTACGTCCAGCAGGAAGACGAGCCGTGGATGTTCCATACCTGCGTATCATCGCGGACTGCCTGCCGCCGGGCAAGGTGAGTGGGAGTGTGCTAGCGTCGTTCCATGCCGTTATCGGAAGAGCAGCGCGCGGAAGCCGCGCACAAGCTGCTGGAGGCGGAGCGCACCCGGCAGGGCATGGACCCGCTTACTCAGCTGTATCCCGGCATTGCGGTGGCCGATTCCTACGACATCCAGCTGCGCATCATCGCTGCCAAAAAGGCTGCCGGGGCCACGGTGATCGGCAAGAAGATTGGCCTCACAGCAAAGGTCATGCAGCAGATGCTCGGTATCGATACGCCGGACTACGGCCACCTCATGGACACCATGCGCCTGGTGGATGGAGCCATCCTCTCCTGCGACGAAATGCTCCTGCCCCGCGTGGAGGTTGAGCTGGCCTTTGTGCTGGACAAGCCCCTACGAGGGCCTGGTGTAAACCTGGCCCAGGTGCTGGCTGCTACGCGCTACGTGACGCCAGCCTTCGAGATCATCGACAGCCGAGTGCGCGATTGGAAGATCCGTTTCGAGGACACGGTGGCCGATAACGGCTCCTCGGCCAGGTTTGTGCTGGGGTCGCACCACAAGACCGTGGATCAGGTGAATCCGCGGCTCATCGGCATGGTACTGGAGAAGAACGGTGAGGACCTGGCGACGGGGGCGGGTGCGGCCGTGCTCGGGAACCCCGCCATCGCCGTCGCCTGGCTCGCGAACGCGCTCAGCGACTACGGTATCGGTCTTGAAGCTGGTGAGGTTATTCTGCCGGGGTCGCTCTGCGCCGCCTACACAGCCGAACCGGGCGATACGTTCAGCGCCGCGTTCGACGGGCTAGGCACTGTGAGCGTGAACTTTGCCTCCTGATACCGCTGCGCTGGCGGCCAGGCTGTTCAACGCCTACACCGAGCACCGGGACATCGAGCGCCTGACTCTGGAGGGCGACATCGCCGAGCGCGAAGCCTACGCCATTCAGTGGGCGCTCATCCAGCGGCACGTAACCGCGGGCGAGCGCGTGGTGGGCAAGAAAACGGGGCTCACTTCCGTGGCCAAACAGAAGCAGATGAACACCACGGAGCCGCTGTACGGCTACCTCATGGACCGCACCATTGGTGCCGATGGCGACGCTATCTCACGAGCCAGCTTCATTCACCCGCGGGTGGAGAGCGAAATCCTGTTTGTGATCGATCGTCCTCTGGCGGGGTCCACGGTGACCGGCCAGCAGGTGATCGCTGCCACCCGCTATGTGCTGCCGGCCATGGAGGTCATCGACAGTCGCTTCCGCGACTTCAAGTTCACCGCGCCGGATGTCGTGGCGGACAACGCTTCAGCAGCCTACGTCATCCTAGGTGGCACAGCCGCCGCGCCGGCCGAGCTGGACCTGAGGCTTGTGGGCATGGCCGTCTCAAAGAACGGCGAGCTGCTGGCCACTGGCGCGGGCGCCGCTATTTTGGGCCATCCGGCTGGTTCCGTGGCGTGGCTCGTTCGGAAGATGGCGGAGATGGGCGCCGGCGGCCTCGAAGAGGGCGACATCGTGCTGGCGGGTGCACTGGTCGAAGCGTTTGCCATTGAGCCAGGCGATTTCATGACGGCCGAATTCGATCATCTCGGGAGCGTGAGCATCCGCTGCACGGCGTAGGCTCACGAGACGGGCCAGGTTTGGCTTGACCGGCGCGGACGGCGTACACGCAGCGGCGGCCGCCGGCCACGAAGTGATCCGTACGCCCCACTTTCCCCCTGATGCTACGTGCTCCGAAGACCACCGCGCTGGAGTTGAGCCTCCCCGCGAAAGGCCGGCCTGTTGGTCACCGGGAGTCTTATAAGATGGCCATGCTTTCTATAACCAGGCATAAGTGCGTGCTGGTGCTTAAGTACTAGGTTCAGTTACTCAGCGAGCGGGGGAGGCTATAGTGCAGCCACTGAGCAGGGAGAGGGCGACGGAATGGGTGGTGAGGTGCGCATGGGGCGGGCTCTGGGCACGCCGATGCCCGGCGGGCGCTCGGCTCGTGCCGAGCTGTCGAGGCCCCGCCCGGAGTTGCTGAAGCCCAGGACTGAGCTGATCATCGCGGACGCGCATACGATGTTCCGCGAGGGCCTGCGGCAGATACTGGAGCGCAGCGGCAAGGTGCAGGTGGTGGGTAGCGCTGCCGATGGACGCCAGGCGCTGGACCTGCTGCACGAACTCACTCCCCCCGTGGCCGTGTTGGATGCGGCTCTTCCCAAGCTGAACGGGCTGGAGCTCACCCGCATCATCTCGCGCGACGTGCCGAGCTGTCGCGTCATCTTGCTGTCCGGCTCTGCCAGTGTGGATTTTGCGCCGCAGGCGCTGCGCGCCGGTGCGGCCGGCCTGGTACTTAAGCGGGCCGACGCCGTGGAGCTGCTGCTGGCCATCAGGACGGTGGCGCGCGGCGAGCTGTACTTCAGTTCCACCATCTCCGGCAGTATCCTCTCCGGCTATCTCGAGCTCATGGAGCAGCAGGAGCACGATGGTGAGGACGGCCTGACTGGACGCGAGCGCGAAGTGCTGCAGATGATCGCCGAAGGCTTCAGCAATCAACAGATCGCCGACGAGTGCTGCATCAGCGTCAAGACCGTAGAGGCGCACAAAGCCCACATCATGAAGAAGCTGTCCCTTACCTCCCGCAACGAGCTGCTCATGTATGCCGTCCGCAAGGACGTGCTCACCGAATAGTCGCCGGGCCCACCGGCCCGCGCATTTTGGGCGAATAAGGGAAACACCAACTCAATTAGGGGGATCTCCCAATGAATGCCCCACCGCTTCGTTTCTACACTGCCTTCTGTTTCAAGTTGTTATAAGTTCTCGATTTTTACGACTGACTGCTGATGACTGATACCCCATGCGAAGGAGGGTCCCGGTTGGTAAACAACGAACTCATGACTATCAAAGAAGTAGCCGACTTCCTCCGAATCTCCACGATTTCCGCGTACTCGTGGGTACGCGATGGGCGGCTGCCCGCGATCCGCATCGGCAAGGAATGGCGCGTGCGCTCGCGTGATCTGGACGAGTGGCTGGAGCTGCGCCGCATTGGCAAGCAGCACGCCCGGGACTAGAAGGGCTATGGCAGAGCAGGCAACCGCAACCAAGCGAAGGCTGTTGATCGTGGACGACCACGGGCTGATGCGTGAAGTGATGGCCTGCTTCCTTGAGGGCGCCCCAGAGTTCGAGGTGGTGGCCGAGGCAGAAGATGGGCGTGAAGCCGTGGCCCTGGCCGGGCAGCTGGCGCCGGACATGGTGCTGATGGACATCAGCATGCCGCGGATGAATGGCCTGGAGGCGACGCGGCAAATCCTCAGCCAGCGGCCGCAGTGCAAAGTGCTCGCCATCACCGCCGGCCGCAACGAGGCCATGCTGCAGCAGATGCTGGAAGCCGGCGCTGCCGGCTTTGTCCTGAAAACGGGCGATGGGCAGGAGTTGCTGCAGGCGGCGCGCACGGTATTGCGGGGCGGCCACTACGTGAGCCCGGCCCTCATGAACCGCGATGGTTCGTCTGCGCGGCCGGCCGAAACTCGCCTGGAGAGCCTCACGGCGCGCGAGCGCGAAGTGCTGCAGCTTATCGGCGAGGGCCTCACCAACCGGCAGATCGCTGAGCAGCTCTGCCTCAGCGTCAAAACCGTGGAAGTGCACCGCGATCGGATCGCTGACAAGCTGGGCATGCGCGGGCGCTCGCTGCTCATGAAGTTCTCCATCAGCGCGGGCCTGGCTTGCGCATGATCAGCCTCACGCGGCTGGATGGCAGCCAGCTCATCCTGAACGCGGACCTCATCGAAACCGTAGAGGCCACGCCGGACACCATCATCACCTTCGCGCACGACAAGAAGGTGCTGGTGCGGGAAAAGCCGGAGGAGGTTGTTCTCCGGGTTATCGCTTTTCGGCAGCGCATTCTGGCCAACCCAGGCAATCTCATCGCTGACCCGGCCTTGCGGCCCACGCCGGAACAAACCAGCGTCGCGCACAAGGGTACCGGCCGCATTCACCTGCTGAAGCAGGACGAACAGCCGGAAGCATCCCAGGAGGATTAGGAAAGCTTATGGATCTCAGCACCGTCATTGGCCTGGTCATGGGTTTCCTTGCGCTGTTGGTGCCCATCAACATCGAGCTTCCCAGCTTCGGCTTCATCAGTATTGAAGCGATCTGGATCATCGCGATGGGCACCTTCGGCGCCGGTTTCATCAGCCAGCCCATGCAGAACATGAAGAGCTTCACCAAGTTTTTCGGCAAGGCCATGAAGAAGGGCGACGAGCCGAACGCGGAGCTCATTCAGCGACTGGTTTCCCTGGCCGAGAAAGCGCGGCGCGAGGGCTTGCTCTCCCTGGAGGAGGATACCGCCCAACTTGGCGACCCCTTCCTGCAGAAGGGCATGCAGTTGGTGATCGATGGTACGGACCCGGAGTTGGTGCGCCAGGTTCTGGAGATCGACCTGGCGCTCATGGAAAAGCGCCACGAAGAGGGTTTTGGTACCTTCGAGGCGCTGGGCGGCTTCGCCCCCACCTTCGGCATCATGGGCACCGTGCTGGGCCTGGTGAAGGTGCTGGCAAATCTGTCCGACCCCAGCACGCTCGGCCCGGCCATTTCGGCGGCCTTCCTCGCCACCTTCTATGGCATCTCCTCGGCCAACGTGCTGTGGCTGCCCATCGCCGCCAAACTGCGCAAGAAGAGCGAGGAGGAGTCGCGTTTTCGCCAGGTGATGCTGGACGGCATCCTGTCCATCCAGGCTGGCGACAACCCACGCATCATCCAGGAGAAGCTGGAAGGTTTCCTGCCGCCTAAGGCCCGGGGCGGCGAAGCAGCCGCGGGCGGCGCCGAGCGCGCAGCGTAGGCCGGGAGAGGAATAAAAGAGAACCCACATGGCCCTCAAATCCACCCCCAAGCCCGAGAAGGACCGCAGCGAGCGCTGGCTGCTCACGTACGCCGACCTCATCACGCTGCTCATGGTGTTCTTCGTCGTGCTGTACTCCTTTGCCACGATCGATGTGAAGAAGTTTTTGAACCTCAAGGGCTCGCTCGACAAAGCCTTTAATACCGGCGTGCTGGCTGGCATTGCCAACCAGGGCCTCAACCAGCAGCTCTCCGGTGCGTCCGTGCAGGAGCAGATCGCCGCCGCGAATGAGAACGCGAAGGCCTCCGTGGCCAGCCAGCTGCAAAAGATCGCTCAGGCGACCGGCGCGGGCGAATCCATCCAGGTGGTTCAGACGGCGGAGGGGGTCACCGTCAGTCTGTCCGCCAATCTGCTGTTCCAGTCCGGCACAGCTCAGCTCAAGCCGGGCGCCCTGGCGCTCATCACGGCCGTGGCGCAGCCGCTGGAGACGATCCCCAACCCGGTGCAGGTAGTGGCCAATACGGACGATTTGCCGCCAGCGCCCACCAACTCCAACTTCAAGGACAACTGGCAGCTGGGTAACGCGCGCGGCTACACCGTGCTGCGGGCCCTGGTGGATGAGGCGAAGTTCCCCGAGAAGCGCCTCTCTATCAGGAACAACGGGCCTTATAAGCCGTTGTTCCCCAACAATTCGCCGGAGAACCGCGCCAAAAATCGGCGTGTCGATCTGTTCATCTCATTCCCGCGCCCGCAGGACCAGCCAATAGGCCCGGCCTTCGCCGTGCCTGGGCCAGCACCCCTGCCGGGGCTGTCCGGTACGCCGGCAGCCGGCGGCACTGCCCCCGCCGGCGCGTCCCAATAAGGAGAAGGAGCCAGATCTCATGATTCGAGCGAACGACAAGGGCCTGAACACTCCTCCGCCGGTAGCGGTGGAGGATGCGCCTAGGCGCCGATTGCCCGCGCTGACGCCGCGCAACCTGCTGGTGATCGTCGGCGCGCTGGCCTGGATCATCCTGCTGCTGGTGGTCGTTACACAGGTGCTGGGCAAGAAGTCAGCCCCGCCGGCCAAAGCCACTGGCAGCGCCGCCGCGCAAGCGCAGGCCGTTGCCCCAGCTCAAACCCGCGCCGTGGCGCAGCCGGCGATTGGGGCCGAAAGCAGCGCTGCGCCCGGCGGTGCGGCCGTTGGGCCCAAGGCCGTGCCCGCGCCGGAGCTGGACCTCCAGAACCGGGTGATCAATCTCAGCAATGGCACCGGCTACAAGTACGTGAAGATGAGCCTGGTGGTGCTGTTCGCCGACCCCGGCAGCAAGTTCGCAAAGGCCAGCGCCGCCAACTTGACCAAGATGGAGGCGACCTTCGCCGCGGACCATGCCGGCGCGACGAACGCCTTCAATGACGTCCTCACCACGGTGGTGAGCTCCAAATCTGCCGCTGATCTGGCGACACCGCAAGGGAAGGAAGCCCTACGGTCTGAGCTGATCG
>DATKQD010000161.1:0-3423 GCA_035532895.1 Chloroflexota bacterium
CAGGACGTGCCGGTGCAGGCACGCCACGTGACGGACCCAACCGAAGCCCGCGCCATGCACGCGCCCGTGAAGCGCAAGTACGACGCCGGGCGGCCTGCCTCCGGTGAAGGCGAGCCGGCGACGCCATCAGAGCAAGCCGTCTTCGAGCTGCTGCCAGCAAGTTCGTGAGCTTCGCTGTCGTACCGTAAGGCCGTCAGCTGGCACTTCGCAGGGGCACGGGCCTCAGCCCGACCCTCGTCCGGTGAGCAGCGAACGGGCGAGAGAGAAGCAACAGCGGCCCGGATGTCTCGAAAGGCGCACTGCTCGCCGCGGCCATAAGGGCTTCGGATTGCCAGGCTGCCGTTCCTAGCGCTCGGCGTCGCCACGGCGAAAGTCTCGCGTAAGCTCATCCGCGCGTGCGCGAACGTCGGCTGGCAGGGGCTTCTCCATGGCGGCGAGGGTGGCATCGAGCTGTTCTGGCTTACTTGCACCAACGATCGGGGCCGTGATGGCAGGCTGACTGAGCACCCAGGCCACCGCCAGCGTGGGCAGGGGTAGGCCCGCGTCCGCGGCCAGTCCGCCCAGGCGATCGACCGCGGCGAACTCTCGTTCGTGCCAGTAGCGGTCCTGATAGTTTTGGCCGGCCGTGCCCAGGGTGAAGCGCGTGCCCGCGCTGGGTGGTTGGGCTGCATTGTGCTTACCAGAGAGGAGTCCGCCGGCGATGGGGTTGTAACTGATGATGCCTACGCCTTCCTCCAGACAGAGCGGCAAAAGGTCGCGCTCAAACTCGCGGAACAGCAGGTTGTAGCGCGGCTGCACGCAATCGAAGCGGGCCAGGCCGCGGGCTTCACTGCGGCCGAGCGCCCGAGCCAGCCGGAAAGCCAGCCAATTTGAGCAGCCGATGTAGCGCACTTTGCCACTCTTCACCAGTGCATCGAGCGCCTCCAGCGCTTCATCAATTGGCGTTTCCGGGTCGTAGCTGTGCAACTGGTAGAGATCGATCCAGTCTGTCTGAAGCCGGCGCAGCGATTGGTCCACAGCGTCCAGAATGTGCCGCCGGCTCATGCCGCGATCCCACGGGTTAGGGCCAGTGGGCGCCACGCATTTGGTTGCGAGCACGAAACTACCTCTGCGGCCCTTCAGCCAGGCGCCGATGATCTCCTCGGTTCGCCCGCGCGTCGTGAGGTCGCCGCCCAGGGGGTAGGCATCGGCGGTATCCAGGAAGGTTACGCCACCCTCGGCCGCACGGTTCAGAATGGCGTGGGACTGCTCCTCGGAGCATTGCAGCCCAAAGGTCATGGTTCCGAGGCAGATGCGCGAGACTTTAAGGCCAGTCCGGCCCAGGCGAGTATGTTCCATGATTCAACGATACGGCCTGCTCGCTCGCCGATTGGGCGTGAGCGGGGCGCTACGACAAAGCAGAAGCGATAAAGGAAGCTGCCGTGGAGCCCACCCAAACGCCCAGCAGGCCCAGAGCGTTGCTGCCGAGGAAGTAGGCGCCAAAACGCAGGAAGGAACCGGTCTGGGCCAGCTGAAGGGCCTCCCAGGTATACGTGCTGAAGGTGGTGTAGCCGCCAAGAAAGCCCGTGACGACGCATAACTGCACCAGGGGGCTGAGCTCCACCCGCTTAGTCAGGAAAGCCAGAACCAGGCCAATGGCGAACGCCCCGCTGATGTTAATGATGAAGGTACCGTAAGGGAAAGCGCTCCCCCAGCGCGTCACCGCCCAGCTACCTATCACGTAGCGCAGGTTCGCGCCCACCAGCGCCCCCAGGCCGATCACGGCATATCGCATCGCGGTCCCTTACTTCGACATCTGCTGCAGCGCTGTGTAAGCCGGTCTGGGCGAGTAGTCTGAGCGCAAAACGCCAAAGCCCCACTTCTCATCCGTTTGGGGTACGACTGCCTGGAAGTTGAGGTTCCAGATGAACATCACACCCATCCACGGCCAGTTGGCGCGGGCGTACTTGATGCTGCGCACCAAGTAGTCTGCCTGCTGCTGTTCGCTCAGCCCACGCGCATATTCGTATCCAGCGGGTGCCTTGGGGTTGGAGTCGTAACCCGTTTCGGTGGCCCAGATCTTCTTGGCGCCATCACCTGCCTGCACCATGATGGCACGGTAGTCCTCCATGCGCCGGAAAAAAAAGCTGGGATGGTTGGAGAAGTTGGGCTGGGTGTGGTTGGCCATGGTTTCTTCCGGTGGATTGGCGTACCCCTCCGGGTGGGCACCCAGCACATCGAAATAGCCCTTCACCGCGCCGTTGTCGTAGGCGTACATCTGCTGCAGGTAGGTGGCATCGTCCATGGCGATGTTGGGGTTGTTCACGCCGGTCGGCGTGGGTGCGCCGGACACGACGGTGAGAGTGGGATCCACCGCCTTGAGGGCAGCGTAAGAGCCCTTGAGCAGCTCGACATACTGGCCGGGGCTGATGTGCCCGGGGCCCACTTCGGTGGCAAAGTTCTCCTCGTTCCATATCTCGTAGGCTTGCACGCGGCCCTTGAAGTGCTTGGCCATCTCCGTGAGAAAAGTGGCGAAAACGGCTGGATCCTTCGGGAAGTGGCCGTTGGGCACCGCTGCCCAGGAAGGCGCGGCGACCACACTGAACATCATCTTGATGCCGTCCGCCGAGGCGGCGTTAGCCGCCATGTCGAGCTGGCTCCAGTTAATGGTGGTGGTGGGCGTCGGCTGCAGGCCGTCCCAGCGCACCTGCTGGGTCAGCCAACCGAAGCCGGCGGCCTTGGTGGCCTTCACCACGGGCGCCGCTTGCCCCGCCACCACCTGAGCACAAAAGCCGTACAGCGGGCTCAAACTCTGGCCGCCGCAAGCGGAGGTCAGCAGCAGCACGGCTAGCAGCGGGCCCACGAGAAGCCAGTGGCGGATGCGCCCGGGCGCACCTACCGCGTATCGCACAGTCAACAAAACCTGATAAGGGTAACGGTTGTCGAGGCGGAACCGTTGCTCTGGGGGCACGCATTTTGCTCCCTGGCTGGACCGTGATGGTGGCGCTCCGAGTTCCGCGGCACCTTTTGCGGACGAGCCTGGGTCTTGCCGTCGTCACCCTGTTGGTGCTGCCGGAGGCCGCCGCCGCGAGTGGGACGGACGTCACCGCATCTCGCGCCCCATACTGGCCAGTGTTTGCGCGGTCGCCCCAGGTGCGGTCTACCCAAACCCTGTTCTGGCTAGTCATCGGCCTTTGTTTCATCATCCTGGCCATCGTAGAAGTGTCGCTCGTGTTATTCATTTTTCGTTATCGAGAGCGGCCCGGCCAAGTCGGTGAGCCGCCGCAGATCTACCAGAACAAGAAGCTGGAGTTCTGGTGGACGTTCATACCCGCGCTCATGCTGCTGGGCGTGTTCGTCTACATGGTGCCCACCATGAGCGGGCTGCTGACCATCGCTCCCAATGCGCTGCCCATTACTATCACCGGCCACCAATGGTGGTGG
>DATKQD010000162.1:0-3734 GCA_035532895.1 Chloroflexota bacterium
AAGAGGGCTCCCGTTGGCGTGTGGTGGCGCGCATACGGATAGCGCCTGGCCAACAACGCCCGATGCTCCTGACACCACTGCCCCACCGCCGCCAGCGTATTGCAGTTACACAGCAGGGCCGCCACCAAACAGGTCAGCAAGAAGGGGAGGTCGTAGCGCCGCCCACGCCGGGCACGGGGGTCCGGCACTACCGCGAACACTGCCTGCAAGCGCGCCAGCCCCGCGTCGCTCAACAGGGCACGCCGTTCCGCCTCCGACAAGCCATCCAGAAGAGCGGGCGGGCTGATAGACTCCATGGGGGCGCTCCTGTCGCTACGACGTTCCTCCATAAGACCGAACATCGTAGCACCAACAGGAGCTCGCCTCCTCTACTCCTGCTTCTTCCTCTTTCGACTATTTTCAGACCGTGACCTACTTTCAGCGTAATGATTTGTCCAAATTCTAGCACTAATGTTCTATAATTGCAATGAGCGCCCTCGATGAGGCGGTGGTCGGTAGAGTGCGGCACGCCGCGAGCCGAACGGGAAGGCTGGCTTGAACGGCCAGGAGTGGGCGCACCGCTGAATTGTGGTGGGTTGCCCCGTCCTGGGAGGGCGAGCAAGATGCTCGCCCTCGTTGGGGCATCGTACACACGGCATCATCGTTGCGCTTGGCGACTCCGGGAGCAGATCGGTCGTTCCTGGCGGCGGCGCGCCAGTGCGAGCAAGATGCTCGCCCTCCCAGGTGCGGTCTCCCAGCGGCTGTACGCTTGCTACAAGGTAGATCACAATTCAGCGGTGCGCCCGTTCCGCCGGTTGCCCGACCACATCGGGGTGGAGATCAACTTTCACTGGTAGAGGCAAGTGCAGGATCCATGCATGGGTCATTCGACCGGCGCGCCGCTCCCGAAGTCCGCAGAGAATGCCCGCTCCACGCCTGCGGCCACCACGTGATTCCGCACAATCACGCCCACTTCCCGATTCATGTAGAAACTCGTGCCTGAGAAATTGATGCTGCCAATGAAGACCGTTGCGCCGTCCACCACGATGGCCTTTGCGTGGATGATCGGTTTCGTGCCGATCACCACCCGCACCCCGTTCCGCACCAGGTCGCCGGCATCCCCTGTGCCGGACCATACCACGCGCACCCGGACGCCACGCTTCGCCGCCTGTACCAGCAACCTCGCTGTCTCTTGGTCGTTGAGTACCTCCGCGTAGACATCCAGCGACGAGCGTGCGCTGCCGATCAGTCGGTTGATCTGTTGCCGCGCATTATTCGGGCTCACCACGAGTTGGGAGACCGAGGCGGTGAGTTCGCGATCTTCCCAATCGGCGGCAAAGACCTCGGCGAGTTGCCGGGTCACCGGCTTGTCTGTATCGATGACGGCAAATTCGCGGTTGCTCTTGAACGCCGCCGCGCTCCAATTCATGGTGCCGATCCAGGCTTCTTGTCCGTCGCTCAGCAACCATTTGGCGTGGGTGAAGCGGTACCGGCTTGGGCTTGGCGCCCACCGGACCTGCACCCCATGCTCCTGCAGACGAAGGAACGTCTCTTCGGGGCGAGGACCGCTGCCGCCGAAAGGATAGTGCTCCAGGAGTAACTGGACGTGGACACCGCGCGCCGGTGCCGCCTCCAGCGCAGCCAGGACATCGGGTGACGTTATGAGATAGATCTCCCCATCCAGCGTCGCGCGAGCGCCGTCGATAAAGTGTACGAAGGCGGCGACGCCCTGATCCGGCTGCGTGACCAGTTGCGGAGGCGCCGCGTGGTCCGGGCGGTCGATCAGCAACCAAAGGAGCAGTGCGATGCATATCAGCAGCACCGCTCCGCCTTGCCACAGTCGTAGCAGCCGCACTTGGTGTCTTCCCCGTCGTTCGCCCATTTCGGCTCGCCCCTCTGTGCAGTTCGCTGCACCAACCAGGCTGCTCAAAAACAAGACCCGTGCGCGCAGCATAACATAGGCGCGGCGTGCGCACGGTCGCCCGTTGTGGTCATACCTGCCGTTCTATTCGGGGGCTCGGCCAGTAATGCGCCTCATGTGGGAAACGCACGGCGCGAACCTGGCCACGCCCAAGGGCACCCGGCACCCGCCGGACGGCCTATTGCGCAATATGCTGTGCGATCTACACTTTGAGACGGGGGGCACCCCGTGTTTGCGGTAAATAAGAGAGGCTGCCCCGGGTCAGGGGGAGAGCATGTCCGCCGAGCAGATCGCCATGGCCGGCTTCGTCGCCGTCCGCCTGGACGCCATCACGGTCCACGCCGGCCGCCGCCCGCTGCGCGACGTGGGGCGGCTTGCCGAGAGCATCGCTGAGTTCGGGTTGCTGCACCCGATCACCCTAACCGAGGACCACCTCCTCATCGCCGGGTTCCACCGCTTGCAGGCGGCCAAGATGCTGGGCTGGGCCGCCATCGCGGCCCTGGTGCTCAGCGCCGACGAGGTGCGCGCCCGCCTGATCGAGATCGCCGAAAATCTGCACCGGACCGATCTCTCCGAACTCGAACGGGTCCAGTTGCTGCTCGAGGAAAAGGTGTATTACGAGGCGGCGCACAGGGCCACCAAACACGGCGGGGCGGCGGCCAAACATGGGGGGTTGGGCGGCAAGCTGGGTAAAGTGGCGGGATCCGCCACTTTACCTCCGATGCCGGCATCGGCCCGATTCACCACGGCCAAGTCGGCGGAGAGCGGGGTGGCCGAGCGCACCATCCGCGAGTCGTTGCAGATCGCCATGCGGCTCGGCCCCGACCTGGCCGCGCGCCTGGCGGGCCTGCCCATCTCGGACCAGACAGGTGAGCTTCTGGCCCTGGCCCGCCTGCCCGAAGCCATGCGGGTAAGGGTGGCCGATATGCTCATCGCGGGCGGGGCCGAGGATGTGTTCCAGGCGTCCAGCCGCATCCGCCGCCGGGACCACGCGGCGAGCTTTGCCGCCTGGCCCAGCCCAGACCTGCCCACGGGGGATGGCCCCTGGGGTGTGCTGTTGGCCGATCCACCCTGGTTGTACGCGCAACGGGGGCACGCATCGATGAGGGCCGAGAAACACTACCCAACCCTACCCACCGCCGAGATCATGGCGCTGCCGGTGCCCTCGATCTGCGCCAAGCAGGCAGTGCTCTATTTATGGGCTACCAGTCCATTATTGGCCGATGCCATGGCCGTCATGGCGGCCTGGGGCTTCGAGTATCGGACCTGCGGCGTTTGGGTTAAGGATAGGGCGGCGCAGGGTACCTGGTTTCGCCAGCAGCACGAGTTGCTCCTGGTGGGCACGACGGGCGAGCCGCATACCCCGGCCCCGGGCGATATCATTTCCAGCGTCATCCACGCGCCGCGCCAGGGGCATTCCGAGAAGCCCGCCTGCGTCCACCAGATGATCGAGCGCCTGTACCCGAACGCGCAGCGGTGCGAACTATTCGCCCGCACGACGCGAGCCGGCTGGAGCAGTTGGGGTAATGAGGTTCCTTGACACGGCAGCCCAACCGTCTTTATGCTGTCGTACCGGCCACGATAGGCGGATCAGTATCACCGGGCACGGCTCGGCGCCGGGTACCCGCTTGCGGGTGTGCAGGGCACGGCAGAGCGCGGCGGGGCATGGCTCGGCCGGGGCAAGGATGGGAACACCCCCAAGCGGGTACCCGGCACGTCGCTTGGCGGTTAGCACCGGGCGGGCGGCTTCGGCATTTCACGGGTCCGCCCCCGTCCATAGCATAAAAAAGGGGGGGCTTCTCCCCCGGAGAGCACGTAGGCACATGTCCACAGC
>DATKQD010000163.1:0-6109 GCA_035532895.1 Chloroflexota bacterium
CGATCAGCAGCGTCGGCACAAGCATCCAGCCCCGGCGCCTTCGCCGGGGCCGCTCTAACGGCAGAGAGAGTTTCACCTCTCAATTCTCGCCGCCACTGGTACCGGCCTGGCCACGACGATGTCGCGCCGCGGCGCGACATCGTCATGGAGGATCGGCCTGCTCCCGGAAGGGTTACCTGAACCGTCGACGTTCGGCGCCCGGGGGCATTTGTCAGGCGGTGGCGAGGTTGGCCTGGGTCGTGGCGTGGCGAGAGGTCGCGACGGGCACGGTGAAGCTGAAGGTGGACCCCTGGCCGAGGCCGGGACTCTCGACCCAGATGCGCCCGCCGCGGCCTTCGACGATCTGCCGGCAGATAGCCAGGCCCAGTCCGGTGCCGCCAATAGCGCGGTGCTCCGGGGACTGCACGCGGTAAAAGCGGGTGAAGAGCTGCCCCACGGCTTCCGGCGGGATGCCCAGGCCGGAATCCTGCACGCTCAGCGTGGCTTCGCTGCCTTCGCCGCGGCCCGATACGCGGATGTCGCAGCCCGCCGGGGTGTACTTGATGGCGTTGGAGAGAAGGTTGAACAGCACCTGCTTCAGGCGGTCGTGGTCCGCAAAGACGGACAATGTTTCCTGTGGCAGGTCGATCACCAGGTTGTGCTTGGCCAGTTGGGGGCTGAGGCCTATCGCTACCTCGGCCAACAGCTCGGCCACGTTCAGGACGCGCGGGTGGAAGGTAATGTGCCCCGAACCCAGTCGCTCGATATCCAGGAAGTCTGTCACCAGGTTAAGCAGCCGCTCTGTCTCCTGATAAATCGTCCGGGCGTACAGCTTGCCGTTGTCGCTGAGGGTTTCGCGCTGCAACAGCAACTCGGCGAAGCCGAACATGCTGGCCATGGGAGTGCGCAGCTCGTGGGACACCAGCGCAATAAACTCGCGCTTCAGGTTGTCCACCTCGCGCTGGCGGGTTACGTCGCGACAGACGATCACTGCGCCCACAACGGCCCCACCACCCCGGCGGATTGGTGCCGCCGAAATGCTCAGGCCAATTTCCAGGCCGTCGGCCCGCCAGAGCGTGACTTCGGCTGGGCCCACGGCCTTATTGGCGTGCAGGGCACGGCTCACGGGGAAGTTGTGCGCACCGAGTGCCTGACCACTGGGGTCGCGCACCGCGAACGCGTCGGTCCAGCGCTGGCCTTGGACGCGTTCCAGCGTCTCCCCGAACATGGCTTCGGCCGCGGGGTTCAGCAGCGTAATGCGCTCTTCCACATCCGTGGTGAGCACGCTGTCGCCAATGCTGTACAGCACGGCCTCGGCGCGGCTCTTCTCCTCAGCCAGCTGACGGGCCTGCTCGGACACGTGGTTGCGGCTCTCCTGCAGGTCCCTGTACAGGCGGTGCGATCGCAGCAGCGAGCGCACGCGGGCGATAAGCTCGGCACGGTCGACCGGTTTAGTGAGGAAGTCGTCCGCGCCCGCTTCCAGCGCGCGCAGCTTATCCGCGCGCTCCTGCAGCGAGGTGAGGATGAGGATGGGGATGGCGCGGCCGGCGTCGCTGGCTCGGAGCTGCCGGCAAACTTCGTAGCCGTCCAAGCCAGGCATCATCACATCCAGCAGCACCAGGTCCGGCGGGTCCGCGGCCACGCTCTCCAGCGCCGCGCGGCCGGAGAGGGCGGTGGTCACGGCATACGCCTCATGCTTGAGCTGGGCTTCCAGCAAGGCAACGTTCCGCGGGTTGTCGTCCACCACCAGCAGCCGGTCCGTTGGGCGCGCCCCGGCATCGAGGTCCGGGGTCACGATCGGGCTGCCTCGAGAATGGCCGTGAGGCTGGAGGACAGGGTGCGCACGTCGATCGGTTTGGTGATATAGCCGTCGCAGCCCGCTTCTCGTGCTTTCGCCTCGTCGCCCTTCATGGCATAGGCGGTGAGGGCGACGATGGGTACGCTCCGCAGATCGCTGCGCGTTTTCAGCTGGCGGGTGAGGGTGAGGCCATTCACGCCCGGCAGCTGGATGTCCATGAGGATCAGGTCCGGCGTAGTGTGGCCTAGCACTGCCAGTGCTTCGTCCGCCGAAGTGGCTTCCGCTGTGGCGTGGCCGCCGCGGGTGAGCACGGCTTTGGTGAGCTGCAGGTTGGTGGGGTTGTCCTCAACGATGAGTATGAGTGCCACTTATCCCACCGCCACCAGCGGCGCGGTGGTCCGCGCGAACTCGTTGAGCCAGGTCACCAGCTCAACCGCCGAGTAGCTGCCCTTGGTCAGGATGGCGCTGACCTGACCTCTCAGCATGCGCTTGTCCCGCGCCGTCATGTCCTTGGCGGTGATCACCAGGATTGGAATGTCCGCGGTTCGTGCGTTGGCCCGCAGAGCGCGTACCACCTCGAAGCCGCTGCGGTCCGGCAGCAGCAGGTCCAACAGGATCACGTCGGGCGCCTCGTCCTGGGCTAAACGAATGGCCGTGTCGCCGTCGCTGGCGCGCAAGGTAATGAAGCCCGCCGGCTCAAGCACGGCGCTGATAAGGTCCAACGCGGCTGGCTCATCATCCACGGCGAGTACGCGAAGCGTGGGCTGGCGGCCAGATGTACGGGCGCAGCGGGCCACGCAACTGAGCAGGGCCTGGCGCTCCACCGGCTTCATGAGGTAGTCAGCGGCGCCCAGGGCCACGCCCAGGGCCTCATCGTCCGTCACGCTGACCACCACCACCGGGATGTCCCGCGTGGTGGGCTCCTGCTTCAGGCTCTTGAGCACTTCCCAGCCATCGATCTTGGGCAGCATGATGTCCAGCGTGATGGCCGCCGGCTGCAGCTCCCCGGCCATGGCCAGGGCTTGTTCGCCGGTGGAGGCCAGCGCGGTGCCATAGCCGCCGCGGGCCAGGTACAACCGCAGCAGATTCGCGGCGCGGCTGTCATCCTCAACCACCAGGACCAGCGGCCGGTCCGGGCTGGGGGCTGCCAGCGTCTCAGGTGGCTCCTCCAGCTCGGGCGTCCGGGCTGTGCTGGCTTTCAGCGGCAGTTCCACGGTGAAGGTGCTGCCGCGACCCAGCTCGCTCTCCACCCAGATGCGGCCACCATGCAGCTCGACAAAGCGCCGCGTGAGGGTGAGGCCCAGGCCGGTGCCTTCGTAGCGGCGATCCGGGGTGCTGTCTACTTGCTGGAACTCGTGGAAGATGCGTTCCTGGTCGGCCGGCGCGATGCCGATGCCGGAATCGACCACTTGGATGCGGGCAAGGTCCGGCCCGACCTGGCAGCTCAGCTGCACCCGGCCACCCTCGGGCGTGAACTTGATGGCGTTGGCCAGCAGGTTGTACAGGACCTGCTTGATCTTGCCGTTATCGGCGTTGAACGACTTCCCGCTGCCTGTTGGCATCTCCTGAAACGTAAGGGCAATGCCCTTCTGATCGGCCAGGGGCCGCACGGTGTTGAGCACTTGCTCAGCCGTGTCGTGCAGGTTCACGGCCTCCAGGTGCAACTCCATGCGGCCGGCCTCGACCTTGGCCAGGTCCAGGATGTCATTGATCAAGGCCAGCAGGTGCGTACCGCTCTCATGGATGGTGCGCAGGTAGCTCGTGTGCACATCTGCTTGCTCCGAGGCAGGCACATCCTCCAGCAACAGGTCTGAGAAGCCGAGGATGGCGTTGAGCGGCGTGCGCAACTCGTGGCTCATGTTGGCCAGGAATTCGCTCTTCAGTCGGCTGGCCGCCTCCAGCTCCATGTTCTGCGACCGCAACCGGTCCATGAGCTGGGCGCGGGATAGGGCCAGGGCTGCGTCGGCAGCGACAATCTGCACCAGGGCTGTTTCGGGTGCGCCGAAGGCCGCCGGCATGGGTGCTTCCAAGGTCAGCACGCCCAGCGTCTCCTGGCGGTGGTTGAGCGGCACCGCCAGGGCCGCGCGGCTGCCCGTGAAGAGGCTGCTGGTTTCTGGTGAGGGCGCCCCCACCTGCGCCTGGCGGGACTGGAAGGCCTGCCAGCTCAGGCTGCCGGAAGCGACGCCTTGGGGCAGCGGCTGCGCTTCGTCTGGGCCGGTACATTGCGTGGCCAGCCCCTGCCCGTCGCCGCCGGCGGGCAACAACAGCGCCCAATGCGCATCTGGGAAGAGCTGTGCCAGCGCTGCGCCAAGCTGTGCGCCTATGCCGTTCAGTTCCGCCTCCTCGGCTAATGCCTGGCTGAGGGACAGCAGCGCCTCACGCTCCTCGGAGCTGCGCAGGGCGTTGCGATACAGGTAGCTGCTTTCGACATTCAGCGCCGCCCGCTCGGCGATAGTGCCCAGCAAATCCACCTGGTCGGCGTGGAAGGGCGTGTGCCGCTCGAACAGCACCAGCAGTAGGCCGTAGGTGCCGGCGCGCGTGCTGAGCGGGTGGATAAGGACGCTGGCAGCACCTCCCAGGGGTTCGGTGAGCGCCCGCAAGGCTGGCCCGAAATGCCGCGCGCGGGCCACCACCGGACGTGAGTTTGCCAGGGCCGCAGCTAACAGCGGGCTCTCCGCGTCCAGCGCGATGCGCGCCACACCGGCCACGGCCAGCAGCCCATCGGCCTCGGGGTCGGAGTGCAGCACGAGCTGGCTCTGGCCGGACTCCAGCAGGGCTACCACGCCGCGCGTGCCGCCAGTGGCGTGGGCAGCGCTGGGGCCGATGTGATGCAAAGCCGTGGCCAGCCGATCCTCCGCGGAGCTGCCAGCCAGGCCGGCGGCGAAGGTGGCCAGCTCGCTCGCTTGCCAGGTGACACGCAGCCACCGGGGCGGCGTGAAGCCAATATAGAAGGCCACGATGGCTACCAGCCCGAGGAATGCGCCGGGCGCCTTGAAGAGGGTGCCGGTGGATGGCACCAGGATCGCAACGCCCATGACGCCGACCACCAGCGCCAGCACGGCCGAAGCGAGGGCCACGTAAGCCAGCCGGCGCTTCACGAGGCCGCGGCTGTGCAGCGCCGCGCGAATGAAGGCGAAGGTTGCGTACACCTGGACGTAGGCGAACACCACAATGACCGCCAGGTCCAGCCATACGTGCGTGTGCAGCAGCGCGCCGAAGCCCAGCACGGCCACCAGCGCGCAAGCGGCATACCCCCAACCGATGATGTGCTGCCACACGGGCAGCGGCCGGAAGTAGCTCACCGTGCGCAGCAGCAGGAAGGGCTCAGCCAGCAGCAGGAGCACACTAACGACGTTCTGCCGCGGCAGGGCTACGCCCCAGGCACTTTTGATCCAGCTCAAAAGCACCAGCAGCCCCAGCGCGGCAAAGAGGCCGGCGATCTCCAGGTAGGCCCGGTCGCGGCGGCGCAGCAGGCCCACCACCGGCAGGCCCCAGGCGGTGAGAAACACCACCTGCAGCAAGGCCTGACTGCCGATATCAGCGACCATGTGCCAGACCCCGCGGCCCTTCTGTGGCACCGCCGCAACCTCGGCTCAGCATCTGCCCGAACCTACCCCCCACGCTTGCCGATTCCTCCCCTGGGACGCGTGTTCCCACCCTAGGGGTTGCTCGCTGTCAAAGCAATAGACGTTTGTCGACACTTGCCGTGCACAAATGTCGACCGAGCGTGGGTGGACGAGCGCGAGCTACTCGGATTCGAAGCGGTTCGGTTCCAGGTGACGCACTACGTAGGCCGCGGCCTCGGCGCGATGCGTGATGTTGAGCTTGTGGAACAGGCGGCTCACGTAGGTGCGGATGGTGTGCTCGCTCAGGGCCAGCGCTTTGGCGATTTCGCGGTTGGTGCGCCCCATGGCGATGAGCCGCAGGATGTCGCGCTCGTGCTGGGTGAGCGAGGTGAGCGGATTGCTGCCGCGGCCGCCGCTGCGCACGAAATCCACCACGGTAGTGGAGATGACGTCGTCCAGCAGGGACGCGCCGCGCGCCACGGATCGAACCGACTCCAGCAGCCGGCTGGAATCGCTCTGCTTGAGCACGTAGCCTGAGGCGCCAGCCATCACAGAGGCCATCACCGCGTCCTCATCCGTGTAGGAGGCGATCATCACGACCTTACTTTGCGGATGGTCCGCGCGGATAACGCGGCAGGCGGCGATGGCGGCGTGGTCGGCCAGGTGCACATCCATCACCACAACATCCGGGGGCAGCCGGCGCGCGGATTCCACCGCCTCATCCGCGCTGGCTACGGCGGCGGTCACCTCGATATCTGAGCAGCTC
>DATKQD010000164.1:0-4533 GCA_035532895.1 Chloroflexota bacterium
CCGTTTCGAAGCGGCGCGAGCGGATCACCTGGCGGATGGCGTCGGTGGCGCCCAGGCCGGTGATGCCGATGTGGCGAGCTAGCCCTTCGCCGCGGATGGCCTCGAAGGCCGCGGCGACCTCATTCAGCACTTCCTCTGGCGCCAGCTGGCTAGGCCCAGGCGAGTTGGCAATGGGTGTGTGCAGCTGCAGCAGGTCTACGCTGTCGTGCTTCAAGCGCTCCAGACTGGCGGTGACCGACGCGCGCACGGCGCCGGGCACGTCGGCCAGCTGATCGCGAGTGAGGCGCACCTTGGTACCCACGTGCACGCTGTCCCAGGCGTGCAGCTCACCCAGCACGCGGCCCAGGTTGTGCTCGGATGCGCCGGTGCCATAGCCGGGCGCGGTGTCGAAGTAGGTGATGCCCGCGGCCAGCGCCCGCTCAATGGCCCGCCGCTGCTCCGCGGGATCCCCCTTGGTCATAAGGCCGCCGATGTCGCCACAGCCATATCCCAGCGCGGAGACGGTCAGGCCAGTGCTACCCAGTGCTCGTGATTCCATGGGACGTATTGTCGCTCAGCCACTGGTGCATCCCTTCGCCCTCGGGGGAGCCGAGGGTGAGCGTGGACTGGTCCAGACGGTTCCCTCTGGCAGGTTTCGCCCCACGCGCGCCAGCCCGTATGGGCGAGGCCACCCCGAGGTGAGCGTTAGAGTGCCCCGGCCCGACGCAGCTCGGCAATCTCTGCGGCGCTGAAACCGAGCTCATCGCGCAGAATATCGTCGGTGTGCTCGCCCAACAGCGGCGGCGGGCGGTCGATTGTGGCCGGTGTGGCGGACAGTTTGAAGGGCGGCGCCACCAGCTTCACCGAGCCGGCGCTGGGGTGCGGTATCTCGGCCACCATACCGCGCGCCGCCACGTGCGCATCGTTCAAGATGGCCGGCACGGTGTTGATGGGTGCTACGGGGACACCGGCCGCGCTGAGCAGCTCCAGCCACTCGCCGGCCGTGCGCTGGCGGAAGGCCGGCTCCAGCAAGCTCAGCAGCTGCTGGCGATGTTCGATGCGTGCCGGATTGGTGGCGAAGCGCACATCCGCCGCCAGCTCCGGCTGCCCCAATGCGCGGGTGAGAGCCACAAATTGGCTGTCGTTGCCTACCGCCACCACAAACCAGCGGTCGCGCGCGGCAAAAGCCTGGTAGGGCACCACGGTGGCATGCGCGTTGCCATAGCGCAGTGGCTCCTGGCCATCCACCAGATACGAGCTGGCCACGTTCACTAGGCCCGCCAGCGCGCTGTCCAGCAGGGAGATTTCGATGTGCTGACCCTGGCCACCGCGGTCGCGATGGCGGAGTGCCGCCTGCACAGCGATGCCCGCATACAGGCCGGCGAGGACATCCACAATCGCCACACCGAACTTCATAGGCTCGCCGTCCGGTGCTCCGGTGATGCTCATCAGCCCGCTCATGGCCTGAATCGCGAAGTCGTAGCCCGGCCGGTCCTGATAGGGGCTGCCGGCGCCGTAGCCGGTAAAGGAGCAGTACACCAACCCTGGGTGGAGCGCGGAGAGCTCCGCGTAGCCCAGGCCTAAGGCCTCCAGGTCTCCGAACTTGAAATTCTCCAGCAGGACATCCGACCGCTGTGCCAGCCGCCGGCAGATATCTCGCGCCGCCGGGTGCTTGAGATTGAGGGTGATGCTGCGCTTGTTGCGGTTGGCACTCAGGTAGTAGGCGCTCTCGCCCCCGGCCGACGGCGGCGCCCACGCCCGGCTGTCGTCGCCGCGACCGGGCCGCTCCACCTTGATGACGTTGGCTCCCAGGTCCCCCAGCAGCATGGCGCAATACGGTCCGGCCAGCACGCGCGACAGGTCCAGCACGGTCACGCCCTGCAGCGCCCGGGGCTGGCCACTTGCTTGAGGCTCCGCGGGGCTCATCCCCAAGGCCAGCTGTTCTGGCCGGCAGGCCGTGGGTTCACTACGCGGCTCTCCACTGAGTGCCACAGGGACGTCCGAGGTGCAAGATACATCCAGGTTACCGGAGTCCGCGCCGCGAAGCCCGCCTTGCCGGCATGCACCGCCGCCCTGTTCCTTGCGGGGCTGCGCCCACTTCCCTATACTCATCCTGCGGGGTGGAGCAGCGGCAGCTCGTCGGGCTCATAACCCGAAGGTCGTCAGTTCGAATCTGACCCCCGCAACACCAAATCCGAGCTCAAGTGGGCTCGGATTTTTCTTTTGCCGCGCAGGTTGCAACGGCATTTGACCGCGAAACAAGCGGGACGATGTTGGCTTGCTAGAGGCACGCTAATGCCCGATGAGGGCAGGCGCTGGGCCTTTTGGAGGAGCCACCATCACCTTTGCCAAGAGCGCTGTCCCGACTGGGCATTCGGCGCACGATGCAGCGAACCGCGCCGCGGGCTCTCGTTGAGGGGGCATAGGTCGGCAGGTCACAAAGAGCGAGTTCGGCGGCGAACCTTGCCGGATAAATCTGCCGATTCAACCTGCCGACCAGTTGGAGCGCCGGCTTAGCCGGCCAGCGCGCTTCAAAGCGATGTATCAGTCCGACAATGCGGACTTTGCCTCTGCAAGCGATGGCCTGCAGCGAAGTACGTGACCCTGATCAGCGGCATTATTGGTGCACGCCTCACGCGTTGGCGATGGCCAAGTTCAGCTCCGGGTGCTTCGAAAACGGCTTCCGCAGGTCGGCCGTCGCCTCGATCCAATCGGCACCCTTCGGCAGGATGGCGCCGCCGGACCGCTGCAGGTAGACATCTGGATGGTCCACGCCGGGCGGTACTGTGCCGCTGTCGGCCAGAGCCTGTGCCGCCGCGATGAGCCGCCGGCGCACGCGGATGATCATCACGTCGGCTGTCCCCAGGTGCTCGAGGGTACGGTCCACGATCGGTCCCATGCTTTCGGTGATAGCCTGGTCCTGCTCGTTGCCAACTATCCCGGTGTAGCCATTGTTGCCGCGGTTGCGGCGCTGCATCTCGCGATCGATATCGAAGTCGTTTTCGCGGTTCGCGGCCATGCGGAAGCGCCCATGCCAATCCGTGGTGTTGGGTAGCATACCCCGCCCCATCCGCTCGTAGGCGGGATCGGTTCCGCTGCCGGGTGGGATCGGTCCAGGCCGTCCGCGCAGGCGCGGGCTGATGGTGAAGTTCATGGTGTGCTCGTCATCCATGGGTACTCGGCAAATCACGCCCTTGCCCATCCCCAGCATGCCACCCGGCGCCATGGTGTAGAACGGAAACAGAAAGTGGGCGATGCGCCAGTAGTCGTGGCCTTCGTCCGCATCCCGATACCCGCCGTACATGGCGCCCGCGTTGGTATCAACCATGGCATAGTGCGGCGCCCGGTCGCGCAGGGCGTAGTACTGGAAGGTTCCAGGCTCCAGCTCATCCCATCTCACCGACCCACGGTGCAGGAAACCGAAGTGACTGGTATCGATATCGCCTTCCAAGGCCTGCAGCCAGTTGCACTCGCGCAGCACGGCGTTCACTGCCGTCTCCTCCTCCGGCAGCAGGTTCGCCTCGAGGTTAGGTAGCGGCGGCGGGGCTTCGCGCGGCCCCATGTACGTCCAAACCAGGCCGCCGCGCTCCACGCAGGGATACGCCGTGGCCTTGATCTTCTGCTTGAAATTGCTCTCGGCCGGCTCGTTCGGCATGTCTACACAGGCGCCGCTGACCTCGAACTTCCAGCCGTGGTACACGCACCGCAACCCGCGGTCCTCGTTTCTGCCGAAGAACAGGGACGCTCCACGGTGCGGGCAGGCATTCTGGATCAACCCCACCTGGCCCGTGCTGTCGCGGAAGGCGATCAGCTGCTCTCCCAGCAGCTGCACCCGCAGCGGGTCGCCATCTGCCGTGACCTCGCGCGACAACATGGCCGGAATCCAGTACTGGCGCATCAAGTTGCCCATGGGCGTCCCCGGCCCCACGTGACAAATGAGCTCGTTTTCTTCTTTCGTCAGCATGCTTCGTGCCCTCAGGGTTGATGTGCGGATAGCATATCCTCACGCGAACACCCGACAGCGGCGAGGTCGCTCGTCGGCGCGTGTACGACTGGCACGGGCGAGGGCCTGGTGGCGACCGTGCGAAAGAAGCTAGCGGATAGCGGGTTTTGGGCGCGAAAGAGCGACGTTCGATCGTGCTTGTTCGCGCGCATGAGCGGCGTCCGCTCGCAGCGGACGGATCGAAGTGAGCATGGTCGGCACTTCCGGGAACCAACGTGTGCGACTGCTGTCGGCGATTGGGTCGGTCTTGCTCTCGGCGAGAAGCCCCTGGACCTCTTTGAGTCGGACCACGGTGCTGCCGAGTCATCAGGCGGTCAGAGGGACGAATCGCATAAACCGCTGATCCTCGGTTCGAGGCCGAGTAATCCACCTGCCTTGAAGGGCCAACAGACTTCGATGCCAAGCGGGGCAGCTCGGAAGTCGGCCCGCCATCCTGGTAGCGGCAACGTTGTCGCTCGTTGCGTGGCCCAGCACCTGGATGAACTGACAAAATAGCAGCGGCGGGGCAATTGCTGCTGGCTGGCGTCCTCCTGCCCAACGACAACCGCCGC
>DATKQD010000165.1:0-13937 GCA_035532895.1 Chloroflexota bacterium
GAGGCATTGACCTGCGCCGCCAGGTGATGCAGATCGTCCATCTCATAGCTCACCTGCCACAGCAGAAAGTCGCAGTCAGCCCGCGTGGCCACAGTGCTGTAGCTGCGCAGGATCATCTTCTCCGCGGCCTCACCCACCACACGGACGAGGTCAGAACGCGCGGCGGCGCGTTCCTGGGGGGAGAGCTCGCGCCAGCTGGGCGTGGCCTTGTAGAAGGCAAAGCGCACGAACTGCTGGGCCTTCTTGCCTGCCGGCGCCGCTGCCGGCTGGGGTTGCATCACCGTTGCCATCTTCTCCGCCTCAATTCCACTGGGCAGGCGTGCTCAGGACGCCGCTCATCCGATCTTCCCAGACGGCCTTTCCTCAGCCGCTCTCCTATCAGCCGCTCTCCTAATGGTAGTTCGTCCGCCGCGGCGTGACCGGAGTCGCGTCCAGCCCGCGGCCGTGAATCCGGCGAGGCTCGGCCATGTCGTTGCCGCTTGTCCAATGTGTGTGGCCTCGAGCCGGATGCGAACAGCGACATCCACCAACGAACCGGGGCCGGCAGCACCCTGAGGGCGCCACCAGCTGGCGTCCGGGCCACATCCTACCGGCAGGCGCTATCGCGTTGGCAGTGCGCCGGCGGGGCGCTCCACGACCACGGGCAGCCTGGGCGGCGGACCCTGATGGGGCATGGGGTTGGCGATCCAATTGGTGTGCTGCGCGGTGTCGACGATCGGCAGCAGCAGGTGCGAAGCATGATCGGCGCTGTGGTGCACCCGCTGCTCGGCCACCTGGAAATCCGCTTCCGTGGCATCGCGCAGGTCCATGAGGACGTTGGGATTGCGGTCGTAGGTGGGGAAGTTGCTGCTGGATACCAGTAGGGCGATGCTGTGGCCCGCGGGGAAAAGCGTGCTGGTGGCCCACATGTCGATCTCGTAGCGCTCCACCTGGCCCGGGGTCAACGCCTGGGGCGATGTCCTTGAAGCGCGGTAGCGCGCACGAATAATGCCTTCCACCACGTGATACCAGCTCCCATCCGGGTGCACGTCCACCAGCTTCGCGGTCCAGTCCGTATCCGTGCAGGAGGATGAGGCGTACAGCACCGCGCTGACGCGTCCCGTCACCTCCAGATCACGCTCCAGAGGTGGCGTGCGGTAGACGAGCACGTCCTGACGGTTCAGCAGCGGACGCTGGTCGTTGCGGCCGGCCGCGGGCGGTATGGTTCCGCCAAGCGACGGCACCGGATCGCGCGGATCGTAGTGGAAGGTATCCGGGGACTCGGCCGCGCTGGGATGCTCCGCCGTGAGCGTGCCGTCGCCTGCCGCGGTCGCGGCTCGGCCGGCGCTGTGCAGGTAGTAGGCCCGCATCGTAGTGCCGGGCAGGGGCCAGCTGGGCTCGGCCCGCCAGCGGTTGGCGCCGATGACGTACAGGATGACTGGGTGCGCAAAGGCGGGATGCGGCGCCGCGCCACGCAGCCAATGGTCGTGCCAGGCCAGCGCGTAGCCGCCATCGTCCAGCGCGCCATCGGGGAAGGTGCACTCGCCGGCCCTGGGTTGGCTCATGCCGCCGTGCATCCAGGGGCCGATGATCAGCCGCTGCTTGGCGCGCACTTCGGGCCAGCCGGCCGTGGAGGAGGCGGCTTCGTAATGCGTGATGGTGTTGCGCAGGAACAGGTCGTACCAACCGCCCAGGTGGTACACCGGGATAGTGAGCCTGGTGAGGGTGGGCGCCACGCTGTTGGGCGCGAAAAAGCTGGGATCGTCCCAGTGGCCGAGCAGGTCGGCCCACACTGCCGGAATGCGGCGCAGGAAGGGCATCTCCTTCAGCGGCAGCGTGCCGTACGCGCTCACCCCTAGCTCTTGGAAGCGCGTGAGGTCGGCTTGGGCATCGGCACGCTGACTTTCCGGCAAGCGAGCCAGCAGGTCGGCGCTGGCGGCATTGCCACCCCAGCCAGCCACGTTACTCAGGGTGAGCGCGCCGGAATGAAACGTCTGCTGAGTGAATTGGTCGCTGGAGGGCTGCTCGGAGAAGGCCGAAACGAGCTGCGGTGGCTGGTTGGACAGCACCACCATTTGGGTGGCACCCAGGTAGGACACGCCCACCATGCCGATTCGCCCGTTGCTCCAGGGCTGGCGACCCAGCCAGGCCAGCGCATCGGTCCCATCGGGGCCGTCGTCCAGCATGAGCCGAAAGGTGCCTTGCGAGGCATAGCGGCCGCGCACATCCTGAACCGCCACGGCAAAGCCGCGTTGCACGGCCGTCAGTGTGTTGGTCAGGCTCATGTTGCGCCCCTTGTCGTATGGGGTGCGCGACAGGATGACCGCGAACGGCCCGCGAGCGGGCACGCCGTCCGCACTGCTGGGCAGGTAGATGTCCGTCGCCAGCTCAACGCCATCGCGCATGGGCACGCGCACGTCGCGGTACAGCGCAGCCGCCACGCCGCCAGCCTGTTCGTCAGGTGTTGTCACAGTCGCCATTGGTCGCTCCCTCCGCTTGGTGATGAGTCCGCGGGCGCGTTTGAGCTCTACGCGCCGGTCCAGGCTGGCTTGCGCTTGGCGAGAAAGGCTTCCACTCCTTCATGGAAGTCGCTGGACATGTAACAGGTGAGGATCAGGTCCGCCGCCCCTTCTGGCGGAATCGTCTGGTTGCGCACGCGGCGCAGCGCCTCTTTGGTGACCTGCAGCGTGAGGGGCGCGTTGGCGGCGACCCGTGCGGCCAGCGCCTCGGCCTCGGGGATGAGCGCCTCCTCGTCCGCCACGATGTCGCGCACCAGGCCGCAGGCCAGCATCTCCGGCGCATCCATCAAGCGCGACGTGAAGATGATGTCCTTGAGCTTGGCGAGGCCCAGCAGGGCGCTCAGGCGGGCGTAATTTTCGATGGATAGGCAGTTGCCCAGCGTGCGGGCGATGGGGAAGCCGTAACGGGCGGAGGGCGAGGCCAGCCGTAGGTCGCAACAGGAGGCCATCGCTGCTCCTCCACCGGTGCAGGGCCCGGCGATGGCGGCGATGGTGGGCACCCGCACGCGCTCGATAGTGTCCATTACATGGTTGCCGCGCGCTTCATAGTCCAGCACGTGCTGTTCGGTGCTGAAGGAGCGGAACTGCGCGATGTCCGTACCGGCCACGAAGGCGCCGCCAGCGCCGGTGAGCACCAGTGCGCGCACGGAGCGATCGGCGTTCACCTCCTGGCAGACCTGCACCAGGCGCTCGTACATGCCCCAGGTCATGGCGTTGCGCGCCCGCGGCCGGTTAAAGATGACCCATTGCACGGTGCCCTCGCGGAAGGTCACCAGCTCGCCGCTGTCCGCGGTAAGGCCCTGCAGCAGAACCTGGATTTCGCTCAAAAGCTCACTCTCCTGATCGCCTCGGCGCACATGCGCGCGGCCCTAATCCACAGTTCGCCAACCATGCGCTGGGAGACTGGCGGCGCGACCATTCTGCCACGGTGAGGCCGGCCTACCTTCTGGATACGCTCTGAGCTTACAGCAGCGGAGTATGATGAGCCCACCAAACTATTCTGCCACCGCGAGGGGAAACCGACATGCTCAGTCAGGAAGAAAACGACATCGTGACGCGCACCGGTCCGGGCACGCCCATGGGCCAACTGATGCGCCAGTATTGGGTGCCGGCCATGCTCTCGCGCGAGCTGACGACCGATGGCGATCCTCTGCGGGTGAAGCTGTTGAGTGAAGAGCTGATCGCCTTTCGCGACAGCAACGGCCAGGTTGGCCTGCTGGCGAACTCATGCCCACATCGCGGCGCCAGCCTGTTTTTCGGTCGCAACGAGGAGTGCGGACTGCGCTGCGTGTACCACGGCTGGAAGTTCGATGTGTCGGGCGCCTGTGTGGACATGCCGAACGAGCCGGCCGAGAGTAACTTCAAGCACAAGGTCAAAGCCACGTCCTATCCCTGCCAGGAGCGTGGGGGCGTTGTGTGGGCCTACCTGGGGGACCGCGCTACGCCCCCGCCGCTGCCGGATCTGGAGGCAAACATGCTCTCGGCCGGTGAGGAGCAGGTGGTCGCCATTCAGCGCGAGTGCAACTGGCTTCAGGCACTGGAGGGTGACATCGATACGAGCCATCTTGGCTTCCTCCACATGGGCCACGTGGCGCCCGAGAATACGCCGCCGAACACCTTCATCTATTACGCCCAACGCGACCGCGCGCCGCGGTACGAAGTGGTGGATACGGATGGCGGCACCATGTACGGCGCCTATCGCGACGCGGATCCTGGCAACAGCTATTGGCGCGTGGCGCAGTTCATCTTCCCCTTCTACACCATGGCGCCGGGTGGGGCGCTGGGCGTGTCGTTCCACGCGCGCGCCTGGGTGCCGCTGGATGACGATCACTCCATGCTGTTCATCATGTCGCCCCAAGCGCGGCTGCGTGCCTCCGTCAACGCCTCGCGCCAGCAGCCGCTGGATACGCGCACGCCGGCTCGCCCAGCCGGTGGACCCTTCGCTGTACCCCTCAAACCGAACAGTACGGATTGGCTGGGCCGTTTTCGGCAGGAGGCTGACGCGCGCAATGACTACCTGATCGATCGGGACGCGCAGCGCAAGATGGAGAGCTATACCGGCATTCCTGGTGGCCACCAGCAGGACCAGGCCATCACCGAGAGTATGGGGCCGATTTACAACCGATCTCAGGAGCATCTGGGCACCGCCGATGCCATGATCATTCGCGTGCGGCGCCGGCTTATCGCGGCCGCGCGGGCGCTGCAGGATGGCGCCGCGGTGCCGCCGGGTGTGGACCAGCCAGCGGCCTACCAGGTGCGCTCGGGTGGGGTGATCCTGCCCAAAGGGGTTGACTGGATCGCAGCCACCAAGGATCTGCGCCAGGCGTTTACACAGCACCCCGAAGTAGACCTCAGCATCGCCAACGGTTGAGTCGCGAAGACAGGGACAGAACGGAAACAAGGGAGCTGGAAAGAGAAGTTACGGGCAGGGAGATTTCAGGAGGCAGAAGCATGGGCCAAGCACCACCGGTTCAACGCCTGGAGCACTGGACGCTGGTATCAGGCGATGTCGATCGCAGCCGGCGTTTTTACACCGATGTGCTGGGGGCCGAGCCGCCACAGCGGACGGGCGGTCCGGTATCTGTCAGCCTGGCCGGCACCATCATCGACATCTTTCCCGCCAACGAGCGGCAGCAGCCTTCACCGGGCAGCGGCGGCCAGCACCACGCCTACATCATTCACCTGGAGGATTACGATCCCTGGGTAACCCATCTGCGCAACCAGGGCTGCACCCCCCACCTCACCACGCATGGCTTGCACCGCATGTCCATCTACATCGACGATCCGGACGGGTATCACATTGAGCTCACCGTGCCCTTTGATGATGCCGAGACGGGCCGGCGTGAGATTGACAAGCGAGGCCTACTGGAGCCTTCGGCGCGATAGCCGGCGAGCGGAAGCGGCTTCTAGGCGCTGGGCTGCCCCAGCGTTCGCTCGGCCGCGCGCCCGCCGGCCAGGCGGCCGAAGGTGGCTCCGGCCATGAGACCACTGCCGCCGGGATAGTTGTGATAGAACAAGCCGCCAACGATCTCGCCCGCCGCGTATAAGCCGGGGATCGGTCGCAATTCGGTGTCCTGTACCCGACACTCGCCGTCAATGCGCAGGCCGCCGAAGGTGAAGGTGATGCCGCAGGTGACCGCGTAGCCCTCAAAGGGCGGCTCGTCGATTTTGAGCGCCCAGTTGCTCTTAGGCGGGGTCAAGTTGCTCGTATGCAAGCCGTCTAATATCGAGGGGTTGAACGTGCCTGACTGCACGGCGGCGTTGTAGCGCTCCACCGTCTCCGCCAAGCCCGCGGCGTCGATGGTGAGCTGATCGGCCAGTTCGGCGATGGTGTTGGCGCGTGCGCGTGTGGCCTCGCGGATGCGGTACTCATCGCGCAGCAGGGGCACGGTTTTGCTGTCGAAGATCTGGAAGGCGGCGCGTTCCGGCTGGCGCAGCACCTCGCGGCCGTACTTGGCATAGGTGTAGTTGCGCAAGTCGGCGCCCTCGTCCACAAAGCGCTCACCCCGCTTGTTGACCATGATGCCCAGCGGATAGGAGTGCTTCTGATACAGATCGCCGATCTCGAGGTTGCCGGTGGGCGGTGCGAGCAGGTCCCACTGCACAGCGTGGGCGCAGGACCAGTGACCGTAAGACTGCGCGCCCGCCTCCAGCGCCAGGCGAATCCCATCGCCGGTATTGAAGCGGCTGCCGCGCACTTTCGCCAGCTCCCAGTCCGGCCCCAGGTACCGCGTGCGCATTTCGGTGTTGGCTTCGAAGCCGCCGCAAGCGAGCACGACGCTGCCCGCGGCCACAAGCTGGCTGGCAGCACCCGGCCGCCGCACTTCCACACCCTCCACGGCACCCGCCGCGGTGAGGCACAGCGCCAGAGGCTTGCAGTCGTACCAGATGTCAATGCCTGCCTGCTCAGCCAGCTCGAACTCCCGATCCGAGAGGCCGCGCCCGCCGCCATTGGCCTCGAGAATGAGATTGCCGAAGAAGTGATGCTTATCGCCCACGCGAAAGGCTTGCCGGCCGGTCGCCAACATCCAACGTACGCCGCGCTCGGTGAGCCAGCGCATGGTGCCGTAGGCGTTATCCAGCAGCAGGTCCACCAGCAAGGGATCCGACAACCCCTCGGTGACGCGCTCGAGGTCGGCCTCGAAGCTGGCGCGAGGGTACGCCGGAATTTCGACCGCGGCCAGCTCCTGCGCGCTGTAGTGGGGCAACAGGGGTGGGAAGGCCGCCGCGCTGTCGAAGGGGAAGCGAAAAAGGCCGCCGGTGAAGGCGGAGTTGCCGCCGCGCTCCTCCTCGGGCGCCTTCTCAACCACGAGCACGCGGGCGCCACGTTCCCGAGCGGCCAGCGCCGCGCACAATGCGGCATTGCCCGCCCCGAGCACGACAACGTCGTAATCAGCGGCGCTAGCGGTCATGAATCATCTGGGTGAAGGCGCTCAGCCGTTCACCTCCCACCACGCATCCACATCCTTGCGCGTCTGGTCGGCTTCGGCCAGGCGGCCGTGCGCCTGCAGCCAGTCGGCATAGTCTTCCAGCGTGCTGGGCAGCACGTCGCCCTCGCCCGTGCGGGCCTGCTCCACCGCGCGGTGAAATAGCGCTTCGGCTTCGGGGTCCGTCCTAGCGGCATGGCCGAGCAGGCGCAGCACCTCGGCCCGCGCGGTGCACAGGGTGGGGCGGAGCGCCTCACCCACCTCGTCGTCATTCAAGTCCAGCATCAACAGGGCGCGGCCGCCAAAAAGTGCCACGGCAAGCGGGTTGTCCTGTCGTAGGGCCACTGCGCCACGCGTCCACAGCAGCGAGGCGAAGTTCATCCGCGCGCTGGCCAGATCGTCGGCCGAGAACTGCACGAATTCCGATGCGCGCGGCATGTCACCTAACAGCGAGGAGAGGATATCCAGCCCGCGCTCGCACAGTTGGTCCGCTTCCTGCAGGTGCTCGGCGTGCAGGTGGGCCTGTGCCAGGGCGCCCATGGCCTGCGCCACTTTGGGGTGTCTTGGGCCGGTAACGAACTGCCATACGCGCAGCGATTGGCCGAGCAGCTCCACCGCGTCGCCTGGCCGATCGTGCGCCTGGTACCACCCGGCCAGCCACTGGGTGGCGCGGTCGAAGAGCTCGGGATCGTTCGTCGCGTGGGCGCGGCCCAGCTCCCAGGCGGGCTTGGCCATATCCAGCGCTTCCTCGCAGCGCTCGTGATCGTGCAGCAGATCCGCCAGGTCCAGCCGCGTCCAGCCGGCCTCCGGACCATTGGGCTCCGCCAGCTCCTGCAGCTCCAGGAGGCGCCGCAGGTGCTTCTCGGCCGGCACGCAGGCCTGCTCGTGTGGCAGGTCGGAATCCAGCAGCAGGTCGACCCAGGCTTGCAGCGGCTCGATCAAGCGAGCGGAGCGAGGGCCGGCGCGCTGCTCCAGCTGCTCCACCAGCTCGCGGTATTTGCGATTGGCCCGATCCGGGTGGCCGGCGGCCCGGTCCAGGTCGGCCTGGCTGAGCAAGTCACGCACGGTTTCTTCGTGCTCGTCGCCCAGCGCAGAGCGGTGAATCTTAATCGCCGCGGCGAGCGTGCGGTGCGCCGCTTCCAGTCGGCCGAGGTCAATCTGGAGCTCGCCCAGCGAGCGCATGAGGGTGCCCCGCTCAGCGGTGCCGGTGGCCACATCGGCCTCAATCGCCCAGTCGAGAAGGTGGGCCGCGTCTTCCAGGCGGTTGGCCTCCTGATAGGCAGCGGAGAGTACGGCAACGCTCTCTGCCAGCTCGGAGCCGCGCTGCTCGCTCGCCGGTGCGCCGGCAATACGCCGGATCAGCCGCTCGGCGCGCGAGAACTGCCCCAGCTGGGCTTGCCGGCGAACACGGTCGACTAAGGAAATGAGGGCCATCTTTCCCAATTGAGAATACCGCTACCGGACGAGTTCCGTCGCCGTGGACAGTGAGTACTGCCGTTGGCGCCGCTGCAGTGCCCACTGGCCTCCCCACAGCCGGCATCCGCCTGGGGAAGACGGGGCCGGGCGGAGGCTCCGCCGGTTCGGATCGGTCAGATGCATTCGGACACGCCTCCCCGGCGATCTGCGAGCCGGCCGAATGGCCGGACCTCAGCCCTGGGAGGAACTGCCGGCCAAGGGGGCTGGCGCGCCAGCGAGCATGCCGGCCCACATGCCATTGCCGCTTTCCGCCGAGCTCTCCGGGTCCAGCAGCCTGCGGGCAGCTTCCTCGGGTGCGGTGCCGGGCGGAACCTGGATGCGCCGCATTCGCTGCCGGTATGCATCGGGATGCCACGGTTCGGCCGGCTCTTTGCCCTGCATCAACAGCCGCGCGGCCGCCAGAAGCCGGCGGCGAACGTGAATCAGGTACTTATCCGAGCTCACCAGCGTTTCACGCGTACGATCCGTGACTGGCCCGCGCTGGTTCTCGGTGACAGCAAAATCCTGCACCGGGGTGTTGGAGATGCCGGTGTAGTTGTAGAAGCGCTGGCGGTTGCGATCGATCAAGTAGTCGTTGGATTTGTTCTCTTTTGGTGTAAAAGTGCCGGGAATGACAGCGGGAAACTCGTAGCCGCCGTGCTTCATCTCCCACAGCATCTGCTCGGTGAGCGGCTCGTCACTCCACTTGTAGCGGAAGAAGGCGGTGTGCTGGTCATCGACCGGCACTTTGATGTTGAGCGGGAAGGTGCCGGGGGCAGTGAGCGCGCCGGCGGCGGAGAAGCAGGGCATCCAGAAGGGGGTGCCAATGCTGTAGACCTCGTTGCCGTTCTCGGTTTGCTGGTCCCAGCGGCGGATGAGCGCGGAGCCGAACTCCGTATCCACAATCTGCATCTTCGAGTAGTCCACGACGCGGTTTTGGCGCATGCCGGCTGCTACCCAGCGGTTATCCAGCCGCGCGCCCTGGGCGCCTTCCAACCGCGAATGCAGGAATGCTGAGTGGCCGGTGTCGAACTCATTCTCGAGCGACTGCGCGTAGTTGCACTCCAGCAGGTACTTGAAGGCGTAGCGGTGCGTTGCCGGCTTGTCGAGGAACTCGTAGCCAGGGTGCGGAGGCCGCTGCGCCGGTGGCCCCATGTACACCCAGATCAGGCCGCCGCCATCGAACGTAGGGTAGGCGGTGAGCCTGACTTTGGACCGAAAGTTCTCGCCCTCCACGCAGTTGGGCATGTCCACGCAGGCGCCCGTGACGTCGAATTTCCAGCCGTGGTACACGCAGCGGAGGCCGGACTCTTCATTGCGGCCGAAGAAGAGCGGCGCGCTGCGATGTGGGCAGAAGCCGTCCACAATGGCGGTGCGCCCCTGGGTGTCTTTGAAGGCGACGAGGTCCTCGCCCAGCAGCCGCAGCCGCACCGGGGTGCAATCGGGTCCCGGCAGCTCTTCGGACAGCATTGCCGGCAGCCAGAAGCGGCGAAACAGCTCGCCCATGGGTGTGCCCGGCCCCACTTGCGTCAGCAGCTGGTTCTCTTCTGTGGAAAGCATCCGCCTTCTCCTCGTTCCCTCGGTCGTTCGCCCGCGCCGCTACTCTCGCGTGCGCGTAAGTGCCCGGAGTATACGCCGCCCCTGTGGCGCGGGGCAAAGCTGGCAAGCTCATCAGTGCTGTGATGCTGTCGGCAGGCAATCCGCCGCTGATGGTCCGCGAGTCTCGTGTTCTGGTCCATCATGATGCGCGCATCAGTCAGTGGTTGATCGCGGGTGGAGCGGGATGCCGAGGGCGGCTGCAGCGGCAGCCTGGCGAACGTCGCGGGTGAGGACCTGCACGTCATCGCCGAACTGTTCGGCGCAATGGGCCGCGGCCGCCAGATGAATCGCATCGAGGCTGCGCGTTGCCGTCCGCACGACATAATGCGCTGCGCGCGCGAGCGTTTCCCGGTCGAGCAGCAGCACGCCAATTGGCCCGCTGTTCGCCGTGTCGGCAGCATACGCACGCAGGCAATCCTCCGCTGTGGGTCCATCGATGCGGTGGGAGCGGGCTGCCCGAGCAACGAGGCTGGCCAACTCAACGTCGGTGAGTTCGGAGGTCACGATGAGCGTGCCCACTGAATTGAAATTGTCCAGCAGGTCACGGAGCCAGGGAGCGTCGGCCTCGTCGCGGAGGTACACGCTTCCGAGAGCGCTGGTATCCGCGTAGACGATCATCGCTCATCACGCTCATTGCTCACCAGCGTACGAACAAAGCCAGGTGGGACTACCGGCGTCATGTCTGGCGCGCCATGGCTCATTGCCAAGGGGCTAATGGACACCGGTAGGACGCGACTGACGAGAAGACCTCGCGCGATGGCCGCCGTTTTCCACGACCGCCCTGCCGGTACGCTGACCGCGGTGCGGAGCACCTTTGTGACATAGCCGTTGATGGTTTGCCCCGACTCCGCCGCGGATTTCTTCAGCGCCTCGGCAAGCTCGTCATCCACGCGTGTAATGATTTGCTTCACGGCCAGATGATAGCAACTGCTATCACTACCCTTGCCCCGCTCGGCAACGGTCGGTGGGCTCGCGCCGATACAGCGCGGCACGCAGCGCTGCGCGGCTTATCGCTTGCGCTCTGTCGCGTTGGAGAACAGTGGGCCGACCGACCTGAACAGCATCTCGCCGGAGCGAGGCTATCCGGTTTCAGTGCGCCAGTAGTTCAGGGTATCGCGCAGGCTCTGGTCGATGTCGATGGCCGGCTGCCAGCCGGTTTGTGCTTTGAGCTTGGATGCGTCCGCCACGATGTGGGGCACGTCCAGTGGTCGCAAGAGCTCCGGGGCCTGCTCGATGCGTATGGTGGCTGAGCTCAGGTTGACGAGGCGTTCCAGCAGCGAGCGCATCGTGTGGCCGGTGCCGGTGCCCAGGTTGTAGGCCTCGCCTGGCGTGCCGTGCTCCAGCGCGAGGCGGTAAGCCACGGCCGCATCCCGCACGTCTGTGAAGTCGCGCACCGCCGTGAGGTTACCGGTGCGCAGCAGCGGCTCCACTTCACCACGCTCGATAGCCGCGATCTGGCGAGCGAAGGCGGGGATGGCGAAGGAGGACTGCTGGCGCGGGCCAAGCTGGTTGAAGGGCCGCAGTCGCAGCACCGGCAGCTGATAGCTGACGAAGTACTGGTAGCCCAGATAGTCCGCCGCGATCTTGCTCACAGCATAGGGGCTGGCTGGCCGCGGCGGCTGTGCCTCGGAAATGGGATTCTCGTCCGGCTTTACCAGGCCATAGGCCAGGCCGCTGCCAACGATGAGCGTGCGGGGCCGCGGTTCAGCGTGGCGCAGCGCCTCAAAAAGATTGATCTCGGCCGCCACATTCTGCATGAAGGTGGCCGCGGGATTTTGCCAGGATATGGACTCCAGCGCTTGCCCGGCCAGGTGAAACACGGCCTCGGGCCGAACGCTCGCCACCACGCGCCCGAGGGCTTCCCGATCGCCGCAGTCGGCCACCTGCAGGCGCAGCCGCGGCAACAGCCCCTCCACGTTTTTGACGTGGTCCAGGGTGCGGCTGAGGCCAGTGATTTCCCAGTCCGTGGCAGCCAGCAAATGCTCCGCTAGGTGGCTGCCGACAAAACCTGTGACGCCAGTGATAAGGACGCGCATCAGCGGGCCGGCATCAACCAGTTAGAAGCGGGCGCTGGCCAGGGCCGTTGCGCAGGGGCAGCTGCGCTCCGTCGGGATGCGCGGTACGGCGTCAAAGATCACTTCTTTGAGTTTGCTGTTATTGGCGTTCAGCGTCCGTACCACCTCCTCCGCGGTTACCGGCTCGATGCCCGCCCGGCCCTCCAGGCCCGCATCGTAGTCCGTCACCAGCGATAGATTGACATAACAAATCTCCAGCTCACGAGCGAGAATGACCTCGGGGTACTGCGTCATACCGACCACGTCCCAGCCCTGCGAGCTGAACCAACGGCTCTCCGAACGGGTGCTGAAGCGCGGGCCCTGGATGACGACGATGGTGCCCGTTGGGCGCACCGCCAGGTGGCGCGCCTCGCACACGCCTTGCATAATGCCGCGCAGCTCGGGACAGTACGGGTCCGCGCTGCTGACGTGGGTGGTGATGGGTCCGTCGTAGTAGGTGTCCTTGCGACCGTAGGTGCGATCGACAAATTGATCGCAGATCACGAAGCTCTCGCGGGGGATGTCCGCGCGCAGGCTGCCCACGGAGCAGGGAGCGATGATGCGCTTGACGCCCAGCTCTTTCATGGCGTAGATGTTGGCCCGGTAGTTCACTGCGTGCGCTGGCACCTGGTGCTCGCGCCCGTGCCGCGGCAGGAAGGCTACCCGCCGGCCGGCGATTTCGCCCACGGCGAGCTTGTCGCTTGGGGCGCCGTAGGGCGTATCCAGCCGCACCTCCTGGCAGTTCTCCAGAAAGCTGTAGAACCCGGAGCCGCCAAAGACGCCGATGTCCGCGGAAACGGTGGCCATGCCTTACCTTCCTCCCAACTGCCGCGCCGCCCCTTCGCGGCCGCGGCGGACAAAGCGCGCCAGGTCGGCTGTGAAGGGGGGATAGGCGATGCCCTCGTTCGTGATGATGCCGGAGATCAGGCGCGCCGGCGTAACGTCGAACGCCGGGTTGGCCGCGTGTACGCCCTCGGGCGCTGTGCGCACTCCGGCTGCGTGCGTCACCTCCGCCTCCGGCCGCTGTTCAATGGGGATGTGGTCGCCGCTGGGACACTGGGCATCGATGGTGGAGACGGGCGCGGCGACGTACATGGGCAGGCCGTGCTCCCGAGCCAGCACAGCCACCGAATAGGTGCCGATTTTGTTGGCGGTGTCGCCGTTGGCCGCGATGCGGTCGGCCCCGGTGACCACGGCCTGTATCTCACCGCGCTGCATGAACCAGCCGGCCATGCTGTCGGTGATGAGCGTCATCGGGATGCCGAGCTGCCGCAGCTCCCAGGCCGTGAGCCGCGCGCCCTGTAAGAAAGGGCGCGTCTCATCCACAAAGACGTGCAGCCGCTTGCCAGCCTCGTGCGCGGCCCGAATCACACCCAGGGCGGAGCCATAGTCGATCATGGCCAGCATGCCGGCGTTGCAGTGCGTGAGTACCCCGCCCTCGGCGGGCAACAGCTTGGCCCCCAGCTGGGAGAGCTGGCGCGACATGGCGGCATCCTCATCGGCAATACGCTGCGCCTCATCCAGCAGGGCGGAGGCCGTAGGCTGCCGCTCGGCGGCTGCCAGCATGCGGTCCACGGCCCAGGCCAGGTTCACGGCGGTGGGGCGGGCCGCCTTCAATTCGGCGGCGGCAGCTCGCAGGTCGTCCAGCGATTCGGCGGCGGCCAGTGCCATGCCGAACGCCGCCGCGACACCAATGAGCGGGGCGCCGCGAATGGCCATGTCGCGGATGGCCTTGGCCACCTCCTGCGCGCTGGCGGCTTCTACCCAGAGCTCTTCCAGCGGCAGCGCGCGCTGGTCCAGCATGCGCAGGGTTCCCCTGGCTGTCCACTGGATGTGCCGGGCGTTCAGCACGTGATGAGAGAGGCGACCTTCACATCGGGCAGGGTCTTGCGGCCCTCCAGAAA
>DATKQD010000166.1:0-5697 GCA_035532895.1 Chloroflexota bacterium
TCGCCCCACACCAGCTCGCCGCTGGAGGAGCGGCTCAGCCAGCGGGTACGCGCCAACTGGCACCCCCTGCCCGAGGTCGCGGATGCCACTACCCCGCGCCACCCCCTCGGCGATGATGCCGCGCTGGCTGCCTACCGGCCCGCCCCAAGTTCCACAGCCGGGGAGGTTGGAGCGGTGTACGCCATTGATGGCTCGGAGGCGACGCGCAACTTCAGCAACGCCGCCTGGCTGATCATTGGGCAGGCGCTGCTGATTGGGCCGGGCCTGGAAGTGCCCAGCCTGGAGCTGCGGCTGGTGCCCGGCAACGTACCCAGCTCCGCCGTGGACAGCTACTGCAGCCGCCTCATGCGCTGGCTGGAGCTGCGGCTGGCGCTGGAACATCTCGGCCGGCTGACCGGCCAGACACTCATCCTCGACGGTTCGCTGTACTCCATTTTGCCCTTCCTGCTGCACCCGCTCCGCGAGCTCAAGGGCCAGCTTGGCTGCGCCGATGACGCCGATCTCCCGCTGCGCATCCTGGAGGGCTACTTGGATCTGCTTGAAGCCTGCCGCCGCCAGGACGTGCTGCTGCTGGGCATCTCCAAGACCACGCAGGACCGCGTGCTCACCAGCACCTTGCTGCGCCTGCCGGACGATCTCGACGTGATCAGCGTGGACATGGACGATCAGCCTGACGGCCTGGATGAGAGCCGCGTGCCACCAGATGCCGAGGCCCTGCAGCGCTGGACCGGCGGCCTGCCCGGCTTCAGCTCGCCCGTGCTGCTGGGGCTGCAGTCCTTCGGCCGGCGGCGCGAAACCCTGATCAGTGCGCCAGAGGAGATCGCCGAGGCGTTCGGGCCGTACTCACGCTACTCGCCCCAGCGCGTGGGCAGCATCATCGAACGGCTGCGCCAGGCGCCGGCGGTGGCCACGTTCCACGTGCGCTTTGCGCCCGGCGAGGATTGTCTGCGGGTTGACCTGCCCGCGTACGCCATTGGCCGCGCCGATCGGCTGGTGGATTTTTCCAGCGGGCTGGCCACGGCGGAGCCCCTGGAGCCCATCGTGCGGCTGCTGCGCGGCTGCTACGGCGGGCCACAGGTGTACAACGCGCCGCTGTACGCCGTGGACAAGCAAGTGCGCTTGAGTAACGACATGGTGGACGGTGCCTTCCTTTCGATTCTGCGCTCCACCGTCGGCCCGGAGCTGCACTACAACCGCTCGGCCAGGAGGTTCTTGTGAGTCAGACAAATCAGAGCGCGGGCGAACGGCCCGCCGGCTTCATTGTGGGCGAAACCCACCCCATGGAATTCACCTTCGTGGCCGACCGGCTGGCCACGCCACCGCGGCTGGAGTACGTCACCGTTCCGGACGTAGAAGAGCGCATCAACGGCGAACTGGTGCCGGTAGAGGTGCTGGCGCAGGTCCAGGAGATCGGCATCTCCTCGCCCGTCATCTCCGACCAGCTGAGCTTTGGCGAAACGGAAACGCTGCTGCGTGGCCAGTATGGAGCGCTGCCCAAGGTGCTGTGCCGGGCCAAGGTGGTGGGCTACATGCTGGCAGGCAAGGTGCACACCTCACGCTCGGCAGCGCTCCCCGGCCAGGCCGTCTACGTGGCATCGGACGCCCTGCTGCGGCAGTTCTTCAGCAACGACATCACCGCCGGCATGGAAGTGGGCAGCCTCATTACGCGTGACAGCGTGCCCGTGCTGCTGGACCCAAACGGTTTGCGCCGCCACCTGGCCGTCATTGCGCAGACCGGCGCTGGCAAGTCGTACCTGGTGGGCAAGGTGCTGGAAAGCCTGCTGGATTTGGGCGGCACCATCCTGGTGTTCGACCCCAACTCGGACTACGTGCAGATGCGCAAAAGCCACGCCGAGAAGGACAAGGCCTACGCCGTGGCGGAGAAGACCGATCTGGCCGAACGGATCGACGTCTACCGCATCCCGGGCTTGCAGGGTCGCCGCTACACCGACGAGCTGGTGGGCCACAGCGAGGACTTCACCGTCAAGTTTTCGACGTTGGAGGCCGACGAAGTGTCGGAGCTGGCCGGCGTACCCAGCAGCGCGGCGAACATCCGCCGCTGCATTTCAGAGGCCTGCAAGAAGCTTCAGAAGGAGGGAGTCGACTACCGCCCCGCCGAGCTCAAGGAGCGGCTGGCACTGGTGGCGGCCATGGATGGCGACCCCGATATGCGCACCGGCGCGTCGCGCGCGGTGAAGTACATCGAGATCTTGGAGAACTACACCATCTGGGGCTTCAAGGATGTGAACGTCGAGCACCTCATCCGGCCTCGCCACATGGCCACCATCGACCTGGCCGGGGCGGACAAGAACGTCTCGGCCTATGTAGTGGACCGGGCGCTGCGCGGCATCTGGGCGCGAGCCACCACCGGCCAGCTGGTGCACCCGGTATTCGTGGTGCTGGAAGAAGCGCACAATCTCGTACCGGCAGATCGCGAACGGCGCGAAAGCCTCTCCAGCCGCATCATCAACACGATTGCCAGTGAGGGCCGCAAATTCAAGGTGTTCCTCATCGTCATCACCCAGCGGCCCTCCAAAATCCACCAGGACACGCTGTCACAGTGCGGCAGCCAGCTCATCATGCGCCTCACGAATCCAGACGATCAGATCGCCGTCCAGAAAGCGTCCGAAGCCATATCGTCCGACCTGCTGCGCGATCTTCCGGCGCTCGATCAGGGCGAGGCGGTTGTGCTGGGCACGCTCACGCGCGTGCCGGCCATGATCCGGGTGGGGGCGCGCCGTTCCGCAGAGGGTGGGTCCGACGTGGACCTGGTGGAAGCGCTGCGGCGGGCGAACGATGATGCGCGGCTGGATCGCGTGCTGGAAGAGTCGATCACCGTGCTGCGGAGCGCCGAGCGCCGCCGGCAGGAGGAGGAATGGTGACGAGCCTGAACCCTCAGCCTGCAGTGGAGGGCGCGCTGGCCGAACGCACGGCTGTGCGCCGCCCGGTGCGGGTGGTGGCGACGGCGGACAACCACCTCAGCCGCGGCCACGCGAGGATGTCGCCGCAGAGGCTGGAGAAGCGTCGTTGGTGGCTGCGCCAGGGCTTTCGCCGGGCGGTGGATTATGCGCTTGAATCGCGGGCGGATCTGTTCCTGCAGGCCGGCGACCTGTTCGATTCGCCCCAGCCGCGCAACGTCGACCGGTCATTCGTGGCCAACGAGCTGCGGCGGCTGCAGGCAGCGGGCATCCCCGCCTTCGGCATCGCCGGCACGCACGATTCGCCCAAGATGCAGACTGTAGAGGGCGGCTGGACGCCCCAGCGCATCTACCAGCAGTTCGATGCGCTGCACGTGTTCAGCGAATTTCAGGATCCCACGGCGATGCTGCTCGACGTGGACGGCACGAGCGTGGCCATCGGCGGCATCAGCGTGGACCCGCTGCTGGGCGTGGGCGACGATCCACTGGCGGGCGTCGGCTTTCCCCGCCAAGCAGACGTAGGCATCCTGCTGCTGCACTATGGTGTGGAGGGCGCCGCGTACGCCAATGCCAGCGAGCCGGTGGTCGCGCGCAGCAGCATCAGCGCCCTGGAGGGCGTGGATCTGCTGGTGGCCGGGCACTATCACGAGTTCCACCAGTTCAGCGTGGGGCCGGTGAAAGTGGTCGTTCCGGGCGCCACCGAGCGCATGATCTACGGTGCCGAGCGCGATGCCAGCTTTGCCTACATCGAGCTGCTGCCCGGCCGCGCCGACCGAGTGCAGAAGGTGGTGGTGGATGGCCAGGGTTACCGGCAGGTGACGCTGCGCACCACCGAGCTGGACCTGGCACAGCCGTTCGAGTCGGCTCTGGGCCGGCTGGAGCCAGCACTTGATGCGGAGACCGTGGTGAAGGTGCGGCTCGAGGGCCCGGTGACGCGGGAGCAGTATCGGGCGTTGCGCGTAAGGGAGCTGCTGCGCGCCGGCATCAGCCGCTGTTTCCATTTCGAGGTCGATACCAGTGGCCTTACCCTGGCGGAGGACCGGCCCAATGGCGTGGGCAAGGGCTTGCGCCTATCGCAGAAGCAGGAGTTGCAGCTGGCGGCACAGCAGCTTATGGCCGACGAGCCGGAGCATGCGCCGCTGCTGCGGCAAGCCGTACAGGAGTTGATGCGCGCCTATGATTAAGCTGCACGCGCTGCACGCCACGAAATTCAAGCAGCTGGATGACCTCCGCGTCAACTTTCCGGAGCGTGGCAGCGTGCTCATCCAGGGCCTGAATGAAGCTGGCAAGTCTACGCTGTTCGAGAGCATCTACTTCGCTCTGTTCGGCAAGGCGCTGGCCACGGAGGACAATGCCGGCCGGTTGGAAGACCTGGTGCACTACCAGGCGCCGCGCGCCTTTGTGCGGCTGGCCTTCAGCACCGAGCAGGCCCGCTTCACGGTGGACCGCACGCTGCACCGGGGCCGGCCCAACGCCGCCGCGCTGGAGGTGGCGTACAACGGCGGGCGCACCGAGGTCGTCACCAACCTCACCGCCGTGAACCGGCGTATCACTGAGGAGCTGGGGGTGGACGCTGAGGCGCTGCTGAACTCTTGCTTCGTGGAGCAGAAGAAGCTGGAGAAGCTGGAAGGGATGCCCTCCCAGCAGCGGCGGGATACGTTATTGAAGCTGTTGAATCTCGAAAAGCTGGCCCGTCTTGAGGCCCAGTATCGGACCGGGCCGGCCGATGACGCCGAGCTCCGCCAACGGCGCGACCGCCTAGCCCTCGCTCAAGCCCAGCGCGAGCTGCCGCTGCTGGAGGGCGAGCTGCGGACCACCGAGAGCCGGCTGGCCGCGATCGCCGCGCATAAGCTGCTGGACGAGCAGGCGGCGCAACGGGCGATCATTGTGCGGGAAGGCGAACGCCAGCAGGAGCTGGCCACCCGCACGGAGCAGCTGCGCGCGGAGCTGCGGCGGCTGGCCGAGGTTCAGCACATGCGCGATGTCGCCAAGCGCATAGGCGAGGCAGCCACAGCGCTGCTGCAGGAGCAGGGCGAGCTGACGGTGCAACGGCAAGAGCTGGAGGTCCTGCGGCAGAGAGCGGCTGCCCTGCCGGAGCTTGAGCTGGAAGCTGGGCGATTGGATGCCCTGGTGGAGCTGCTGGAGCAGCTGGATCGGGCCGATCAAGCTCTGGTGGCTGCTCGCCAGAGCAGCGCGCACCTGGCCGAAGTGGCCGTCCGCTGGGAGGCGGACCGCGAGCAGCTGGCAGACTACGAGCTGCAACTGGCGGCCGCGGAGCAAAGCGCCGCTGCTGTTGCCGGCGATCTCGCGGCCGCCAACCTGCGCGAGCGCCTGGTGGCGCAGTTCAGCGCGCTGCGCGAGTGGTGCGGTGTGCAGGAGCTGGCCGCGGCGGCCCAGGCCAGCCAGCGGGAGCTGGATGGCCTGCAAGCCGAGGCCGATGCGCGCCAGGCCGGGCTGGCGGAGCTTGCGTCACAGCTCCGGCATCAGAACCGGGCACGAGCTGCCTTCGGAGTGCTCGCTCTCGGGCTGCTGGCGGCGGGCGTGGTGCTGGCGGCGCTCGTCACGCCCCTGGCCCTCGTTGTCGCGCTGGGGGCCGCGCTGCCGGCGTGGCTGTGGCGGCATGCTGCCGCGGAGGTGGCACGCCTCGGCGCTGGGCTGCGGGCCGGACAGGCAGGGCTGGATGAGGTCCGATCGCGCTGGCATCGCACCCAGGGTGAGCGCGACCTCGCTCACCGCTCCGGCGCAGATCCGGCGAGGCTGGCTGAGCTGGAGGCTGCAC
>DATKQD010000167.1:0-7740 GCA_035532895.1 Chloroflexota bacterium
AGCCAGTGCGAACACCGTAATCATCCACCGGCCAAACGTCTGGCCGGCGCAGCTCGAACATGAGGAACATCTCGGCCGTCCAGCGACCAATACCACGTACAGTGCTGAGGCGGGCGATGATCTCTTCGTCGTCCAGCTCGGAAAGGCGCTCCAGCGGGACGGTGCCGTCGGTCGCTTTGGTGGCCAGATCCAGGACGGCCGCGCACTTGGCCGCCGAAAGGCCGGCGCCTCGCAGCACTTCGGGCGCAACCGCGAGCACACTTCTTGGCGCCACCTGGCCAACCGCTGCCACAAAGCGCGCGTGGATGGCCGCGGCGGCCCGGCCCGCCAGCTGCTGGTACAAAATGGAGCGCACCAGGCTGGCGAAGGCGTCGCCCTGCTGGGGGCGCGCGGCATATGGCCCGGCACGGTCCATGAAAGCGGCCATCACCGCGTCCACCGCGGCCAGATGCGCCAGTCCCTGCGCCTCGCTGCCATCCACCTCCAGACTCACTGGTCTACCTCACAGCAAGGAGGGCTGCTCCGGGCGCAGCGGCTTGCCAAGGTGCTGGTACGCCAGCGGTGTGGCCACGCGGCCACGGGGCGTGCGCTGGATGAAGCCGAGCTGGAGCAGAAATGGCTCGTACACATCTTCAATGGTGTCGGACTCCTCGCTGATGGATGCAGCCAGCGTATCCAGGCCCACGGGCCCGCCGGCGAACTTCTCAATGATCGTCAGCAGCAGCTTGCGGTCGATCTCATCCAGCCCCAGGTCGTCTATCTGGAGCATGGCCAGGCCCTGGCGCGCGGTATCGCGGTCGATGCTGCCGTTGCCGCGCACCTGAGCGTAGTCACGCAGGCGGCGCAGCAGGCGGTTCACCACCCGCGGCGTGCCGCGCGAGCGCCGGGCAATCTCGGCCGCGCCTTCGACATCCAGAGGCACGTTGAGGATCTCGGCGGAGCGCGTGGCGATGTGCTGGAGCGCGGGCTCGTCGTAGAAGTCCAGCCGCTCCACCACGCCGAAGCGCGCGCGCAGTGGCGAGGTCATGGCGGCATAGCGGGTGGTGGCGCCCACTACGGTGAAGCGCGGCAACGCCATGCGGAGGCTGCGCGCGCCAATACCTTTGCTGGTCATGACGTCGATGGCGTAGTCCTCCATGGCGGGGTAGAGCATCTCTTCGACTACCCGCGGCAGCCGGTGCACCTCGTCTATGAAGAAGACGTCGCCCTTCTGCATGCTGGTGAGCATGCCGGCCATGTCGACCGCGCGCTCGATGGCGGGGCCGGAGGTGGTGCGCACGCTCACGCCCATCTCATTGGCGATGACGTTGGCCAGGGTCGTCTTGCCGAGGCCGGGCGGGCCGTACAGGAGGATGTGATCCAGCGCCTCGCCCCGGCCTCGCGCCGCCTCGATGGCAATGGCGAGGTTGGCCTTCACTTTGTCCTGGCCGATGTACTCCTGCAAGCGCCGGGGCCGCAGGCTGAGCTCCAGGGCACCTTCCTCGGGCTGCTGCGCGGGCGCGAGCAGCCGGCTGGCGTCGGTGCTCACCGGCGCGCCTGATCGGCGAGAAAGGTGAGGGCACGGCGCAACAGCTCCTCCAGCGGCAGGTCCACGCCCTTCAGGTAGGTGACGGCGGCCTCCACCTCCGCGGGCGATGAACCGAGCGCGCTCAGGGCATCGGCCAGGGCCGCTTCTGGACTGCCGGCCGGCGCCACGCCGGCCACACCCGGGGCGAGCTTGCCCCGCAGCTCCAGCACCAACCGCTGGGCCGTCTTGGCGCCGATGCCGGGCGCGCGGCGCAGTCGCTCCACATCGCCGGCCTGGATGGCCTCGCGCAGGGCCGCCGGCGGCAGAAAGCCGACCAGCCCCAGAGCGCCTTTGGGGCCAATGCCGCTCACGTTCAAGATCTGCTCAAAGAGATCCTGCTCGTCGGCCGTGGCGAAACCATACAGCTGCAGCAGATCTTCGCGAACCTGGAGATAGGTGCACAGCTCCACGGCGCCGCCCACCACACCAACCGCCGCCAGCGTTTGTGGCGACACGCTCACCTTGTAGTGCAACCCGCCGGCACGCACGACCAGGAAGTCCGTCCCGCGCCGAACCACGGTGCCTTCGATTCCGGCGATCATGCCAGTTGCGCTGCTCGCAAGCGCGCCAGGCCCACGCTGGAATGGGCATGGCAGAGGGCAATGGCCAGGGCATCGGCCGCGTCGTCCGGCTGGGGCACGGCGTCCAATCTCAACAGCAGGCGCACCATATGTTGCACCTGGTCCTTGCTGGCGCCGCCATATGATGCCACCGCCTGCTTCACCTGCAGCGGCCGGTACACGTTCACCCGCAGCCCGTGCTGCGCCGCCGCGAGCAGCGCCGCCCCCCGCGCCTGGGCCACGCTGATGGCCGAGCGGGTATTGCGGCCGAAGAACAGCTCTTCCACGGCACACGCCTCGGGTCGCAGCGCATCCATAAGCTCTCCCAGCTGGCGGTGAATGGCCAGCAATCGCAGCTCCAGGTCCTGCCCAGCCGCGGTACTGATAACGCCGAAGTGAACCGCTCGGTCTTCGCCGGCCTCCGAATCGATCACCCCAAAGCCGGTGCTGGCCGTGCCGGGATCGATGCCGATGATGCGCACTAACGACAGGCGCTTGGCACGTGCAGTCAGCCGGCGATGGCGGCCATGACTTCTTCGGAAGCGTCAAAGTTGGAGTAGACCTGCTGCACGTCGTCCAGGTCCTCCAGCCGCTCGATGAGGCGCAGCACCGAGGTGGCGGCCTTCTCATCGAGCTCCACGGTGTTCTTGGGCACCAGAGTCAATTCCGCGGACATGATCTTGAACTGGGCAGCATCCAGCGCCTTGCGCACGGCATCCAGTTCGACCTTGTCCGTATACACCTCAAGCACGCCCTGGGCTTCCTGAATGTCGTCCGCTCCCGCTTCAATGGCGGCCATCTCCGCGGCTTCGAGGCTGGTGCCGGCCAGGTCCAGGGTGATGAGGCCCTTCTGGTCGAACATCCAGCCCACCGAGCCACCCTCGCCCAAATTGCCGCCACCACGGGTGAACACGTTGCGCACGTCTGCCGCGGCACGGTTGCGGTTATCGGTGAGGACCTGGATGATCATGGCCACTCCACCGGGCCCGTAGCCCTCGTAGGCGAGCTCCTCCAGCGAACCGCCTTCCTTGTCGCTGCCGGTGCCGCGGTTGATGGCGCGCTGAATGTTGTCTTGCGGCATGTTCACTTCGCGTGCCTTCTGGATGGTCAGGCGGAGCCGAAAGTTGGCTTCAGGATCGCCGCCGCCTTCGCGTGCCGCCACAGTGATCTCGCGGCCTACCTTGGTGAAGGTTTGGCCTCGTTTGGCGTCATTCGCGCCCTTCTGGCGCTTGATCTGCGCCCACTTGGAATGTCCTGACACCTCACCTATCCTCTCCGGCCGATTCTAACAAAGGCCCGGTTGAGGCTTGAGGTTTGTTCGCGCCGGCCGGGGCCGACGGTGCAAACAAAAGAGGCAGCCAGCCTCAAGCTGACTGCCTCCCCGCAATTCGCCTACTGGGTCTGTGGTTCAGCCCAAATGACTGTTCCGGCGGCCCCACCTTACCAGCGAGCAGCCCGGTGATCCTCACGGCCCTGGCGAACTGCTGCCTGCCCCCGACGAAGAGGGCCTCAGCTGTCAGTTTGCCAGCGCCCCTCCAGCACCCGAATGTTCGTACTGCGTTTCATAAACAGCCTCCTTCCACGGATTCTGTGGTCCGAACTGTCCTGTGTCGCAGGAATACTTACACCGTAGCGGGGCAATCCGGGGCTGTCAAACGAGCGATTGGCTGGGAGTGGACAGCTTGCCGCGCCCTACGTGGACGAGCGGGGGTTGGCCAGGCGCCACACGGAGAAGGCGAGGAGGAGCATCACCACGATAGGGACGATCAGCCAGGCGACCGCGTGGCTGGTGGGGACCAGCCAAATGATGGCGAAGAGGGCAATCACGCCGACGGCGACCGTCCAATCGTCACCGATGATGAAGTCATACCAGAAGGCGTAGAAGGCTTTGAGCTGACGCATCGCGCTACGCCGCGTGCACGAGGGCCGGGCCGGGGCGTTGCTCTCGCTGTTTGCGCAGTACGGTGACCATGACCAGAGCCGCGAAAAGCACGAAACCGAGGATGGCCAGGATGGCGCCGTCCGACCCGGGCCAGATGACGCCGATGCCCTCGCCGCCCCAGAAGGTGCCAAAGGTGGTGAGCATGGCGCCCACGGCAAACTTCATCCAGTTTTCCGGCACCCGGCTCAGGGGCTTGTGGACGGCGACACCAACGGCGGTCACCCAGACCACCGCGCCAGCGGCCCCCAGCGCCGCAAGCTGAATGCTGCCTCGGCCATCGGCCGCGGCGGTGCTGCCAAAGGTCAAGACGATGAAGGCGACCTCCAGCCCCTCCAGCAGCACGCCCTTGAAGGAGAGCGTAAACCCGTACCAATCCAGGCCAATGCGCACCTCGCGGCCTGCCGCCTGCGCCTCGGCCAGTTCCCGCTGGTAGATGGCAGCCTCATCATGCAGCGCCTTGTGGCCGCCAGCCCGGAGAATCGCCTTGCGCAGCCACTGCAGGCCAAAGATGAGCAGGATCGTGCCTACGACCACTCGTAACGCATTGATCGGCACGAGCAGCAGGGCTGGGCCCAGCGCACCAACGATCACCGCCAGTGCCACGATGCCGCAGGTCATACCCACCAGCGCCGCGCGCCAGCCGCGCGTGACCCCCACGGCCAGGATGATGGTCAACGCTTCGACCATCTCTACCGAGCAGGCCAAAAACGACGCCAGGATCAGGAACGCTGGTCCCACTGCATCACCCTTTCCAGGCGACGGACGCTCGCATCGGCCCGGCTGTGTACGGCCAGGCGTTGACGGCAGGCCGCCGCTATGCCTATGGTTGATTGTGCTTCGGGGCAATTATCGCGCAGACGCCGCGCATCCCGATGAAAGGGCCCTCCCCCGGTAAGCCAGGAGGAGCCTCTCACCTGGGCGGACATTGACCTAGATGCCGTGGGCCACAACGTGCGCGAGCTGCGCCGTTGGCTTGGCCCGGACATCCAGCTGCTGCCTATCGTCAAAGCCAACGCCTACGGCCATGGCGCCGTGGAAGTGGCCCGAGCGGTGCTGCGCGGCGGGGCGGACGCCCTGGGCGTGGCGCGCGTGGAGGAGGGCGTGGCGCTGCGGCGCGAGCGCGTGTACGCACCCATCCTCATCATGGGCCACACCCCGATTGGTGATGCGGAGGAGGTGGTGGCTCACGCGCTGACCCCCACCGTGAACGACCTGGAGCTCGGCCAGGCGCTGTCGGATATCGCCGACCGCCGCATGGTGAGCCTGCCGGTGCAGATCAAAGTGGATACCGGGCTGATCCGCTACGGCTCCCTGCCAGAGGAGGCCATCGCCCTGGCGCTGGCCATTAAAAGGCTGCCCAACTTGAACCTGGAGGGCATCTACACCCACTTCGCCTGCGGCGAGGAAGAGGACCCCGAGTTCACGCGGGAGCAGCTGGACGTGTTCTCGGATGTGGTCCACCGGCTGAAGGAGCAGGGCGTGGAGTTCCGCTTTCAGCACGCTGGCCACGTGACCAAGGTGGGCGTGCCGGACCTGCACCTGAACATGGTGCGCATCGGCCTGGCTGTGTACGGCCTGGCGCCGGCAGAAAACATGGCCCGCGAGATGGAACTGCGCCCGGCCATGAGCCTCAGGTCCCATCTGATCCGGTTGGCACGGATTGAGCCGGGGGCCAGCGTGGGTTACGGGCGGACGTATCGCGCGGCGCGGGCAACCCTGGTTGGCACCGTTCCCGTGGGTTATGGGGACGGGCTGGACTGGCGCCTGCAGAACCGGGGCTGGGCCCTGGTGCACGGACAGCGGGCGCGCATCATTGGGCGCGTGTCCATGGACAACGCGACGCTGGACGTCACCAACGTGCCCGACGTGGCCGTGGGCGATGAGGTGGTGTTCTTCGGTACCCAGGGCGACCAGAGCATCGGCGCGGATGAGGTCGCGGAGCTGTGCGGCACCATCAGCTATGACGTGGTGTGCTCCATTTCTGCCCGCGTGCCGCGCCTCTACCGCGGGCCGGCGTGAGCTTTCGTCCCGCCGCATTCCCCTGCCCGCCGAACGGGGACAAGGCGCAGCTGATGGCATTCCGCGTGCGCGGATGGACGACCGTATGATCTGCCGCCAGCACCGCTGAGGCAGGCGATTGATGGCCGTGGGTTTTCTGGTGCTGGGCCTGGCAGCAGCGGCGCTGGGCCTGGCGGCGAGCGTGCTGGTGGTGCGCTTTGGTCCACGATTGCTGGTAGCCGAAGCCGAGGCAGCCACCGAGCAGAGCGACGAGCGCCAGGCTCGCTCGGCACCGGCAGAGAGCGCACGGCCAAGTTGGTTCGCGCCGGCAGTTGGGGTGCTGGTGGTGCTGGCCCTGGCCGGCGCCGCCACGTTGCAGCGCGCCACCCGGGCGCCAAGAGCACCGGCCGCGAGCGCGGCCCCACGGCGGATGATCGCGCTGCCGCCCGCCACTCTGCCGGCCGCGACGAGCCTCACGGTGCTGGCCGTGTTGGGCGGGCCGGCCGCGGGCCCCGGCCAGTTGAACGACCCACGCGATGTAGCCGTGGATGCCGCGGGCAATGTGTACGTGGCCGACACAGGCAACCATCGCGTGGTGAAGTTCAGCGCTAACGGCCGGTTTCTGGCGGCCTGGAGCGGCACCGCGGGCGCCGCCCTCGTTGAGCCGGTGGCCTTAGCCGTGGTGCCGGATGGCCTGATCGTGGCGGACAACGCCACGGGGCAGGTGCACAAGTTCGCCTTCAATGGGGCGCCCGTGCCGGCCTTCGAGCACGCGGACGGCTTGTTCCGCCCCAGGGGTATCGCGGTGGACGCCACGGGCAACACCCTGGTAGCGGACACCGGCAACAACCGTTTGCTGAAGCTCTCGCCCGACGGCACGCCCATCGCCAGCTTCACTGCCAGCGGCCAGCTCGACCAGCCAACCGCGGTGGCGTTTGGCCCAGGCGGGGCACTCTTTGTAGCCGAGCCTGACGCGAACGCCATCGCTGTGCTCAGCTCCTCCGGTGGGCTGGCCGCGCAATGGGCCATGGATACCAACAGCACGGTGCTGCCGCCGCACTTATTGTGGCTCGCCAGCGCGGGGCTGCTGGCCACGCTGCCAGCACAACAGGGCTTGGCGCTGTATAACCCGGCCGGCCAGGTGAGCCGCTTTTGGGCCGCGCCAGGGGACCTGCAACGGCCGCTTGGGATAGCAGCCGCGGGGAAGGCCGCCTGGGTGATTTCCAACGGGACGAACGAGCTGTTGAAAATCCCACTGCCGAAGTAATCAGGCACGGCGAACAGCCTGAGCGGCGCGATCACTTCGGCCCCCGAAGCGGCCTCCCGTGGGGTGAACTCGCTTCGCTAGCGGTGGTTGCGACTCACCCGGAGCGAAAGAGAGGGCTGCCCAGCGACATTCGTTAGCCCGCGACCGAGCCGGACTGCCGCTAGTTCAGAGGAAAGGAAGTGCCGGGTGCCTTACTTGAAGTAGTCGGCGTTGAGCTGGATGAAGTGTTTCCACTCCTCCGGAACTTCGGATTCCTCGAAGATGGCATTCACAGGACACTCCGGCACGCAGGCACCGCAATCGATGCATTCATCGGGATGGATGTAGTACATATCGTCTTCGTCTTTGGCATAAATGCAGTCGACCGGGCAAACTTCGACGCACGCGGCATCCTTCACGCCCACGC
>DATKQD010000168.1:0-3816 GCA_035532895.1 Chloroflexota bacterium
ACATCAGCACCGTTGTCCTCACGCAAATTCTGTTGGAGCGGGAGCGTCACGCGTCGAGCCCGGCCAGCAAGACTGTGCTCACCGGACTGGTCCAGGCCGGGACAGCGACATTTGGACAGTTTCGGCGCACCATCACCGGCATGGGCCTTGTGCAGCTGGCGGAGCAGGAAACGGAGCGCCTGATCAACACCGCCGTCGAGCTGGGGCACCTCACCGAATCCGAAGTGCTGCGCTCGGTGGAGAGCGTCATCGAACGTCGACGGCAGGTGCGAGGGGACGCCGCCGGACTGGTGGAGGAGCGCATCGTGGGCGCCATCAAACGAGCGGACGTGCCCACGCGTGATGAGTTCAACCGTCTGCTCGCACAGCTTCACAGCTTGAGCGTCCAGCTCAACGCCGTGCTGGATGAGCTGCGCAAGGGGCGTCCGCCGAGCCAGCCGGGGTAGCAGTCGCGAGAGTGTTACAGTTATCCGTTGCCTGCCAGATGTGCGCAGGGCTGACACCAGAGAACGTACCAGGAGTGACTGTTGCCGAAGGGTAAGGGCAAGAACGCCGAAAAGCGAACGAATGAGATGCGCCGCAATGCTGCCCGTAACCGGGGCACACGCTCGGCCGTCAGGACGTATGTGCGGAGCGCTGTGGAGGCCATCCACACTGACGTCGATACGTCCGACGCAGCCATCATCCAGGCGCAGAAGGCCCTGGATACGGCCGCCAGCCATAAGATCCTGCACCCCAACAACGCTGCCCGCCGCCTCTCGCGGCTGATGAAGAAGTTCAACCAGGCGGCCCTCGCCAAGGCTTGAATCTCTCGCACCCGGACGCTTCGACGTCGGCCCTGTAGCCACGCAACGGATCGGGACGCGGACGCCGGCGCGATGCTTCATGCCGGCTGCCGGCGCGTCATCCGTCTCGCTCGGGTTCCGGGAGCGCTTCCGCGGGCGCGAGGTCTCTCCGCGCGATGGCCAGCACCAGCAGCTCCAACGTCAGCTTGTCGTCTAGCGGGCTGCGCTTCAGCGCGATGTCGGTTTCCAGCAGCATTTCGTGAATGCGCTTCAGCTCCGCTAGGGTGAAATGCCGCAGCAGCGGCCGGGTGTTGCGGATCGACCAATCCTGCTGGCCCGTCTGCTGCGCGATGGCCTGGTCCGAGAGGCGCCGATCGGCGAGCTCCTTGGTCATCAACATCAGCCGGAAGCGATTGGCGATGGCTCCCAACGTGCGCAGGGGAGGGTTGGCGCTGTCGGCCAGCACCTGGCGCAGCTGGAGCAGAGCGGCCGGCGCACTGCCTCGCGCCGCCTCGTCGATCATGCCCCACACCTTGGTCTCGGCCGCGGAGGACACCATCTCCGCCACGTCCGCTTCCTGCACCGCGCGGCCCTCGGCATAGGCGCACAGCTTGTCGATCTCGCGGTCCAGCAGCAGCAGGTCCGAGCCCACGTAGGCGGCCAGGGTTTGGACCGCCAGTGGGTGCACGCTGGCTTGCCGTTCAGCGAATTGCTGCCGAATCCAGCGCATGAGGTCCTCGCCCACCAGGGGGCGGAACTCCCGTTCCTCCCCGTGGCTGCGCGCGTACTTGTACAGCACGCTGGTGGCGGGTACCTTGCCGCTCTCCTCCAGCACCAATTCAGTGCTGCTTGGAAAGTCCGGCAGCACGTCTCGCAGCTGCTGCGCCGGCCGCGGGCCGGAGGCCTCATCGCTCGTTGTTTCACCGGCGGGCACTTCGTCGCTTTCGCTCCCGGCACGCCGGCGCCGCGTGGTGGCCGTGATGAAGTTGCGCACCAGCACGTAGCGCCTGTCCGCCAAAAAGGGCAGCGCGCGGCAAGCCTCCACAATGCGCTGCACGTCGACCGGCGCCTCAAATACCGTGACGCCGGCGTAGGCGTCAGATCCGGGCACGGGCAGGAGCTCCTTCACTGCCCGGCTCCGACTCAAGGCGTCTTCGCCGTGCAAGAGGTGGATCATGAGCTCGGTGGCTCAGCAGCGTACATCGTGAAACCAAGTATGGGGGACAGGTAGCGGCAATCGATCTCCCGGCACGCCAAGGACTCGGCCATGAGCCGGATAATGGAGGCCATGGAAAAGCGTGATTTCGATCGGATCGCGGCCAAGGAGCATTTTCTCGTGGTAGTCACCACTCTGCGCCGCGATGGGTCGGCGCAGTCAACCGTGGTGAATGCCGGCTTCCTGCGGCATCCCCTCTCTGGCGGGCCGGTGCTGGGCATGGTGCTGCGTGGCGGCACTGTCAAGCTGCGCAACCTTCGGCAGGATCCACGCATCACGGTGACCGCGCGCTCCGGCCACGAGTGGGCTTCCTTGGATGGGCGGGCGGACATCATTGGGCCGGATGACTTGCCGCCTGGCTTCGCGCCCACGGCGCTGCCGTCGCTGCTGCGGCAGGTATTCGCCGCGGCCGGAGGCACGCATGACAATTGGGCTGACTACGATCGGGTGATGGCGCAACAGCGCCGCGCGGCGGTCTTCGTTTCGCCGGCACGCGTTTATGGGAATCAGCCGCGGTGAGCAGCACTATGCGCGTAGCTGTGCTGGACGACATCCATCGAGCCTACGATCGTACCGAGCCTATTCGACAGCTGCTCGCGGAGGATCACTGATCCTGACGGCCGGCCTATACTGTCGCTCATGACTTGGGACGTGCTGATCAAGGGCGGGCGTATCGTGGATGGCACCGGGCGGCCGGCGTTCCCTGGAGATGTGGCCATCGCGGAGGGCCGCGTTGTGGCCGTGGGCTCGCTGGAAGGTCAGGCGCGGCGCACCATTGCCGCCAACGGCATGGTGGTGGCGCCTGGCTTTCTGGACGTTCACACGCACTATGATGCGCAGCTCGCGTGGGATGCGTACTGCACGCCGTCCTGCTTCCACGGCGTTACCAGCGTGCTCATGGGCAACTGCGGGTTGGCGCTGGCGCCGGCCACGCCAGAAGCAGGCCGCGACTATTTGGTGCAGCTCTTCTCGTCTATCGAGCAGATTCCGCAGCCCATTCTCAACGCGGGCGTGCCCTTTGCCTGGCAGTCGTATCCGCAGTTCCTGGAGTGGCTGCGTGGGCATGGCCTGGGCGTGAACGTCATGGCACAGGTGGGGCACTCGGCGCTGCGCTACTTTGTGATGGGCGAGGCGGCGCTCGAGCGCCAGGCGACCGAGGAAGAGATCGGCCGCATCGCCGGGTTGGCGGCCGAAGCGCTCGACGCGGGCGCCATTGGCATCAGCACCAGCCAGGTGGCGCACCAGTTGGATGCCGCCGGCCGCCACATCCCGACCTATTTCGCGTCGGATGATGAAGTGTTTGCCCTGGCGCGAACGGTGAAGGCGCATGGCCGCGGCTTCATGTGCCTCAACCCGCGCACGAAGCTTATGGGCCCCTATCCTGAGGATGGCGATTTCATGGCCCGTCTGGCCGAAGCAAGCGGAGCCCCCGTTACCTGGAACGACTTTGGCCAGCGCGCGGGCGAGCCGGATATCTGGCGCCAGGTGCTGGGTTGGATGGAAGCGTCGATCGACGCCGGCCGGCCGGTGTACGCGGTGGCCCGCAGCCAACCTACCGAGCCAGCCTTTGACCTGGCCGGTGCGTCGCCGGTGCTGGCTGAATTGCCGGGCTGGCCGGAGTTCGGACGGCTGGACCACCAGGCCAAACTGGCGGCCCTGCGCGACCCAGGGCAACGCAGCGCGCTGGCCGCGGCCCTGGGTCGGCATCCCCGGTTCGACCAGGTGTACGTGAAGGCCGCGGCGTCCGCCGCCGGCCGCGATTTAGGCAGCCGGCCGCTCGCCGCCGTGGCACGAGAGCGCGGCTGGGAGGCGGCA
>DATKQD010000169.1:0-4554 GCA_035532895.1 Chloroflexota bacterium
GGCGCTGATATCTCCCAGCGGCGCCTCGCTGTCGCCCCTGGTAGCGCCGGGTGGGGCATTTCAGCGCGTGTTTCGGGGCGACGTGAAGATCTACCGCAATGAGGCCGCCCTGGGGGCCGCCTTCCTGGTGCATACCGGCCATCTTGCGGCGTCGCCGGAAGCCGCGCTGGCGACCATAAGCGCCCCCACGTTTGATCCTCGGCGTGTTGTGGCCATCGAGGCTAACCCTCAGCCCCCTGCCAGCAGCAACCTGGCCGGACGCATCCTGTCGCGGCTGCGCCGCCTGGTGCCCACCACGGCTAGCTCGCCCGTGCCACGGAGCTGGTTCGCCGCCCCATCGCCTACAGCCAGCGCCACGGGGGACGCAGTGACCGTGCGTGAGGACAGCCCGGAGCGCTGGAGCGTGGCCACTCGGTCGGCTCAAGCGGGCTTCCTGGTGCTCAGCCAGAGCTGGTTCCCGGGCTGGACGGCCAGCGTGGACGGCAAGCCCGCGCGCCTGCTGGTCGCGGACGAGCTCTTTCAAGGCGTGCATCTACCCGCGGGCGCCCACCAGGTGACTTTCACTTTTGCACCCGCGTCCGTCACGGCGGGTGCCGTCATCTCGCTGGCCACGCTATTTCTGTGGCTGGTGGCGCTCGCGGTCTTCCTGCTCGCGCCGCGGCTACGGCGGCTCGTTTCCCTTCCTAAGTGGATATCTTCTGGAGGCGGACATTGACTGAACGGCGAGGATCGTCCTGGAGCGTATTTGGCGACGGGGCATGCAGCGGCAACCCGGGGCCCGGCGGTTGGGGCACCATCGTTGTTCCGCCGGACGGCAAGCCTGTGGAGTTGCACGGCGGCGAGGTTCGCACGACGAACAACCGGATGGAGCTGATGGCCGTGCTGAAGGGCCTTTCCCGGGTGCCCAGCGATGCCCAGGTAGAGGTGACCTCCGATTCACAGTACGTGGTTCGGGGTGCAAGCTCGTGGCTCGCCTCCTGGAAGCGCAAAGGCTGGAAAACGTCCACCGGCGGCCTGGTGTCAAACCAGGACCTGTGGGAGAGCATCGACGCCGAAAAGGACCGGCTGGTGCTGAGCTGGAACTGGGTGAACGGCCACGCCGGCCACCCCCAGAACGAACGCTGCGATCAGCTGGCCCGGCAGGGTGCCCGCGAAGCCGTGCTCGAGGCTGCCGAGGCCCCTGCACCGCGGGGCCAGGCTGCCCCCGGCCGCCACCGTTAGCTGCCACGTTCAAAGCGCTTGAAGACTTTCGTGATTGCCAACCGTGGTGAGGCTCGCTCCTGCGCTGACCGCGCCGATGGCCGCCGCCCCTGTACAGAGGGGTGGTAAGCGATCAACAATGGTTCCTGAAACCGGCTGGAAACGGAGAGGTTCAGGCGTTACGCTAATCGGGAGGACTTGCGTTCAGTGTTCGTGGAGGTTTTGAGAGCGGCTTGGCCACGGTGATCAACGAAGCCGCGGCTGCGGAGCAGCGCGCTTCAACGCCGTACGTGCGCTTGCGCAACGTCACCAAGCTGTACCGGTCGCGGCGGGAGAGCGTGGCTGCCGTCGCTAATATCAACCTGGATATCGGGGCCGGCGAGTTCGTTTCGATCCTTGCGCCCAAGGGCAGCGGCAAAACGACCCTGCTCTCCATGGTGGCCGGCCTCGTGCCGGTGTCCTCGGGCACGGTCGCTATCGCCGGTCGCACCGTGAAAAAGGCGCAAACGGAGATCGGCACCGTGTTCGCTGACCCCATCCAGATGGACTGGCGTTCGGTGCTGGAAAACGTGCTGCTGCAGGCCGAGATTCGCGATCTCGATCGCGACGATTACCGGCCCCGGGCCGAGCAGCTCATTGAGCTGGTGGGCTTGAAAGAGCTGCGCGACACCTCGGCCTATCAGCTCTCGGCAGCCAACCGGCAGCGGCTCACCATTTGCCGTGCTTTTGTGCACGATCCGCCGCTGTTGCTGTTCGACGAGCCGTTCGCCGGGCTGGACCCCCGCCATCGCCAGCAAATTGCGCTGGACCTGCAGAAGTTGTGGATGTTCAGCCCCAAAAGCGTGCTGATGATCGCCAGCAGCGTAGCTGAGGCTGTGCTTCTTTCGGACCGGGTGATCGTGATGACGGCCGCGCCCGGCACCGTGGCGGCGGATGTGGCCATCGGCGTCCCTCGCCCGCGCCTCAGCGACCCCTCTACCGTCGATGAGCTGCGCGAGCTGGGCGAAGACATCCGCCGCCAGTTCGGCCAGATGGGCGTGCCCCCCGAAGAGCAGCCGGCCGCCTGAGCGTTACGCCTGCTGGCTCGCGTTGCCGGTCCAGTCAGGATGGCCGCGGAACGTGCTCACGATGGCCTGTCGCAGTTCCTCGTCATGGCTGGTGAGGAAGTGATCCGCCCCAGGGATCAGACACAGCTCTTTGGGCGGCAGTGCAGCTTCGAACCACCCTTCGAGTGCCGCTCGCGGGCCGTACTCATCCTGCTCGCCCTGGATGATGAGCTTGGGCTTGGGGCTGCTCTGGATGCTGGGCAGCGATGGCCAGCCCGAGTTCACCGGCAGGCCAATGCCACACAGCGCTACCACCCGCGAATCGCGCACACCCACGGACAGGCCCACCGCGGAGCCAAAGGAGAAGCCGGCCAGAAGTACCCGTGGCGAACCAAGATAGTCGAGCGCGGCCACGACGTCCTCCTCCTCACCGCTGCCGCCCCCGTAGGTGCCCGTGCTGGCGCCCGCTCCTCGGAAGTTGAAGCGCAGCACTCGCCAGCCGAGCGAACCCAGCGCCTTGGCCGCATGGAATACCACCTTGTTGTGCATGGTGCCGCCGTGCAGCGGGTGCGGGTGGCAGACGATGACACTGAGGGAGTCGTCGCCATCGGCGGACTGGAGCAGCCCTTCCAGGTGCCCATGTGAAACCGGAATGTCGACGTGAGACAAGAGGACGGGCATGTTACCGAAGATCGTAGCGCCACCCAAGCGCGCACCAACAGGCATGGCGGCTCAGACTGCTAGCCTAGCCAGGTGACACCGCGAGTGGGCGCCGCCGGCGGGACACTCAGCTATGGCCCGGCGGACGTGGAGCGGCAAACGGCCGAGCCCCCGAAGGTGGACGATGTGCGCGACCCGTTTGAGATCGATCGGGCGCGCATCCTGCACGCGGCGGCCTTTCGCCGGCTTCAGCGCAAGACGCAGGTGTTTGCCCCCGGCGAGAGCGACTTTTTTCGCAGCCGTCTCACCCATTCACTGGAGGTGTCGCAGATCGCCAAGGGCATAGCGCTGCGTCTGGGTGCGGACCCCACGCTGTGTGAAGCCGCCGGGTTGGCGCACGACATAGGACATCCGCCCTTCGGGCACGCTGGGGAGCGCGTGCTGGACGCCTGCATGCGGGATGCGGGCGGTTTTGAAGGTAACGCCCAGAACCTCCGCGTGCTGAGCCGGCTGGAGGTAAAAAGCGATCGCTTTACCGGCTTGAATATCACCCGCGGCACGCTGGACGCCATGCTCAAGTACAAGTACCCGCGCCGCCAGGCCGTAGCACAGGGAGGCGACAAGTTCTTTTATGACGACGACCAGCCCCTGGTGGACTGGGTGTGCCAGGGCCATAGAGATAGCGATCAGTCGCTGGAGTGCCAGATTGTGGAGTGGGCAGACGATGTCGCCTACTCTGTGCATGACGTGGAGGACGGTATGCAGGCCGGGCTCATCGCGAGCCCACGGCTCCGCGCGGAGGGTACTCGTGCGCTCCTGCGCAACCGGGTGCCGGACGCTTCGATGGCCTGCATCGAAGCGGTCATCGCGGAGCTGCAAGCTGTGCTGGCCGTTGACGGAGCGCGCCGTCGCCACGCCGCCCGCAAGACCTGGACGTCCGACGCCATACACGCCATGGTTCTCGCCACCCACACCCAGCCGCGAGACGAAGGCGATCGTGGCTTCCGTTATGCGCGGACACTGCACGTGGACGAGGCGCAGCGTATCCGCAGCCGCGTGCTGAAAGCGCTGGCAGCGAGCCTGGTGTTCGGCGATCTACGCGTGATGGCGGTGCACCAGAGCGCGGAGACGGTGGTGCGCGGCCTGTTCGACCGCCTGGTGGGCGACACCACCGGCCGCCATTATCCGGAGGAGCTGCACGACCTGCTGGACGAGGGGTTGGATCCGCGCCGCGTGGCCTGCGATTACATCGCCAGCATGACCGATGAGTTCGCCGAGCGCACCTACCGCCAGATGCTTGAAGGTTAGAAGTTTCGCGGAAAGCTGCCTCGGCGGCCGGGGTGGGGTTCCTCCCGCGCGTCGATTGACCGCGCCTACTGTGGCGGCAGGGGATCGGCCGGGGGCCGCCAATGGCTTTCTGGCTGCTGCTTGTTGCGCCGGCTGACACGGCTCACCAATGACGACATACGCTAATAGACCTCTTGCGCGCCGGTAATGGCCCTCTAACCCGAACTTCCAAGCAAGCTAGCCAGTAATAAGCGGCGATTCCGTGCTCAGGTGAGCACGTTCGCGGGCGGAAAGTAGCCGCAATTGTAGGCAGTAATTTGCTTGACAATAAGGCGCTGTTGTGGGACAATAGGCGCATGGC
>DATKQD010000170.1:0-15691 GCA_035532895.1 Chloroflexota bacterium
CGGCGGGCGACGGAAGAAGATGAACAGGGCAACCAGCACCAGCAGGGCACCGAAGGTGAGCTGAAAGCCTTGGCGGGGAATGTGGCTCACCAGCAGGGCACCCGCCGCGGCCGCGGGAACGGTGGCCACGGCGAAGAGCAACCCGCTTACATAATCGATGCGGTGCTGGCGCGAATAGGCAAGCACCCCCGAGATGGCGTTGAACATCACCGCGCCGAGCGAGAGCGTGGTCACGGTGGTGGCCGGCAGGTCCGGCCGAAAGAGGAGCAGCAGCGGCACCAGCAGAAAGCCGCCGCCGGCGCCAACGAGTGTTCCGTACGTCCCCGCGATCAGCCCCATAACCGCGAGGACGGCAGCAGCCAGCATGTGCTCTCCCTGACGAGTTGCTTGAGAGTTGGGGGGCGTCGTGCCCGCGCGGGCGCCCTGAGGGATGATACGCCCTGCACGCGGCGGTACTATGGCGGGTAGGGAGCAGTTGCTCCAGGCCCGACCACTGAAAGGAACCCGTGAACCAATGCTCACAGTTGAAGAAACCGAGCTGCTGACGCATACCGGCCCTGGCACGCCCATGGGCAATCTGTTTCGGCGCTTCTGGATGCCCGTGCTGCTGCCCACGGAGCTGCCCGAACCGGACTGCACGCCCGTGCGCGTGCGGATCCTGGGCGAGGATCTGATCGCCTTTCGTGACAGCCATGGCGCAGTGGGGCTGCTGTCGCAGAACTGTCCGCATCGTGGCGCCAGTCTATTCTTTGGCCGCAACGAAGAATGCGGGCTGCGTTGCGTGTATCACGGCTGGAAGTTCGACGTGAACGGCAACTGCGTGGACATGCCCAACGAGCCGGCCGAGAGCAATTTCAAGCACAAGGTGCAGGCCACCGCTTACCCAGCCGCGGAGTGGGGCGGGCTGGTGTGGGTGTACATGGGGCCCAAGGACAAGCAGCCGCCGCTGCCCCAGTACGCCTGGTGCATGCACCCGCGGGCGAGCGAAACGCAGGTACGCAAGTGGCTGCAGGACTCCAATTACAGCCAGGGAACCGAAGGCGATCTGGATTCAGCTCACGTGTCGTTCTTGCACCGCGACTTCTCCGCGGCCCGCGCGCGGCGGCCGATCAGCTACGGCGCGCCGGACCTTACCGTGCGGGAAACGGACTTCGGCTTTGTCTATGGTGCGCGGCGGCCCGCGCCGGAGAATCAGAACTACTGGCGCGTCACCACCTTCATCCTGCCCTTGTTCGTGGAGATTCCGGGCGCGTCGCGCGATGGCGCCGGACATATCACCCTGCCCATGGACGACGAGCACAGCTGGTGGTTCCAGTTCTCGCCGCCGCCGGGCCCTGGCGAGGAACCCATGCTCAAACCGGGGCAGCTCACGCCCGGCGATGGCGATCCCGCCGTGGTGCCGCACCTTGGCTTTCTACCCAACAGCTGGCGGCGCATCCGCAACCGGGATAATGATTATCTCCTCGATCGGGAGATGCAGCGCACGGTCAATTACACGGGCTTGCCAGGCAACCGCGTGCAGGACCAGGCGATGACCGAGTCGATGGGCGCCATCCCCAATCGCACGCAGGAGCACCTGGGCACCACGGATGCCGCCATCATCTTCTGGCGTCGTTACCTGATGCGCCTGGCGCGCGAGCTGGAGCAGGGCCAGGCGCCGGCAATTCTGTCGCATCCGGAGCTATTTCACGCACTGCCGATCGATGAGGTTACGCCCGAGAGCGACTTTGAGCGCCTCTGGCAGAGCCGGCGCGGAGAGTTCCTGACGCTGCGCTGAGCGGGTAGCAACATGATGGTCGTGTTTCCCCAGCCCCTGCCTGGCCCGACACGTGCTTGGCAGTTCCGACATGCCAAACGTGTACGGCCGCGGTGCCGCGTGACGTGCATCAACTCGTGGCAGTTGAATGCGCGCAAAGGCCTGGCAGTGGTATCCGGAACCAACTCGTGGCCGGGCTCATGATCGCTGCGCCGCTGACCCTGGAGTTTCACGCCCTGGGAACAGGCAAACTGGAGGCGTTGCGGGCTGACGTTCGCGCCGGCTTGACCCGCCTTCCCAAAGAGCTTCCTCCTCGCTGGTTCTACGATGACGCGGGCTCGGAATTGTTCGAGCGCATCACCGAGCTGCCGGAGTATTACCAGACCCGCACCGAAACCGAGATACTCAGCGCATGCAGCCAGGAGATCGCCCAGCGCTTTCAACCGCACGCGCTGGTTGAGCTGGGCTCGGGATCGTCCACCAAAACCCGGCTGCTTCTCGACGCCGCCCGGCGCGAGGGCCATCTGGAGTGGTTCGTGCCGTTCGATGTGAGCGACGCCATCGTTCGCGAGTCCTCGTTGCGCCTGTTAGAGCACTATCCCGGCCTGGCGATCCACGCCATCATCGGCGACTTCTTCGAGCACCTGGACCGCATTCCTCGCTTCGGCCGCCAGCTCCTGGCGCTGCTGGGCGGCACCATTGGCAACTTCTTTCCCGATCAACGGCGGGCCTTCCTGCTCGCCGTGAGCCGGCTTATGCGGCCCCAGGATGCCTTTTTGCTGGGGCTTGACCTGGTCAAGGACCCAGCCACCCTGGTGGCGGCGTACGACGACGCGCAGGGCGTTACCGCGCGCTTCAACCTCAACCTGCTGCGGGTGCTGAACCGCGACCTGGCGGCGGACTTCGACCTGGCGATGTTCGCACACGTGGCCCGGTATGACGCGGCCGAACACCGCATCGAGATGCACCTGCGTTCGTTGCGCGCGCAAACCGTGCACATCCCGGGCGCAGGCCTGGCGCCGCGCTTCGACGCGGGCGAGCTGATGCGCACGGAGATCAGTACTAAGTTCACGCGGGCCGATATTGAGGCAGATTTCGCTGCAGCCGGCCTAAAGCTGTCCGGCTGGTACACCGATCGGCTGCAGCGCTTTGCGCTGGCCCTGGCAGTCCCCGCCTGAGCGGGATTCAGCATGGGAGGGAACGTCGTGCAAGTACGAGAGCGCTCGTCCGCGGACACGGAAGCTGTATCACTGTTGGAGCAATACCTGAACACGCGCCAGTTCACAGCTGCACTCTGCCAGCCGTTGGAGCCGGAAGACTACGTGGTGCAGTCCATGGCGGACTGCAGCCCGGCCAAGTGGCACCTCGCGCACACCACATGGTTCTTCGAGACGTTCGTGCTGATGCCCTACGCGCCCGCGTATGCGCCGTTCGATCCGCGCTATGGCTACATCTTCAACTCGTACTACGAGGCCGTGGGCTCGCGGCACCCACGGCCGGAGCGCGGGCTGCTGTCACGCCCCACCGTACAGCAAACGTATCGCTACCGCGCCCACGTGGATTGCGCGCTGCAGAGACTGCTGGACGGGACGGCAGACGACCTCCCTGGCGCCGCGCGCGCTCTAGTGACCCTGGGCATCCACCATGAGCAGCAGCACCAGGAGCTGCTGCTCACGGACCTGGGCCACATGCTGGCACTCAACCCATTGAAGCCGGCTTACACCACGGCAGCGGTGCCAGCGCCAGCAAACGTGGCTGGCGCACCATTGCAATGGCACAGCTTCGAAGGCGGAGTACGGTGGATCGGCCACCAAGGGGAGAGCTTTGCCTTCGACAATGAGAGCCCGCGCCACCGCCAGTACCTGCAGCCGTTTGCGCTGGCCTCGCGGCCGGTGACCAATGGTGAGTTTCTGGCCTTTATGGCTGATGGCGGCTACACCCGGCCGGAGCTGTGGCTGTCAGCGGGCTGGGCCGAGGTGCAGGCCCAAGGCTGGCGGTGCCCCCTGGGCTGGGAGCAGGCTGGCGAGGACTGGCTGCGCATGAGCCTGGCTGGCCAGTTGCCGCTGAGCACTGCCGCGCCGGTGTCACACGTGAGCTATTACGAAGCCGATGCCTACGCTCGCTGGGCTGGAGCACGCCTGCCCACCGAGGCTGAGTGGGAGGTTGCCGCCGCGAACGTGCCGGTGCGGGGTAACTTTGTCGAATCCGGCGCGTACGATCCCTTGCCAGCTGCCGCGACAGATACACCCTGGCAACAGCTCTTCGGCGACGTGTGGGAATGGACGCAGAGCTCCTACGCGCCCTATCCCGGGTTTCGGCCGGTGCCCGGGGCGGTGGGCGAATACAACGGCAAGTTCATGAGCAGTCAGTACGTGCTGCGCGGCGGCTCCTGCGCCACGCCGCAATCGCACATTCGCGCCACCTATCGCAACTTCTTCCCGCCGGATGCGCGCTGGCAGTTCAGCGGCCTGCGTCTCGCGCGGGACGCCGGAGACTGAAGGCCGCTCAGCAGCGCTACTCGTCACGAAAGGTGGCCATCTTGAGGCCGAGCAGGCTTCCAAAGAACGCTGACATGATGATCTGCACGCCCACCACCACCAGCACCAGCGCGGCGATGGCTGGCCGCTCCTGGAACAGCGGCCCAAAGCCGGAGGACCACCACAGCACGAGCAGGTAAAGGTACACCGCGGATCCGGCGGCCACCAGCAGCCCACCAATAAGCAGGCCGCGTTCCAGGTTGAAGCAGCGGTAGAAGAGCGCGAGCAGCGCATTGTCTTTATCGAACCGCTCGGCCAGCGAGTGTGTGCCCGCCTGCAGTCCAATAGCCAAGACCTGCACGCCCAGGATGGTGAGCAGTGCGCCTAGCAGCATGCTGTGATTGCCCAGGGGGTGGCCAGCTACGACAGGCCTCCCGAACAGCAGAGACAGCATCAGCAGCAGGCCAGCGAGTAAGGCCGCCAACCCGGGGATGACGAACAGGTGTGTGGGGCTGTACAGGAGCATGAAGCGCAGGCTGCGCCAGCCGTCCTTCAGCGACCTGAGCTTTGACTCGCCGCGCCGGGGGTAATAGGTGATGGGAATCTCGGTGCTGCGCAAGCCCGCCTTGGCGGCATTGATGATCATCTCCAGGGCGAACTCCATGCCGCTGCTGCGCGGACGGATGCGGTCGTAAGCGTCGCGCGTGAAGGCGCGCATGCCGCAGTACGCATCGGAGAAGCCCGTGTGGAAGAACGCATTCAACATGCCGGAGAGCAGAGGATTCCCGATGTAGCGATGCAGCCAGGGCATGGAGCCAGGCAGAATCGTGCCGCGCAGGCGCGAACCGTTGACGAATTCGCAACCATCCGTCAGGGCGGCCAGAAAGTCGCCCACGCGGCTGAAGTCGTAGGTATCGTCCGCGTCGCCCATCAGCAGTACGCCGCCCTGAGCGGCACGAAAGCCAGCCAGGTAGGCATTGCCATAGCCGCGCTCGCGAGCGTGCACCACCACGGCCCCGCCCCGGGCGGCGATCTCCGCCGAGCCATCGGTCGATCCGTTGTCGCTCACCACCACTTCGCCTGTGATTCCCAGATCGTCGAAGGCCTGGCGCGCCTTGCTCACGCAGATGCCAATCGTTTCGCGCTCGTTCAGGCAAGGGATGACCACGGAAACCACCGGCCGCGTCATCGATCCGCGACCAGCACCAGGGATTGGCCAATGGGCGGCGCGAACGCTGCTTCCAGGCGCTCGATGAATGGCACGCAGCGGTCGAACAGGCCGGCCTGAGTAGACGGAATGAGCGCGCGGCGAAGGATGCGGCCGTTAATGAACCAGCCCGCTACGCCCGGCGCGTTCATAAAGCGCAGCGAACGCACGGTGAAGCCGGCCATAGCGACGGTCTGCGCCAGCCCCCGCCGCGTGTAGCGCCGGCAATGCTGATCCGCCGCGTCCATGCTGCCGTACAACCACTGGTTGGCCGGCACCAGCAGGAACAGGCGGCCGCCGGGCGCCAGCACCTGGTGCATCTGCCGCAGCGCTTCCAGGTCATTCTGCACGTGCTCCAGCACGTTCAGGCAGGTGATGCTGTCGAACGCAAAACGCTCCAGGGCGAGGAAGGCGTCGCTGGGGATGGTGATGGGCAGCAGCTGCACCTCGGGCCGGCTGCCAGCCCATTCAGCACGACCCACATCCAGCGCGTACGGGTTCGGGTCCACACCCACCAACAACTCGCACCCGGTGAAGTGGCGGGTCACGTTGCCGGTGGAACAGCCAACGTCCAGCAGCCGGCGGCCGATGTGCCGGCTCGCCTGCCGGACAATCCAGGAGGTGTAGTTGGGCGCGTTCAATTCGAGCCGCGCCTGGATTTCACAACTCACTCGGTGGTCCGCCTCCGAAAGCGGCACTCGATTCATAGTGCGTCGGCTCCGTGGCGCTGGCGGGCAATCAGCACGGTGTAGGCGCCAAACCAGCAGGGCCGGTCGAATACGCGTAACCCGGGCAGCAGGAAGGCTGGCGTCTTGCGCTCGTACACCAGCCCCATGGGCTGGCAGCGCAGCACCTCCAGGTCGGCGGCCTCAGCCAGGCTCCGCAGATAGGCGGGGCTGAATTTTAGGCCGCCATGCTCCTCAGGCACCAGGGCCATGAAGGCCAATAGGGGCAGGTTCCAGCGGTTCGGCTCGCACAACACAACGTGCCGCCGTGACAGCCGGGCCATCTCGGCCACGGCCCGTTTGGGTTCGGCCAGGTGGTGCAGCAGGTTGCCGCAGAACACCAGATCGAAGCTGCCGTCCGCGAAGGGCAGGTGGTAGGCTGAGCCCTGGAGCCGCGGCCCAGAGCTGGGATTGCGCGCGATCATGTTCCACGCCGCATCGAGGGCGGCCACCCAGGTGAACCGAGCGAGAAGCTGGTGCGTGAAGACGCCATTGCCCGCGCCAACGTCCAGCACACGTGTGTCACGCGGCAACCCCAGCACCCCTTGCACGTAGTCAACCTTCGGGCTGGCGCTCGCCACCGCCGCGGGAAACCACGGCGGCAGGTAGCTCGTATCCCGTTCCCAGTAACGCGCCTGGCGCTGGTCGAACCGGTCGACAGGGCACGCCGCGGCGCTCACCTGGTCTAGTCCGCCGCTTCGAGCCGAGCTCACTTCGGTGCCTCACCAGCGCGCAGGCTCGCGTTGCGCGCTCGGCATGTCCGCGCAGTCGGTTTCGTGGCGCCAGTCACGGCGGCGAGTTTCCCGAGCATTGCTGCAATTATGGCCGGGCGGCGTGGCAGCCTCGCGCCCGTGAGGCTGGTCTATGATTAGCCGCATCGTCGGCCGGCGCTGGCCGCCAGGCTTGGTGGAGACGCATGCAGCGCAGCACTGAACGGATACTGACCACCCACACGGGCAGCCTGCCCCGTCCACCTCTGCTGGTGGAGCGCATGTTTGCCAAGGAAGAAACCGGCCAGGCCGACGCCGGCGAGCTGGACCGCCTGATAGGCGAGGCCGTGCGTGAGGTCGTCGCGCGGCAGCGCCAGGCTGGCCTCGACGTGATTGGCGATGGCGAAGCAGGCAAGCCCAGCTATGCCACCTATGTGAAGGATCGGCTGGAGGGCTTCGGCGGTGAGAGCCACGCACTGCAGTACGCCGACTTGACCGACTTCCCCGAGTTGGCGCGGCGCGTGTTTGGCGATCCAGGTCGAGCTCGCCGCAAAACACCGGCGTGCACCGCTCCAGTACGCGCGCACGGTACGCAGGCGGTAGAGGCGGACATCGACCACCTGCGCGCGGCCATAGGTTCAGGAAATGGAAACGCCCAAGAGGAGCCGTTCCTCACAGCAGCCTCCCCAGGGGTGGTGTCGCTCTTCTTCCGCGATCAGTACTACGGCGATCACGAGGCCTACCTGTTCGCCATTGCGGAGGCCCTCCGGCCCGAATACCAGGCCGTGGTGCAGGCCGGTCTGGTGCTGCAGGTGGATTGCCCGGACCTGGCCATGGGGCGGCACATCCAGTTCGCGGACTTAAGCCTGGAGGCGTTTCAAGACCAGGCCCGTCTGCACGTGCGCGCGCTCAACCACGCGCTGGAAGGACTGCCGCCCGAGCAAATGCGCCTGCACCTGTGCTGGGGCAACTACGAAGGCCCGCACCATCGAGACGTCCCCCTGGCCCGCGTTCTGGACATTGCGCTGCAGGCGCGTCCCCAGGCGATCTCTTTTGAGGGCGCCAATCCGCGCCACGAGCACGAGTGGGAGCTGTTTGAAACGCTGCGCGTGCCCGAGGGGCGCGTGCTCATCCCCGGCGTGATCGATTCCACGACGAACTACATCGAGCATCCCGACCTGGTGAAGCAGCGCATCCTCCGCTACGCCCGCCTGGTAGGCCGCGAGAATGTGCTGGCAGGCTGCGATTGCGGCTTCGGCACCTGGGTCGGGCAGGCAGCCGTGGACCCCGAGGTGGTGTGGGCCAAGATGGCCAGCCTGGCCGAAGGCGCGCGCCTCGCCAGCGCCGAGCTGTGGCGCTAGCGCTAGCGCGTCCGGCCGCGGCCTGGAGCTGATTGGACAAGGCTGGCGCATTCGGTGTACACCTTAAGGTGAGGCCGGGCCGAGCCCGGTGTGATGTTGCCCGCCGCCCAGCTGGGCGTGCAGTGAATTGAGGAGGAAGCAAGTGGCCGGACCTTCTATCGCGCGGTTAGGACATGTCGGCGTCTTCTGCAAGGACGTGAACAAGCAGAAGGCCTTTTATCACGATGTGATCGGCCTGCAGATCACGGACGAGGATCCAGCCATGGGCATGGTGTTCATGAGCGCTCGCCCGGAGGAAGAGCATCACGAATTCTTGCTGTGCGGTGGCCGCAACGTGGATGATCCCGACGCGCTCCTGTTGCAGCAGGTGTCCTTTCGCTGCAACACGCTGCAGGACGTGATCGGCTACTACAAGCGCCTGCGAGAAAACGACGTGCGGTTTGACATGGTGGTCTCGCACGGCAATGCCATTGGCGCCTACTTCCGCGATCCTGAAGGCAACCGGCTGGAGATCTACTGCGGCACGGGCCTGAAGGCGCGCCAGCCCTACCTGCAACGGGTCGACCTGACCAAGTCGCCCGACGAGATCATGAAGCAGGTTGAGGAGAACGTGGCCGAATTCGGTGAGGTGGGCTATGTGGACCAGTCCGCCCTCGAAGAGCAAGATATTCACGCCGCGGCCAACTGATCCAGCGAGCTCAGCACCGCGGGCGGGGGAGTAGCCATTGAAAATCTGCATGTTCCACCTGATGCCGTATCGCGACCTCCCGGAGGATTTCGCGGAGCGCTACCGCAGCGTACACGTTGACATCCCCAGTGAGCTGATCGATCCAGCCAAGGCGCACGAGTATTACAACCAGTCGCTGGATGAGTTGGAGTACGCGGCCGAGGCTGGGTTCGACGGCATCTGTGTGAACGAACACCACGCCACGGGCTACGGCCTCATGCCATCGCCGAACTTGATGGCTGCGTCGCTGGCGCGGCGCACCAAGGACGTAGCGCTGATCGTCCTCGGCAATTCCATTGCCCTGTACAACCCGCCGGTGCGCGTGGCCGAGGAGTTCGCCATGCTGGATTGCGTGAGCGGCGGACGGTTGATCGCTGGCTTCCCCGTGGGCACCAGCATGGATACCAATTTCGCCTACGGCACCAATCCGGCCCTCACCCGCGAGCGCTACTACGAAGCCGCCGACCTCATCATGCAGGCATGGACGAACCCGGACGTATTCAGCTTCGATGGGCAGTTCACCCAGCTGCGCTACGTCAACGCCCTGCCGCGGCCGCTGCAGAAGCCGCATCCGCCGGTGTGGGTGCCCGGTGGCGGGTCAGTGGAAACGTGGTCCTGGACGTTGGAGCGGGACTTCCTGTACGCCTACCTCTCGTATGGCGGTTATAAGCGCGCGGAGAAGACAGTGCAGGGCTACTGGAAGGTGGTGGACGAAACGCACCGCCAGCGCAATCCCTTCCAAACAGCCTACCTGCAGCTGGTTGTGGTGGGAGAAAGCGAGAGCCAGATGGCCGAGCAGTACGGCCCGCACGTGGAGTACTTCTACAACAAGATGCTGCGTATTCACCCCGGCTTTGGCGATGCCCCCGGCTACCGTACGCTGGAAACGGTGCGTGCCGGGCTCAGATCGCAGGCTACCGGCCTGCTGGATCGCACGCGGCAGCTCACCTGGAAGGACTTCGTGGAGCAGGGCAACGTGATTGCCGGCACGCCCAGCCAGGTGGCCGAGCAGCTGGAGGAGGTCGTCAAGCGACTGAATATCGGCCACCTGCTCCTCCTCAACCAGATCGGGTCCATGCCGCACGACCTGACCATGGAGAGCATCCGCCTCACAGCAACCAAGGTGGTGCCCAAGCTGCGCCCGCTGTTCGAGAAGGAGCACGAGGACCGCTGGTGGATTCAGCCGCTGGCCGCGCCGGCTGCACCGAAGCCGGCCCTGGCAGCTGTGGCGTGAGCGGCCGCCAGGACGTTTGGCTCCAACGCCCCACACGGCCCTCAACCGGCGCCCTGAAGCAGGGGCCTCGACATGAGCCGGCTCTCTGGATAATTCCGGCCAACCGCCGCGGCAAGTCTCCGGACGCATTTCGAGGTCAAGCGGCGTGACCCAGCGCAGGGTTTCGCTGGTGGGCGGGAAATTTGTGGTCGATCTGCTGGAGCAGGGCGACGGCGCGCCGCTGCTGTACTTGCACGGCATCTGGGATGGTCCGGACAATCCGCTCGTGGCGGAGTTGGCTCACCAGCATCGCGTGCTGGCGCCGTGGCTGCCCGGCTTTGGCACGTCCACGGGCGAAGAGCACCTGCTGGATATCCATGACGCCATCTACTACTACCTGGATTTGTTAGATGCCGTGCACTTTCAGAGCGGCGACCTGGTGGGCCACGGCCTGGGGGGCATGTTCGCGGCGGAGCTGGCCGCGGTGCAGCCGGAGCGCTTCACCTCGCTCACACTGATCGCGCCCTTCGGCCTGTGGGATCCGGAGCACCCCATCCCCGATTTCTTTGCCATGGCGCCGGCAGAAGTCGCGCAGGCCGCGCAGGGGCAGGACAGCGGCGCCCCACTCGCGGTGGGCGGAGTCGCGGCGCCTCCAGAAACAGGCAACGATGAGGAGCGCGTCGCCTTTTCGGTGGAGCGAGCCCGCGCGTTGGCTGGCGCGGCGCGCTTCCTGTGGCCGCTGCCGAACAGGGGTCTGGCGAAGCGCATCCACCGCGTATGTGCGCCCACGCTGCTCGTGTGGGGCGCAAACGATGGCATCATTCCGCCATCCTATGGCAGCGAGTTCCAGCAACGCATCGCTTCCTCCCGCCTGGAGGTGCTTCCGTCCGTGGGCCACCTGGCCCACTGCGAGCAGCCGGCCAGGGTCGCAGCCCTCATCAACAACTCCGGAGACTGATCGCCCGGTCCCGTGTGAAGAGAGCTGGGGCGCGGCGTTACACCGGGGCGAGGAGCTCTTTGCTGAAGGCGGTAAGGATCGTCTCCAGCTCGGCGATGGGTGATACCGCGTCCAACGAGCGCACCGTGTACTGCTCGCCGTGCGTGGCGGCGTACGGCTCCAGGCCATCCTGAAGGTCTCGTGCCATTTTGATGAGTCGGCGGCGGGCGGCGATGATGGCTACGTCCGTCGTCCCGAGGTGCTCCTCGGCGCGGTCACAAATGCTGCCCATGCCCTCCGTCATGGCACGGTCCTGCATCCCGATGCCCTGGATGCCGGTGTAGGTTTTGGTGCGCTGCACCTCCCGATCGATCATGTAGCTGTTGGCTTTGGTTTGCGGCGGCAGCACGGCATCGATGACTGTCCCGTCGCCCAGGGTGTACTGGCCGGTTTGCCTGGGCATGCCTCCACCAGGGCCAAAGCGGTTGGGCGACCCACCCACGGCGTTGAAGAAGAATGCCCAGCGCCAGCTGTGATAATCGTCGATCGGCACGGTCCCTGTGCAGGCTCTGGGCCAGTCGGACTGGGGGATGAAGGCGTACATTGGCAGCACAAAGCGGGTGACTCGCCAGTAGTAGCTGCCATCGGGCATGTTGCGGCGACCGCTGTAGGCGTAGCCGATGTCATCGTCGATGACGGTCAGCCGCGGCGCACCGTCAACTGCTCCCGTGGCGCTGGTGGGCTTGGGCACGCCCGGCGGACGGCCACCGTGCAGATAGGAGATGTGGGCCGTATCGATGTCGCCCTCCATAACCTGCAGCCAGTTGCACTCCTGCAGCGACTTTCCCACGCTGCGCGCCTCAGCCGGCAGGAGCGCCCACTCCATGCGCGGCAGCAGCTCCGGCATGTGTTCGGCTGGCCCCATGTAGATCCACACCACGCCGCCCCATTCGCGGGTGGGGTAGGCTTTGAGGCTCACTTTGTCCTTGAAGCTGCTTTCAGCCGGCTCGCTGGGCATGTCCACGCAGGCTCCCTCAGTATTGAACTTCCAGCCGTGGTACACGCAGCGCAGGCCGCCTTCTTCGTTGCGGCCGAAGAACAGTGGCGCCCGCCGGTGCGGGCAGAAGCTGGACACCACGCCCACACGCCCGGAACTGTCGCGAAAGGCCACCAGGTCCTCGCTCATGATGCGCAGGCGGATGGGCGCGCAATCTGGCTCCGGCAGCTCCGACGGCAGCAGCGCCGGAAGCCAGAAACGCCGAAACAGCTCGCCCATGGGCGTGCCCGGGCCGGTATGCGTGATGAGCTCGTTGTCTTCTCTGGTCAGCATGGCAACAACGTTACCGCTACTCGCGCGTCATAGGTTCTTCACCAGCAGTGGATGGCTGTTCCGCCATCTGCGCACGCTGCAGCTGGCCGCTGTAGTCGACATAACACGTCTTCCATTCAGTGAAGACGTCCAGCGCCGTATCGCCACCCTCGCGGTGGCCGTTGCCGGTGCCGCGCGTTCCGCCAAAGGGTAGGTGCACCTCAGCGCCGATGGTGCCGGCGTTCACGTACACGACCCCGGTGGTGATGTCGCGCAAAGCGCGAAAGGCCTTATCGACATCGCGCGTGTAAATGGAGGTGGAGAGGCCGTAGGGGGTGTGGTTGTTGATGGCCACGGCCTGCTCGATGCTGGCGGCGGGAATGACCGAGATGACCGGACCGAAGATCTCTTCCTGGGCGATGCGCGCGTCCGGCCGCACGGCAGTGAAGATAGTGGGCTGGTAGAACCAGCCGCGGTCGCCCCATGGGCTTCCTCCGGTTGCCAGGCGTGCACCCTCGGCCTGCCCTACGCCCACATAGGCGTGCACCGCCTCCCTGCGCGCCTGGTTGATGAGCGGGCCCACGTCAGTGGTGGCCTCGAGCCCATTGCCAAGTCGCAGCTGCCGCGTCCGAGGTATGAGCCGCTCCAACAGCGGTTCCTCTGCGCTGTGCTCGACGATCACGCGGCTGGCGGCCGTGCAGCGCTGGCCGCTCGTGCCGAAAGCACTCCACAAAATGCCGTCCAGCGCGAGGTCCAGATCGGCATCGGCCAACACGATGATGGCGTTCTTGCCGCCCAGCTCGAGCGATACGCGCTTGAGGTCACGCGCGCCGTCCATGCCAATCTGGCGGCCAGCTTCCGTTGAGCCGGTGAACGACACCAGCGAGATTGTGGGGTGGGTGGCCAGCGCGTGGCCGGCTACTGCGCCGGAACCGTGCACCAGGTTCAGCACGCCAGGTGGAATGCCAGCTTCCTCCAGGATTTCCACCAGGGCGCAGGCGGAGAGAGGCGTATCGCTGGCCGGCTTGAACACGACGCTGTTGCCGGCGACCAGGGCGGGCATGAGTTTCCAACTGGGGATGGCCATGGGGAAGTTCCAGGGAGTGATGGCCGCCACCACGCCGATGGGATCGCGCGTGACGAAGCAGGCTTTGTTGGGCAGCTCCGATGGACGCACCTGGCCTACCAGGCGGCGGCCCTCGCCGGCCACGTAGAAGGTCATATCGATGGCTTCCTGCACGTCGCCACGAGCTTCGGCCAGCACTTTGCCCATCTCCTCGGTCATGCGGCGAGCCAGCTGCTCCTTACGTTCCGTGAGAAGGCGGCCGGCCTCGAAGAGGATTTCGCCGCGCTTTGGGGCCGGAAACTTTCGCCAACTGTCGAAGGCGGCGGCAGCCGCCTGAACGGCGCGGTCCACATCCACGCCATCCGAGTTGGGCAGCTCGGCCAGCACCTCTTCCGTGGCTGGGTTCACGCAGGGGAAGGTCGCACCGGTGTGGGCAGCGACCCACTTGCCGCCAATGTAGTTCTTGTTCATGGTTCGTTGCTCCGATTACCCGAAGGGCTCTTTCAACAGGGTAGCCAGGAAGAAGCGCAGGTTGGCCGGCCGCTCGGCCAGACGGCGCATGAAGTAGGCATACCAATCCACCCCAAAGGGCACGTAGGCGCGCACGCGGAAGCCCTCTTGCGCCAGCCGGCGCTGCAACTCCGGCCGCACGCCGTACAGCATCTGAAATTCGAATTGCTGGGGATCGATGGGCCACAGCTTGACGCGGTTGATGATGCGCTCGTCATGGGTGGCCAGGGCGGGATAGTAGCCTCTGGCCAGCAGCTTCCAGGCCAGGGCGACGTAGTTTTCGTCGGTCTCGGTCTTGTTCGCAAAGGCCACGCTCGCCGGCTCGGCGTACGCCCCTTTGCACAGGCGCACCCGGCAGCCCAGCTCCAGCGCCATGTCCACGTCCCGCTGGGTCCGGTGCAGGTACGCCTGCAGCACGATGCCACAGTTGCGGTGTCCAGCGGCCCACGCAGCCTGGAATATCTTCAGTGTGGCAGTGGTGTGGTGGGAGTCCTCCATGTCCAGGCGGACGAACTGGTCCACTTCGCCAGCCCTGGCCAGCACGCGCAGCAGGTTCTGCTCGGCCAGGCTGGGCGAGATGTCCAGGCCGAGTTGCGTGAGCTTGAGGGAAAGGTTGCAGGCGGGCCCGAGGGGCGCCAGCCGCTGCAGCAGGTCCAGCTCGGCCAGAGTGGCGGCCTCAGCCTGGGGAGCGTCGCGCACGGTTTCGCCAAGGTGATCCAGCGTCGCGGTGATGCCGGTGCGCGCCAGGGCGGCCACGGCATCGAGAGCCTGCTCGATGCTCTCTCCGGCGACGAACCGGCTGGCAACCTGCCGCCCCAGCGGATGATGCGTGAGCCAGTGCGCCAGCGCCTGATTTTCCGATGCATGCAGCAGCGATCCCCGCAGCAGATTGTCCGCCCCCGGTACATGCAGCGCGGTCATGATTCACCCTGAATGGTAGTACGGTCGCCCCACACTTCTTGCACCATTCGGGCGATCAGGCCTGCTTTCCATGCGCTCTCGCTCTGGTGAGGCGGTACCATACGCTGGTCCTCGCGACAAAAGAAACAAGGAGTGTTTATGTGAAAAATATGATGTTGGCGCTGGCAGCGGCGGGCCTGCTGGCGGCGCCATCCGGAGCCCTAGCAGCGCAGCCACAGCCGGCGCCCGCCGCGCCCGCCGCGTGTGACTTCATCCTCGGCTTCAAGACACTGCAAGCCCTTGATCCAGGCGATATGGGCACCTGCCTCGACAACCAGGCCTTCGCCAGCAATGGCGATGCGCTGCAGCACACGACCAAAGGCCTCATGGTATGGCGGAAATCCGACAACTGGACCGCCTTCACCAACGGCTACACGACCTGGATCAATGGCCCCGACGGCCTGGTGAGCCGCTTGAACACCACCCGCTTCCCCTGGGAGAAGGATCCGATCGTGGCGCCGACGCCGTCACCAACGCCGGTGAGCGCTCCGATAGCGACGCCCTCCGCTGCCCCGTCCGGATCCTCATCAGCAACCCCGGCTTTCAATGATTTCAGCAATCTGATCACGGATATGAAGGCGATGGTGCCCGAGTTTCCATTAAGAGCAGGTACGTTTGCACTGGCTGGTGGAGTGAGCGCTGCCTGCACGGGCTCGTCCGCCGATGTCACCTGCAATGAGTCCAATGGCGATGTGGTGGAGCAGGTCACGGCCTCGGACGGATCAACCACGTT
>DATKQD010000171.1:0-4539 GCA_035532895.1 Chloroflexota bacterium
GGCTGGATCACCCGTCGCACAGGGCCGTGACAGGAGGTGCACTCGGTTAAGGGGTCATCGGTCATGCGCTGAAGCGCGTCGAACCGCAGCCCGCAACTCTGGCACAGATATTCGTACACCGGCATGTCCACAACTCCCAGGGCGCCCCCGCGCCCTTCTCAGCTTACCAGCATACCACCGCGACTGATAACCAACCTGACAGGGCAAAAGTGTCACGCTTGGGCGCGACAGCGCCTTCCCCAGCTGCTGAGTGCTCCCCGATAAGCGAGCGCAGGTGGCCGCGGGCCAGCCGTTGGCTTCGCTGCTTTCGAGGCTGCAGGGAACGCCGGGCAGGGGTCAACTGCCCGCTTGGAACACACCCTGGTGGCGGGGATTTGGCCGGCGGGCGGTGGCGCCGAACGCCGCATTTGCCGCGCCGCGAGAGCGTAAGATTCAGCGCGGCGCGGGCGGCGGGTTGTCGCTCGCGGGCACATTGATGTGGAGGACCGGCGATGGCCAAGAAATATCGAGCCGACCAGGTCGGCAGTTTTCTACGACCGGCGGAGGTGAAGGAAGCGCACGCGGCACGGGCAAACGGCACCCTGAGCGACGACCGCGTGCGCGAGATTGAGGACGCGGCTATTCTGCGGCTGCTGGATATGCAGCGTGCCACCAAAATTGAGGTGCTGAGCGACGGCGAGTTCCGCAGGCCAGGGTGGGCCAGCGGCTTTCAGGCCGCGGTGGACGGCTACGTGGAGGGCACCCCGGCGGTGAGTCTGAACATTCAGGTGCCTGGAGGTGGCACCGTGGACCGCGCCAGTGTGCCGGGCAGTGGCAGCAATGCCTTTGCGGGGTTCCGGCGAGTGATCGGCGGCAAGTTGGTCTCCAAACGGCGCATCACGGCGCACGAAGCAGGCTTTCTCCAGCAGCATGCCAACGGGCAGCCTTTCAAGGCCACAATGCCGGCGGTGAGCTATGTGGTGGCCCGCGCCTACAATCCCGAGATCACCGGCCGGGTCTACCCCACGCATATGGATGTGCTGCGCGATGCGGCCGGCATCGTGCACGGAGAGATCGCGGCTCTTATCGGCGAAGGCGTGCCCTACATCCAGCTGGATAATCCGCACTACACGGACTACCTGGAGGAGGGCCTGCGCGACCGCTGGCAGGCCATTGGGATCGATCCGCGCGACGCGCTGAAGAACGATATCGAGGCTGATAATCTGTGCCTGCGCGGGCACAACCGGGCGAATGTAACCCTGGCCATGCACCTCTGCCGGGGCAATGCCGGGCGCGGCCAAGCGGCCACCGCGGGCTTCCATAAAACTGGTGGCTACGACTGGGTGGCAGAGCAGCTGTTCAGCTCGCTGGAGGTGGATACGTTTCTGCTGGAGTACGACAGCGACCGATCGGGTAGCTTTGAGCCGCTGCGCTACATGCCCAAGGGGAAGATCGTGGTGCTGGGGTTGGTGACCACGAAGAGCGGAGAGCTGGAATCCGCCGACGACGTGCGGCGCCGCATCGACGAAGCCGCGAAGTATGTAGCGCTGGATGACCTGTGCCTGAGCCCGCAATGTGGCTTTGCGTCCACCGAAGCTGGCAATCCGCTCACCGAGGACCAGGAGCGACGCAAGCTCGAGCTGGTGGTAGAGGTGGCTCGGCAGGTCTGGGGCTAGCGATCGGCTGCCTACGGGTTGGCCGGCTGTTGGCTGGCGCTGCGTTCGTGGAGCATCTCGATGATCGCCATCTGGCGTTCGGAGCTTTGCTTGAGCAGCGCCAGGATGTGCATCTGCTCCTGCTGCATGGTCACCAGCAAGCCAATCTCCTCGTCGTCCCGAGCGGCAATCTGTCGATCGATGGCAGCTTGGCGGTTGTTGGCCAGCAGCAGAATGGGCCCGGTGTAGGCAGCCTGCACGCTGAACATAAGGTTCAGCAGGATGAACGGGTAGGGGTCCCAGTGCAGGCGCCAGCCGGCCGCGTTGATCGCTACCCAGATGATGACGAGCAGCGTTTGCACGATGATGAAGCGCCAGCTGCCGATGCCCGAAGCGGCAGCATCCGCCACACGTTCGCCGACCGTGCGTGGCGCATGCTGCTCCAGGCGACCATCCGGACCGTCGTAGAGATCATCTGCTTCGGTGCCCTGGACGAGTGGAGTCTGGGAGGTCACCATGGCTGGCCATGGCAGTCAGCTTGGAGGGCCCGATTCGGGCTGGCCGGACCCTGTTGCGGCTCGTTGGCTTGCCTGTCTTCCATGCAAGCAAGGTAGCATGGCGGGCCTCGGATCCCCGGTCGAACAATGAGCGCGTGGCGGGGTGTGAGAGGGCGGCCGGCGCCCGCCTCAGTGCTACACTGCGAGCGTATGGCCGAGATCACACGGGCGCCGGTGATTGCTCCCCCGATAGGGGAAGTTTTAGTGAAGGATCACTACGGGCCACTGGTGAGCAATATGCCGCAGTTGCCGGTGATCACCACCACGGTGGAAAAGCTGTTCAACTGGGCGCGTGCCTCGTCGCTGTGGCCGATGACCTTTGGCCTGGCCTGTTGCGCCATCGAAATGATGGCGACGGCGGCTGCCCGGAACGACCTGGATCGCTTCGGGATAATCTTTCGTTCTTCTCCCCGCCAGGCGGACTGCATGATTGTGGCCGGCACAGTCGTGAAGAAGATGGCGCCGATGATTCGGACCATCTACGACCAAATGGCGGACCCGAAGTGGGTGATCGCGATGGGCGCCTGCGCCAGCGCGGGCGGCCCGTTTCCCACCTACGCGGTGGTGCAGGGCGTGGATCACATCGTACCGGTGGACATTTACATCCCCGGCTGCCCGCCGCCGCCGGAAGCGCTGATGACCGGCCTCATGCAGCTGCAAAAGAAGATTATGGCCGAGCGGGAAGATCGCCGGCACTAGAAGTTCACCCAGGTGCCAAATGTGATGCCTGACCACCCTTTCATCTATCTGGACCACGCCGCGACCACACCGGTGGACCCCCGGGTGCTGGAAGCTATGCTGCCCTACTTCAGCCAGAAGTTTGGCAATCCCTCCAGCATCTACTCCGTGGCACGCGAAAGCCGCCGCGCCTTGGACCACGCACGTGAAACCGTGGCCCAACTGCTCGGCGCGCAGCCGCGCGAGATCGTGTTCACGGCATGCGGCAGCGAAAGCGACAACACGGCCATCAAAGGTGTGGCGGAAGCGAACCAAGCACGCGGCAATCACATCATTACCTCGGCGATCGAGCATGAGGCGGTGTTGGAAACGTGCCATTACCTGGAGAAGCGCGGCTTTCGCGTAACCTACCTGCCCGTGGATGCTATGGGAACCGTAGAACTGGCTGCGCTGGAGCAGGCGATTTGCCCGGAGACCATCCTGGTGAGCGTGATGATGGCCAATAACGAGGTTGGCACCATTCAGCCCATCCGTGAGATCGCCCAGCTGTTGAAAGGGCGCGATATTGTGCTCCACACAGACGCCGTGCAGGCGGCTGGCAGCCTGGACATCGACGTGGAGGCGCTGGGCGTGGACCTGCTGAGCATCTCCGGCCACAAATTCTATGGCCCCAAGGGCGTGGGGGCGCTGTACATCCGCCAGGGCACCAAACTCATGCCGCAGCTGCATGGTGGCGGCCAGGAAAAGAATCGCCGCGCGGGCACGGAGAACGTCGCCGAGATCGTGGGCCTGGCCACGGCGCTGGAGATCGCCTGTTCGGAACGCCCGGAGACCACCGCGCGGGTTCAGCGCCTGCGCGACAAGCTGCGCGACGGCGTGCTGGCCATTCCCGATACCATCGCCACCGGGCATCCTCGCGATCGCTTGCCCAACAACGCCAGCTTCTGCTTCCAGCACGTGGAGGGCGAAACGATCCTGCTGGCGCTGGACTTGCAGGGCGTGGGCGCCTCAACGGGTTCCGCCTGCACCTCGGCCTCGAGTGAACCCTCCCATGTGCTGACAGCCATGGGCATTTCCGCCGCCGTGGCGCATGGCGCGATCCGGATGACGCTCGGCAAAGAGAACACGGACGAGCAGGTGGACGCCGTGTTGGGCCTCCTGCCGGCCATTATCGAGAAGCAGCGCGCGTTAGCCCCGGTATAGAGGGCTGCTCGAAGACCCGCCGGGGTTGCGGGCCATCGCCGGTATACTTGCCAGGTTGTGAAGAGGACCTATCAGCCCAAGCGCATCCCGCGCAAGCGTGTGCACGGCTTTCTTGAGCGCATGTCCACCCACGGCGGCCGCAACGTGCTGGCCGCCAGGCGAGCCAAAGGCCGCAAGCGCCTCGCCGTTTAGAACCGAGAAGTTCGGCCGGAAACCTGCCGCGGCGGCCGGGGTGGGGTTCCTCCCGAGCGTCGATTGAGCTCGCCAACTGTAGCGACAGGAGATCGGCTGAGGGCCGCCAATGGCTTTCGGGCCGAACCTCTAGTCCGAACTTCCAGTCCGATTTAGGCGAAATGAGCACGAAATAGGGCTCCGAGGCGTTGTGAGTCTGTCTACAACGCCTTCGGACTGAGCCCCAACAGGTCGAAAGCACGAGTCTGGAGAGGGCTCGGCTGGGTGGTCATATC
>DATKQD010000172.1:0-4710 GCA_035532895.1 Chloroflexota bacterium
CTAGGAAAGGAAGCATCGGCAGTGTGGCGCAGGAGCACGTGCACAGTGCCCGGGTGGGACACAAAGGGTCGCGGGCGCACCCAGATCAGGCTCACCACCAGGTTCACGAGCAGTGCACCGCCCGAGGCGAGCAGCGCCGCCAAGGCATTCGTTCGCTCCAGTGGTCTGCCGGCCAGCCAGCCCACGCCGAACCACAGCACCACGAGCGCAATGAACAGCGGCTCGCCCCAGGCTGCTGCCGCGTACATCACCTTGTCCAGCGCGGGATGCGTCCCCGCGGGGCCATTGATCCACTGCTCGATCTGGTAGTCCAGCTTCATGTCCGCCAAAGCCTACCCTTCGGCCGCGAGTCGCATGAGCACCAACTCATGAATGGCCCACCGGCCCAAGGGGCGCGGCTGGCCCTAAGCGACGGCCGTCGGGCGCGGGTTGGGCACGTAGATGCCTCTGCCGACCCACGACTCGAAAGCCGCCACGGGCATAGGGCGGGCCATATAGTAGCCCTGGGCGAGGTCGCAGCCCAGCGCGTCCAGTCGGTCCCACGCTTCCGGCGTCTCAACTCCTTCGGCGGTGACTTTCATATCCAGGCTGTGTCCGAGATCGATGGTGGAGCGCACGATGACCATGTCGTTCTCGTTGGCTGCCATGTCGTGCACGAACGATTTGTCGATTTTCAGCTCCCGCACCGGGAGCCGCTTGAGGTAGGCCAGTGAGGAATAGCCTGTGCCGAAATCGTCGATGCTGAGCTGCACTCCCAGGTTGCTCAGCCGCGTCACCACGTCCAGCGTGCGCGTGGCATTGGTCATGAGCACCGTCTCGGTGATCTCGGCCTGGAGAGCGCCGGGCGGCAGGTGAAAGCCCTGGAGCAGCTCCTCCAGCATGTCCGGAAGATGCGGATCGTGCAGGTTTCTCATGGACAGATTGAAGGCCACCGTCAATTCCAGGCCGCGCCGGTGCCACTCGCGCCACTGGTGCAGCGCGGTTTCCACCACCCAGCGGCTGAGCGGCTTGATGAGACCCGTCTGCTCAGCCAGTGGGATGAACGCGTCCGGCACCACCAGCCCCTGCTCGGGGTGGTTCCAGCGCACCAGCGCCTCCACGCCCTTCAGCTCGCGAGTCCGAAGGCCCACCTTGGGTTGGTAGTACAGCTCCAGCTCGCCGAGCCGGATGCCATCGCGCAGCTGGGCGCTCAGCTTCAGCCGGCTGGCGCTGGCCTCCTCCTGGTCTGTGCCATGCATGCTGTAGCCGTCGCCTTCGCGCTTCGCGGCATACATGGCGACGTCTGCACGGCGCAGCAGTGTGTTCACGTCCTCCCCGTGGTCCGGGTGCACGACCACGCCGATGCTGCCCGCCACGCGCAGGTTCTGCTGCTCGATAATGAATGGCTCGTCCAGCGCTTTCAGAATCTTGACGGCAGCCAGCTTGGCGTCCTCAACCTCCAGGCACGAGCTGAGGATCACGGCGAACTCGTCGCCTCCCAACCGCGCCACCGTGTCCGACTCCCGCAGGGCGTGTTGCAGGCGGTCACCTACTTCCTTCAGCAGCAGGTCACCGTAATGATGGCCAAAGGCGTCATTCACATCCTTGAAACGATCGAGATCGATCAGCAGCACCGCGATGCGCCGGTTCTCGCGACGCGCGCTGAACACTGCTTGCTGCAGCCGGTCCTGCAGCAGGGTGCGGTTGGGTAGGCCGGTCAGCGCATCGTGCAGCGCCTGGTGCCTCAGCGCTTCGGCCGCCAGCCGCCGCTCGGTAACGTCCTTCAGCATGACGATGGCGCCACCGAAGGCGCCGTTGGCCGCGGGCAAGCGAGTGCAGGAACTGGTAGCCCAGATGTCCCGCCCATCACTGCGGCGGAGCCGTAGGTCCAGCTCGAAGGCGCCACCCTGGTGAATCTGCCGGAGGCGCAAACCCCACTCATCGCGATCGGCTAAGTCGATGAGCGTAGAGAAGGGCAGGCCGATCAGCTGGTCGCAGGCGTAGCCCAGCATGTCTGGTGCGCGGCGGTTGGCGAAGCTGATGCACCAATCGGCGTCCACGAGCAGAATGGTGTCGTGCGCAGCGTCCACGATGGTGCGATAACGTTCCTCGCTGTCGGCCAGGGCTTGCTCCGCCAGGCGCCGCGCCGCGCGCTCGGCCGCGTCGCGCAGTTCCCGTTCGATGGCCGGCGCCAGCCGGGGCAGGTTGCCCTTCATCACGTAATCGTGCGCGCCCGCCTTCATGAAAGCCACGGCGGTTTCCTCGCCAATCGCGCCGGAGACCACCACGAAGGGCAGATCCAGCCCGAACGCCTTCACTATCTGCAGCGCGTTGGCGGCGTCGAAGCTGGGCAAGTTGCAGTCCGACAGGATCACGTCCCACGAGCCGCTGCGCAGCGCCTCCACCATCTCTGGTTGCGTCTGCACGCGCCGGCATTGGGGTGCGTAGCCGGCCTGCCGCAGCGCGACGAGGATCAGCTCCGCATCATCCTCCTGGTCCTCCACCAGGAGCACGCGCAGCGGCAGGAGCGTCACGCGCTGTACACGGTCGGAGGTTCGTTCAACAGCAGCCAGAAGAGCCCCAGCTGCCGCACGGCGTTGGTGAACTCCACAAAATCCACCGGCTTTCGCACGTAGCTGTTGGCCCCCAGACGGTAGCCGTTGAGAATGTCCTCCTCCTCTTTGGAAGAGGTCAGGATGACCACCGGCAGCAGGCTGGTGCTCTGCTCGGCGCGCATGCGCCGCAGCACTTCCAAGCCATCCACCTTGGGCAGTTTGAGGTCCAGCAGCGTCACCTGCGGCACGATGCGCCGGTCACGCTGCTTATACGGCCCGCGGGCGAACAGCCAGTCCAGCGCTTCGGCGCCATCGTGGGTAACCACGATCTGGTTGGTGACGTTGTGCTGCCGCAGCGCACGCATCGTCAACTCCTCATCATCGGGATTGTCCTCGACCAGCAAGATCACCTTGTCCGCCATATTGCCCTTTCCTGCACCCTGAAAGCCGCCTGGTCCCCCCGCTGGGGGCTCTTGCCAACCACCACTACCCTTGCTTCAACCATTCGAGGTCCGGTGATTTCAAATCGAAAAGTAGACGCAGGCTCCCTGCTCTGGCGCGCCTTCCGCCCACACGTTCCCGCCATGTCGCCGAATGGCTCGCTGCACGGTAGCCAAGCCAATGCCGGTGCCCTCGAACTCGGACATTCCATGCAGGCGCTGAAATGGGCCAAACAGCTTATGCGCATAATTCATATCAAAGCCCGCGCCGTCATCACGTACAAAAAACGTACGCTGCCCGTTGATCTCTTTGGCTCCAAATTCAATGTGCGCCGTGGCGTGCTTGGAGCTGAATTTCCAGGCGTTGGCCAGCAGGTTCACCAGCACAATGCGCATGAGCTGTGGGTCGCCATGCAGTTCCAGGCCCTCAGCGACAGCGAATGTCACCGCGCGCTCGGGCCCGCTGAGGCGCAGGTCCTCGATGGCCGACCAGGCGATCTCGGTCAGGTTCACGGGCTGGCGCCGCATCTCCACACGGGTCACACGCGAGAGTTCCAGCAGATCATCGATCAGCTGGGCCATGCGCTGACTACCGGCGCGCACGCGGTGGAGGTAGCCGCGACCCGCCTCGTCTAGCCGGTCGCCATACTCCTCCAGTAACACCTGGCAGAAGCCATCCATGCTGCGCAGAGGCGAGCGCAAATCGTGCGAAACTGAGTAGCTGAAGGCTTCCAGCTCGTGGTTGGCCGCTTCCAGCTCCTCGGTGCGCTCCAGCACTCGCTGCTCGAGCTCCGTGTTGAAGCGCTGGAGCTGCACCTCCAGCTGCTTGCGAGCGGTGATGTCGCGAAACGCCAGCACCAGCCCCGTGACGGCTTCGCCTTCGATTATCGCGGAGGCGCTGAGAGCCACGGAAAGCGTGCTGCCGTTGGCGCGGTAGAAGTCGTCGTCTTCCACGTGGGCCGCGGCGCCCTGGTGCAGCACCTCATCCAGGAAGCAAGGGACACTATCGCTGAGGTGCCGGTGCACCACGCGGTGCAGGTCGTGACCCAAAAGCTCGTGCTCCTCCAACCCCAGAAGCTTTTGGGCGGCAGGGTTAGCGAAGGTGATGATGCCGCTGCCGTTGGTGGCGCACACGCCCTCCGCCAGGGAGATGCTGATGGCCTCCGCTTCAGCCCGGCGGCGGTCAGCCTCCACATACAGCCGGGCCATTTCCAGCGCTGGCGCCACCTGGGCCGCGAACAGCGACAGCAGCTCGACCTGCCGGCCATCAAAGGGGCGCTGCTGGTAGTTGTGCACCACCAACGTGCCGATAGGCCGATCATTAATGAGCAGCGGCACACCCATGGCCGATTTGGCGCCGCTGCTGGCCATGGTCCGGCGGGCGAACTCCCAGCTTTGGTAATCGTCGACCACCACCGGCTGGCGCTGCACAAATACCTGGCCCACGATCGATTCACCCACGCGGCTATCCTGTTTGGCCGAAGCCGTAGCGCCTGGGTCGTGCCGGGCGATGATGCGCAGCACCTCGGCCTGGTCGTCCCACATCCAGACATAAGCCGCATCGGCTTGCAGCAGGGGCGCCGCGCCCTTCACGGCCAGCTGAGCGATGCGGACAGGATCCAGCGCTTCGCCCACCGCCCCGGCAATCTCGAGCAGCGCTTCGAGAGCACGCGCCTCAATGGCAGTGTCCAACCCCACGTAAGGCCGGTTTGCCATGGTCGCGTCGCCTCCTGAAC
>DATKQD010000173.1:0-7254 GCA_035532895.1 Chloroflexota bacterium
GAAACGATTATCCAGAAAGACCTCATGAGACCTTCACGTCCCAGTGCGCCGCAGGCACTGCACCCCGCAGCTCTGTCAGCGGCCTGCTGTCGCTGGCGTCCATGGGCTCATTTGCCATGGTCCTGGCCGTCGCGTTCCTGGCCGAATCGTGTTTTACCTGGCAGCGCCAGTCGTCGCCCGCTATCTCGGGGCGGTTGTCTCGGTGGTGGCCATCCGGCTGATTGGCGTGGCCTGCCTGGCGGCCATGGCCGCCGCGCCGACCTTCGCGCTGGTCAGCGCCGCGTACGTCGCGCGCATGCTATTCATGTCGACATCACCGCCGGCGCGCGGCCAGCCAGGGCTCGGCCGTGACCGCCCAGGCAGCTGCAACCTGGCGCGCCAAATCATCCCGTGCCCCGCTGTTGCGGATAATGACCTGTGCCAGCGGCTCCTTGGCTTCCGCGGGCGACTGCGCCGCAACCCGAGCTCGTGCTGCCTCGGGCGTCAGGCCGCGCTGCTCCACCAGCCGCGCCTGCTGTTGTTCCGTCGTGCTGAGCACCAGCCACACGCTGTTGCACCAGGCGCCTGAACCACCCTCCAGCAGCTTCACCGCGTCGTAGACCACTACGCTGCCAGGTGGGGCGAGCCGCAGCAGGCGCCGCGTTTCCTCGCCCACGGCGGGATGGACCAGGCGCTCCAAATCGCGCAGCGCTGCCGCGTCGGCAAAGACCAGCGCCCCCAGTGCCTGGCGATTCAGCTCGCCATCCTCGCCCACTATGCCCGGCCCGAAGCGCCGCGCGATGGCCTCGAACACTGGCTGGCCCCGTCGCTGCAGTTGGTGCACCAGCGCGTCGGCATCCACGACACTGGCGCCTCGCTCCGCAAGCAGCGCGTCTACGGTGCTTTTGCCGCTGGCAATATTGCCGGTAACGCCAATAACGTACACATCCTGCCGCTGCGGGGGCGCAAGCCCCTCAGCCACGGTTGAGGCCCGCGCAGACCAATTTCCGGGGATCGATCGCCATCAGCTCACCGCCGTCGGCCCAGCTTGTCACGCTCAGCCCTCGGCCGTTTGGGGGAGCCGAAAGAGCACGGGCGGCGCCGCGGCAATGGGCTCGCCGCGCACCAGGCGGCGAAGGAGATCGACGCTCCGCTTATCGGGGCCATGGCCATCGTAACCGGGCACTTCCAGCAGAAAGTCGCTCCCGTTGGCCGCCAGCGGGAGGATCACCTCCCGCAGGCCCGATAGCCCGATGAAGCCGTCACCCAGGTTCTCGTGCCGATCCACGCCAGAGCCAAACCGAGCTTTGGAGTCGTTCACGTGCACCGCGCGGATGCGCTCCAGGCCGAAGCTGGCCTGTATCTCGGCGAACATGCGCTGGCGTCCCCCGGTGTCTGGATAGTCGTAGCCTGAGGCAAAGGTGTGGGCGGTGTCCAGGCATACGCCCAGCCGCGCGTCGCCACCCGCGCGTTCGATGAAGCGGCCGATCTGATCGAAGCGACTGCCCATGCAATTGCCACTGCCGGCGTTGTTCTCAATGAGCACTGGCACGTCGTTCTCGGCCTTGCGCAGCGCCGCCTCCAGGCCGAGGGCAACGGATTCTTCCGCCTCAGCCACGGGCCGCGTACCGGCGCTGCCCATGTGCGCGATAACGCCCGCGGCGCCCAGCCGGCTCGCCATCTTCAAATAGCCGTCCAGCGAATAGATCGACCGTTCGTACAGGTCGGGGTCATCCGTGGCGAAATTGATGAGGTAGACAGCATGGAGGTAGACGGGGCCAATGCCCGCCTGGCGGGCCAGCCGGCGAAATTCCTGCACGTCTTCGTCGGGGATGAACGGCGCCTGCCAGCGCTGCGGTGGGCTCACGAAGATCTGGATGCACTCCGCCCCAATCGCCTGGGCACGCTCGATGGCCTTCCACACCTTGCCGGCGCTTGACACATGTGCGCCAATCCGCATGGCATCAGCATAGCCGCGGGCGTCACAATGAACAGCATGAATGAAGCATGGATTGTCGCCGCGGGACGTTCACCTATTGGCCGGGCCGGCAAGGGATCGTTAATCGCCATGCGGCCGGATGATCTCGCCGCCTACGTGGCCACGGAGGTGCTCAAACAGGTGCCCCAGCTCAGCGCCGCCGACATCGAGGACCTCATCTGCGGCTGCGCTATGCCCAACGCCGAGCATGGTTGGAACATGGGCCGGGCCATCAGCCTGCTCGCCGGGCTCGATACGCCGGGCACCACCGTGAACCGCTACTGCTCGTCTTCGCTGCAAACCACCCGCATGGCCGCGCACGCCATCAAGGCGGGCGAGGGCGACGCATTCTTGAGCGTCGGTGTGGAGAGCATCTCCCGCTACTACCAGGGCCAGCCGGATGTTGCCGCGGCCGTCAATCCCCGTCTGCTCCCCGGCAACCCAGAGCACCTGGCGGACTACTACATCTCCATGGGTTTGACCGCGGAGAACGTCGCTGACCGCGAGCACATCTCCCGTGACGAGATGGATCGCTTCGCCTGCCTCAGCCAGTCGCGCGCCGAAGCCGCCCAGGCCAGCGGGCACTTCGACGGCGAAATCATTCCCATTCCCTTACCTGATGGCAGCCTGTACCGGGTGGACGACTGTCCTCGCCCGGGGACAACGGTGGATGTGCTGGCCACGCTCAAGCCGGCCTTTCGGGAGGGCGGCAGCGTGACCGCGGGCAACTCCTGCCCCTTCAGTGACGGCGCCGCGGCTGTGGTGGTCATGTCGGACAGCAAGGCCAAGGAGCTGGGCATCCGCCCGCTGGCGCGCATCATCTCCACCGCTGTGTCCGCGTTGGACCCGGCGTACATGGGCCTGGGGCCCATCGATGCCACGCGCCATGCCCTGGACCTGGCCGGCATGACGATAGATGACATTGAGCTGGTGGAGTTGAACGAGGCCTTCGCCGCGCAGGTGATTCCCTCGGCGCGTGGGCTAGGGGTGGACCCGTTTGGCGACAAGCTCAATCCTTTCGGCGGCGCCATCGCCTTTGGGCATCCCTACGGCATGACCGGCGCGCGCATCACAGCCACCCTGCTGAACGGCCTGCGCGCACGTAACCAAACCGTGGGTCTGGAAACGATGTGTGTGGGCGGTGGCCAGGGCATGGCCATGATCGTCGAGCGCCTCTGACGCTGCTGGGCAGGCTAACCACTGCCCAGCAGCGTCGTGATGATGATGAATAGGCCAATGGCGGCGAAGAGGGCAGCGCTGGCGCGGCTGAGCAGCCGGGGGCCGAGCAATTTGCTGAGGCGTGAGCCGGCCAGCACCGCCAGCACCGCCACCGCCCACTCACCCGCGGTTGCGCCGATGCCAATAGCCAGCGGATTGCCGCTTCGGGCCACCAGGGCCACCGTGGCGAGCTGGGTGAGATCGCCCCACTCCGCGGCGAACACCACCAGGAAACTGGTGATCCAGGCCGCCCGGTACTGCCTGGCGTTGCCTTCACGCCCGCCGCCAGCCTCGTCATCATCGCCGCCCTCACGCAGCGCCAGTGCCGAGAAGATGAGGAAGCTGGCCCCCGCCGCCAGACGAAGCGGCTCCTCCGGTAAAAGCTGGAGCAGGCTGCCTGCCGCCACAGCCACGCCGGTTTGCACGAGAAAGGCTAGCCAGGCGCCAATAATCACGGAACGCGCCGGCAGCCGCGAGGCCAGCACCAGCGACGCCAGCGCGGTTTTGTCCGCCAGTTCGGCCACAAAGATGATGGCGAAGGTCGAGAGAATGAGCTGGATCACGCCAGCCGCCGAGCAGCCTCAGCTCGGGGCGTCGGCGAGCCACGCCCGAGAGGGACTATACGCCGGAGGCGGGCGCGCGCGCCGCGGCGGGCAGCGCGGGCTTCTCCGCACCCTCCATCACCACCTGCGCACGCAGTTCGACGTGCACCCCATCCGGGTCGAACACGTACACCGAGGTCGTGCCGAAGCGCGTGACCGGCCCCCACATGATCTCCACTTCCTGCTCCTTGAGAAAAGCCAGCACAGCCTCCACGGACGTGCTGTCGATCTCCAGGCACAGGTGATCCATGCCCACGGGCTTGTCCTTGTCGGCGGATACGAAGTCAGGCCGGTAGAAGACGTCGATCTTCTGCTGGCCGGCGCGGATCGTCGCGGAGCGGCCGCCATTGGCATGCGGGCCAGAGGTGTGCAGCACCTCGAGCCCGAGGATGTCGTGATAGAAGTGGAGTGACTTGTCCATGTCCGTCACTTTGAGGGCGATGTGATCGATGGCGGTGGGGTGCAGCACCTTGGATGCCTCCTTCAGGGGTAGTTGTAGAAGCCCTGGCCCGTTTTTCGGCCATGCAGACCGGCAATGGTCATGTGTTTGAGCAGGGGCGGAGGCGCAAACTTGGCCTCCTTGTACTCCTGAAACATGATCTCAGCGATGTAGTAGGTGGTATCGATGCCCACAAAATCCAGCAGTTGCAGTGGGCCCATGGGGTGGCCGCAACCCAGGCGCATGCCCAGGTCGATGTCCTCCTTGCTGGCTATGCCCTGCTCCACCAGGCGGACGGCATCCAACAGGTAGGGGACGAGCAGCACGTTCACAATGAAGCCCGCTCGATCTTTAGCCAGGATGGCCGTTTTACCCAGGCCCTCGGCGAAGTGGGTCACCGCACCGACCGTGGCATCGGCCACGACGATGGTGCGGATCACTTCGACCAGTTGCATTACCGGCGCGGGGTTGAAGAAGTGCAAGCCCAGCACAAGCGCCGGCCGTTTGGTGGCGGCCGCCAGCTCGACAATTGGAATTGATGAGGTGTTGCTCGCCAGGATAGTCGCTGGGCTGCAGGTGGCATCCAGCGCGGCGAACAGCTCCTTTTTGACGGTGGGGTTCTCTGTGGCGGCTTCAATCACCAGGTCGCACTGGGCCAGGCCGGCCAGCTCGGTAGTGAAGGTCAGCTTAGCCCACGCCGCGTCGCGCGCCTCGGCACTGAGCTTGCCTCGCCGAAGGGCCGTGGAGAGGCTCTTCTCTACCAGGCCCTGGCCGCGCGCCAGCAGCTCACTATTCATTTCGCGGACCGTCACCGAGTGCCCGGCGCGGGCGGCAACTTCAGCGATGCCGGAGCCCATGAGCCCGCAGCCGACTACCCCTACGGAGGCGATGGCGCCTGGCGCTCGCCTGTGCTCAGGTAGACTCTCACTCACGGGAATAATGGTATCGGAGCCGCCGCGCAGGTGATCACCACCCGGCAAACGGTCAAGTTCTCGCTTCCCGCGCAGCTGCAACCGGGCCTGGCGGAGCGCATCGCAGCGCACCTGCCACGGCACGAAGAGGCGCCGGGCGCCCTGCTGAACCGCGTGGAGTCGGTGTACCTCGACACGCGGGACCTGACGCTGTATCGTCGGGCGGCGCAGGATCCTAGCCAGCGCACGCTGCTGCGGCTGCGCGCGTACAACGGCCAGCGGCCCGTGTTCGCCGAGATGAAGCAGACGACGCACGGTTCGAGCCGCAAGCTGCGCGTGGAGCTGGCGGAAGCGCTGCCGCGGCAGCCGGCGGTGGTGCACTGGGGCGAGCTCTTGCGCCGTCCCGCGGCGCCATCGGCCGAGTATCAGGCCTTGCTGGCGGCGGCCAGCGCCGCCGTCGATCTGCGGCGGCTGAGCCCGGTGCTGCAGGTCCGCTACCGGCGGCAAGCCTTCGAGGCGGCAGCCAACCCCGGCCTGCGCATCACCCTGGATAGTCACGTGCTGATGACAACGCTGGGGGAAGGCGGCCGGCGAGGCAGGTCGTACCGTCTACCCCACGCCGTGGTGGAGGTGAAGCTGCAAGCCGACCCACCCGCCTGGCTGGCCGGCCTCCTCGGGGATGCGAGCCTCACCCCTTTAGCCGATTTCTGCAAGTACGCGCACGGCGTAGCCATGCTGGTTGCCGCGCCCCAGGGCCTGGCGCTGCCGGCCTGGGCTGGCACGTATTTCCCGCGAACGAGCCACGGAGTCACCGGCCGCCAGCCCATAGGGTGAAAGCCTCGGGCCCATGCCCCTGACACAAGCCGGCGGTATGAGGTAGTTGAGGCGCCGAATACGATCATCCCGACTGCTTGAGGCGAGGCGACCACTTAAGCCGGCCTGTGCCAATGGCTTTTGGTGTGCGCCGAAGCCCAGAAGGACAAGGCTTTCGATGGCAGTTTACACGTCTCTAGGCTAACGGTTTCACACGGTAATTGGGATACGCAATTCCGGCCCAAGCCGTCCGCCCACAATCTTGGCGCGATCCCGCCGCGATCTTCGCGCGACGCCAAGAAGCGCGGCATAGTCCCCAGCGGGCAGCTTGAAGGTCGATTCAGTCAGCAACTCGTCGGTGCTGGGGGTGCCTTCCAGCAGTTGTTCCGCACCCTGGAGATGGACTACGGGCCAAACCAGATAGTCCGCCTGCGCAACCTGCCTGGCTGCCGAGTTGATCAGATGGACGTACAGATCGTAAGGCCCAGACGGCGATAGGGGGCGCCAGAGCACGCGGAGATCCACGTTGCCCGCTGCTTGGGCAAGCTGGTAACTCGCTACCTGGTAATCGCGAGCGCCGCCGTAAACGACTCTTTTTTGGTTGGATCGGAAATGCGCAACGGCCGGCGCCGGCCAGAGGAACGCCAGCAGATCCGGCCGACCATCGGGGCCCACTGTATGCGGCAGCACTTGAATCCCAGGGAGCCACAGTGGCGCAAGCCGAACCAAAATGGAATTGTCGGTGCCCGCGTACAGCACGCCACGTGTCGTCAGGTCGCTTGGGATAGGAATCGCGGCGGCTTCCACCGGAAGCCAACCGGCCGCCCTGGTCGCCGGCGCCAGAAGCCGGATGGGCGCACTCGCCTCGTCGGCTATGAACATCGTTTGAGAGGCGTGCGCTTGGAGGAAGGGAGCGGCTTTCAACGACGGTGTGCTGGAGGCGTAGTACGTGGCAGGATCTTGCGCCCATGTGCCGAAATAGCTGCGAAAGTCATGAACGGTCGTGAAGATCAGAACCAGCAAAAGGGTGCCGGTTCTCAAGAAAGGTGGTCGGATCTGCACCGCGACGGTGTACAGCCCAACACTGGCCACCATGAACACAGCTGGCGCCAGGCTCAAAACGCGCAGCGTGTTCGGTGTATCTATGGTCACAGCACCTGGGACGCTCATGAAAAGGAACCACAGCAGAAGCCAACGGTAGGCGAGCCATTTGCGAGCCCTAACCAGCACAAGGGCTGCTCCGAGGAGGAAGAACGCAGCCAGTGGCGGGCCGAAGATTGGCCTTAATGGGATATTCTGCAGCGCGCTCGGATC
>DATKQD010000174.1:0-6273 GCA_035532895.1 Chloroflexota bacterium
CGAGGGCTTTGACGTCCGCAAGGCGGGTAATGGCCGCGAAGCGATCAGCCAGGTGACCGATTTCCGGCCACAGCTGGTGTTGCTGGACGTCATGATGCCGGAGCTCGATGGCTTTGAGGTAGCCACGCGCCTGCAGGCCCAGGGACAGCGGGTACCCATCCTGTTTCTCACCGCGCGGGACGCGACCGAAGACAAAATACGCGGCCTGACGCTGGGCGGAGATGACTATGTCACCAAGCCCTTCAGCTTGGAGGAGTTGATCGCCCGGGTGCGCGCCATCCTGCGGCGCACCGATGACCGTCCCGGCGACTCTCACCTCCTGACCTACGCCGATCTTGCCATGGACGAGGACAGCCACGAAGTCACACGCGGGGGAGCGATCGTCTCGCTGACCAGCACCGAATACAACTTGCTGCGCTATCTCCTCAGCAATGCCCAGCGAGTGTTGACGCGAGGCCAGATCATCGAGCACGTGTGGGAGTACGACTTTGATGGCGATGCCAACGTACTGGACACGTACATCAGCTACCTGCGAAAGAAGATCGATGCGTATGACCCCGCGCTGATCCAGACCGTGCGCGGCGTGGGATACGTTCTGCGCCTGCCCCGAAGCTGAACCCATGAGCCTGCGTGGCCGGTTGCTGATTGGCGTGCTTCTGCTGGTGGCCGCCGGCTTGTCCACGGCCGACGCTGTCACCTACGCGGCACTGAACACGTTTCTCACGGGGCGCATTGACCAGCAGCTGCGGCAAGCGGCCGATCCGACAGCTCACTTCTTGCAGCAGGCGCAGCCAACGTCTCAACAGCCCGGCCGCGACCAGCCCCTGCCGCCGGGAACCTACGCCGCCCTCCTGAGTGGCGGATCCATCACCTCACAGGTCACGTTTGGGTTCACCGCTGCTCAGCGCTCGGCCCGGCCACAATTGCCCACACCTCTGCCTCAGCCACAGGGCCGCGGGACGGTCACAACGGTCGCCGGCACTACTGACGCGGCGACGAGCTACCGCCTGGGGGTATTCACGCCGCGGGGCGTACCGGGGACCCTCCTGGTGGCGATCCCACTGACGGAGGTGGTTTCCACACTGCACCGTCTGCTGCTGCTCGAACTCGGGGTTGGCGCCGCGGTGCTGTTGCTGCTGGGCGCGCTCGCCGCGTGGGTGATTGGACTTGGCCTGCGCCCGCTGGACCACATGGCGGCGACGGCCGGCGCTATCGCTGCCGGGGATCTCCAGCAGCGAGTACCAGCTACGAGCCGTACAGAGGTTGGGAGGCTGGGCATGGCGCTCAACACCATGCTCGCCAGAATTGAGGAGGCCTTCGCCGCCCGCACCAGTTCGGAAGATCGGCTGCGGCGCTTCGTGGGCGATGCTTCCCATGAACTTCGCACCCCCGTAGCCACCATTCGCGGCTACGCGGAGCTGTTTCGCCGCGGTGCCAGCAGCCGGCCCGAGGATCTGGCCATGAGCATGCGCCGCATTGAGGAGGAGGCAGCCCGCATGGGTGTGCTGGTGGACGACCTGCTGCTCCTGGCTCGCCTGGATTCTGGCCGGCCGCTGGAGCAGGGAGACGTAGATTTGGCCGCGCTGGCCGCGGACGCGGCGGCCGATGCGCGCGCCATGGATCCGGCCAGAGCGATCACCCTGGCCACTGCCGCACCAGTAAGAGTGCACGGCGATGAGCAGCGCCTACGCCAGGTGCTCAGCAACCTCTTGCGCAATGCCCTCGTGCACACTCCGCCAGGCACGCCTGTAGAGGTGTGCGTGGAACAGTTGGGACCCGAAGCGGTGGCTTCCGTGGTTGACCACGGACCTGGGGTTTCGCCCGAGTTGAGCGCCAAGATTTTCGAACGATTCTTCCGCGCCGATCCAGCCCGTGGCCGCGAACACGGCAGCAGCGGCCTTGGCCTCTCTATCGTGGCCAGCGTAGTCACGGCGCACGGCGGCCGCATAGACGTCGGCCCCACGCCTGGTGGCGGAGCCACCTTCTGCCTGCACCTTCCGATGGGTTAGCCAGCCCGGATCCGATACACCATTGTTCCCTCGGCCCCGGAGGGAGGCGAGGAGCCCAGGATTCGGCAAAGGGATGGAGCTCCATCGTGGAAGCACATGGAGCGCTCGATTGCAGCTCGCTGGTAGCTGTGGTTGCGCGCCGCCGCGGGGCTCAGGCAGCCCAGGGTGGCCCTCTCAGCTTCTCCTTATCGGATTGCCAGAACGTTCACAGGCTGTTCCCACGTGGTGCTCAAGGTGCGCAGGCAGGATGAGCATGTAACCAACACCACACGGGAGGACGTCATGGTCAAGACCATTCCACGGCGCAGCTTGCTGAGCGCGCCGAAAGTCAAAATAGCAACGGTAGGTGCGTGCTTACTGCTCATCGGCACATCGGCTGGGGTGTATCGCGAACGCAGCCTCAGCGGCTCTGGTGCCGTTTCCTACGCCACGGCCACAGCGGCGAGCGGAACGTTGGCTCAGAGCGTCACCGCTACCGGACCCATTGCCGCGGCCCAGGCGGTGCCCCTGAATTTCAAGAATTCCGGGAAGCTGTCCGAGATCGACGTCAAGATTGGCGCCACCGTCTCGGCCGGCCAGGTCCTGGCCAAGCTGGACCCCGCCGACCTGCAGGCTAGCCTGGGGCAGGCCCAAGCGAACCTGGCGGGTGCCCAGGCGGCCTATAACAAACTGCTCACCAGCGCGCAGCCGGCCGACATCGCCGTGGCACAAGCGGCCATCAACGCGGCGAACACGCAGCTGAACTCCGCGAAAACCGCGCTGGCCGCCACACAGGTCGTGGCCACCAAGGACGTAGCCTCGGCACAGCAAGCGCTAGCCAATGCTCAGCAGGCATACAACGATGCGTTGAGCGGTCAGCAGACACTGCCGGCTGTTCTCCAGCAGTCCATCCTGCAGGCCAAGGACAAGCTGTATTCGGACCAGATAGCCGACGACGCCGCCGTAGGCCGCGGCTCCATGACCAAGGAGCAGCGCCAGGCCGCTCTGGATGTAGACCAGACAGCGATCGATCAGGCGAACGCCGCGGCCGTGCAGCAGCAAGCCCAGCAACAGGCTTCCGTGGATCAGGCCGCGGCAGCGGTCAAGTCCGCACAATCAGCGCTCACCAGCACGCAGGCCAAGGACGCGCAGAGCGTGACCGCGGCTCAAGCCCAGCTGGATTCAGCCCAAGCAGGCATCCAGACGGCCCAAGCCAGCTATCAGAAGACCCTCGCGCCAGCCACTCAGGCTGACCTCGCCGGCGCCCAGGCCAGCATAGCCGCTCAGCAATCCGCTGTGCAGCTGGCGCAGAACAACCTGGATGCCGCGGTCCTCAAAGCGCCATCCGCCGGAACGGTCACCGCCATTAATGGCGCGGTGGGCCAGTGGCTGAGTGGTGGTGCAACCAGCGGCTCGGCTGCCAGCTCGGCCAGCGGCGCCAGCACCTCATCCTCCAGCACGGATTTCGTGGACCTTACCCAACTCAGCAGCCTGCAGGTCAGCGCGCAGGTAAATGAGGCTGACATCGCGTCTGTCAAAGTGGGTGACCCAGTCACCTTCACCGTCAGTGCACTGCCGAACCAAACCTTCACCGGCAAGGTCGTCACCATTCAGCCGCTCGGGCAGAACACGTCCAATGTGGTGGCCTACACCGTGACCAGCGCCGTCGATCAGGCCAACACCAAGCTGCTGCCGGGCATGACAGCTACCGAGAGCATCATCACCAGCCAGGTCCAGAATGCGGTGTCCGTGCCCGCTACCGCGGTCGCCTTCGCGCGGTCACAGGGCAGCGCGGCACCAGCAAGCAGTCAGGCCACAACAGGGGCCAGGGCCAGTACACCCAACTCTACCAAGCCAGCGGCGACCACGAGCGGCAAGCCAGCCAGCGCCAGCGGCGCCTTCGACCAGCCCAACGGCCCGGGCACACTCTACGTGCTGCAGGGCGGGCAGCTCCAGGCGGTGCCCGTGCAGCTGGGCATCAGCACCGGGTCATCCATCCAGGTCGTCTCGGGATTGAACGCGGGAGCTCAGGTCGTCACCTCCAGCAGCGGCGGGAAGGCGGTTGCCTCCTCGGCCAAGGCAGCCAGCCCATCGGGCGGAACCTCCATCCTTGGCGGCGGCCCACCGGCCGGCGGACCGCGTGGCTAGGAGGGCGGCCATGAACAGCACTCACCCGATCATCAAAGTGACCGACCTGCGAAAGGAGTACGTCATGGGCACCAGCACAGTCCGCGCGCTTCGGGGCGTCAGCCTGGAGGTAGCGGAAGGTGAGTTCGTGGCGGTGATGGGGCCCTCGGGCTCCGGAAAGTCCACCTTCATGAACCTGGTAGGCTGCCTGGACCGGGCGGACGGCGGTGAATATCTGCTGGACGGCACGCGGGTCCAGGAGCTTTCGCCGGACGAGCTGGCGAACATCCGCAACCGCAAAATCGGCTTCGTCTTCCAGGGCTTCAATCTGCTGCCGCGGCTTTCTGCCCTGGGCAACGTGATGCTGCCCATGCTGTATGCCGGCCTGCCTGCCGGGGAGAGGGAACGGCGGGGGCGGGAAGCTCTGGCCGCCGTGGGCCTGGAATCCCGCCTGCTGCACCGGCCCAAAGAACTGTCCGGTGGCCAGCAGCAACGCGTGGCCATTGCCAGGGCCCTGGTGAACCAGCCCAGCTTGATCCTGGCGGACGAGCCGACCGGGAATCTGGACAGCCGGACCAGCGTGGAAGTGATGGGCATTCTGCAGCGACTGAACCGCGAGGGCATCACCATCGTGATGGTCACCCACGAGCCGGACATCGCCAGCTATTGCCGTCGCAACATCGTCTTTCGTGACGGCTGCATACTGCGCGATCTGCCGGTGCAGAATCGCAGGACAGCCGAGCACGAGCTGGCTGCCTGGAGTCGCCCTGAGCAGGAGGTGGCGGCATGAGTGCCACAAGCACCACCCTCGCCGGGCTGGGCGCCGAAGACCGCCTTCCCGCCGGCACGGGCTCCTGCGGCATGGGACTGGGTCAGAGCATCGCTACGGCCTTCGAAGCTATCGGGGGCAACAAGGTGCGGGCACTGCTGACCATGCTCGGCATCATCATTGGAGTGGGCGCGGTGATTGTGGTCATCGCCCTGGGCCAAGGCTCCAGCGCCAGCGTCCAGCAGCGCCTGGCCGGCTTGGGCACCAACGTGCTCACCATTTCCCCCGGCAGCACCGGCTTTGGCGGTTTCCGGGCCGGCGCGGGCAGTCAGAATACGCTGACCGAGGCTGACGCCTCGGCCATCAGCAGCCAGATCAGCGGCATCGCTGGCGTATCCCCCGTGATTTCCGGCAATGTCCAAGTCGTAGCTGGCAATCAGAACTGGAGCACCCGGGTATCCGCGGTGTACCCGAGCTACCAAACCATTGAGAACTGGCAGCCTTCCGCTGGCTCACTGCTGACCAGCCAGGACGAGCAGTCCCAGGCGAACGTCGTGGTGCTGGGCCAGACGGTCGTAGATAACCTCTATGGCAACGGCAGCGCAGGCAGCGGCAGTCCCAGCGCCGCTATCGGCCAGACGATTCGTATTAACAACGTGCCCTTCCAGGTGGAAGGCGTGCTCACCAGCAAAGGCGGGCAAACCGACCAGGACGACTTTGTGCTGGTGCCCTTCACCACTGGAAAGATACGGCTGTTCAACAGGACGTATGTCAACCAGATCGTCGCCCAGGTGACGGATGCCAGTCAAATGACGGCGGTGCAGAATCAAATCACGAGTCTTATGCGGCTTCAACATCGACTCACCGTGCCCACCAATGACTTCAATGTCCGAAACAACAACACCATCGTGCAGAGCGCACAGAGCGTGTCGCAGACGATGACGTTGCTGCTCACCGGCGTGGCCGCCGTGTCCCTCATTGTGGGCGGCATCGGCATCATGAACATCATGCTCGTCTCGGTGACGGAGCGCACCCGCGAGATCGGCATCCGCATCGCGATCGGGGCTCGCATGCGGGATGTGATGCGCCAATTCCTCATTGAGGCCATCACCCTCAGCGCGCTCGGTGGCCTGATCGGCGTGGCCGTCGGCGTCGTCGCGACCATGGTGCTCTCCCGCTTGGCGGGCTGGAGCACGCTGATTGCGCCCACCTCCATGGTCCTCTCGTTCGGCTTTGCCGCGCTGGTCGGCATCTTCTTTGGCTGGTACCCAGCCCGTAAGGCGAGCCAGCTCAATCCCATCGAGGCGCTGCGCTACGAATGAGCATCAGCAGCGGCAGGCGTTGTGCGCGCGCATGGCGGCGATTGCCCGTAGGATGTAAGGGTGTCCA
>DATKQD010000175.1:0-32597 GCA_035532895.1 Chloroflexota bacterium
TGCAGGCCCGACGGCGAACCCACTCGACTGGCAAAGCCAGGCGGCGTTCCTGTTCATCGCCTTTGGCTTCGTCATCACCGGCACCGTGGTGCTCGTACTCACTAGCGACGCACTGACAGGCTGGCTGTTCCTGGCCTGGACAGCCAGCGCCGCGGCAGCTCTCGCGGCAGCCGTTGCTCAGATATCCGGCGCCAGGTGGCCATTCGTTCTCCTCTACTACGGGCTGGCGGGCTTTGGCTTGACCACGGCCGCGCTCTTCCTCACGCTGCCCATCTCCGGCAGGCGGCCGCGCCTCGCCACGCCGCTGCTCGGTGCCGCCGGCACTCTGCATGCCGCCCTGGCGGGCGCTTACATCTGGTGCCTCGCGAGCAACCCCGGCGCCTATGACGTCGTGAAAACCCTGGAATTCGTGCTGCTCGCAGGCGACATGACGCTGGCCATAGCCAGGCTGGCTGGCTCGTTGCTGAAGCGGTTTCGCGATGGTCGAGCTATCGCCGGTGAGCATCTCGTCCTGGTGCTGGCTGTTACCGGCGGCCTGGGTCCTTTTGCCCTGCTGTCGCTCCTGCCCTACGTTCTGGGCTTTGGCTATCTCATCTCGCCGGACGTTGCCGTTTTGTCGCTGGTGCTGCTGCCGCTGGGTCTCGCGGCCAGCATCAGCCGGGGCGAGATCCTGGGCATCCGAGGCTGGCTTCGGCGCGGGCTCATCCGGCTGTTTGTGTGGGGAGTGCTGCTGGTGCTGTACGGCTTCCTGCTCGCGGCGGATGCGCTGTGGGCGGCCGGGCAAACGGGGCTGGCGCAGGTGCTCGCATCGCCGTTTGTGCTGGTGCTGGTGGTGGGCACCACGCTACCCCGACTGGAAGGGCTGCTGCGCAACCGCCTGGAGCGCGCGCTGCTGCAGGATGTGTACTCGCTGCCGGCGGCACTGCAGCGCTTCACCTCAGAAATTGTGCACCTCAGCACCGCCGACGATGTGGCCAGCTATGGGCTGCACAGCCTGGGCGAAACGCTGGATCTGGAGTGGACGGCGCTCATCCTACCCGGCGCCGAGCCGCGCCTGTACTCCTGGGGAGCCTGCCCCCCCACGCTGCTGCGCGCGACGCCGGAGGCGGATGGCCAGGAGGCACGCGAGGAAGTGGTGGGGGCCACGCTGGTGGTGCCGCTCACCGCCGGGGGTATGACCATGGGCACGCTGGCCACCGGCCCCAAGCGGCACGAAGCGGCGCTGCAATCGGAGGATCGCGCGCTCATCGCCACGGTGGGGCCGCTGCTGGCCATCTGCCTGCAGCTGGCCCGGCAGCTGGGCATCGTGGCGCAGCGTGAAGAGGAGCTGCGGCAGCTCAACCAGCGCATGATGGACGTGCAGGAGGATGCGCTGCGCGCCATTGCCCTGGAGCTGCACGACGATGCTCTCCAGCGTGCCATCGCCCTCGACCGCGAGATGGAGAACGTCTGGACGGCGCAGGCGCGAGAGTGGGGCGCCGCGCTTGGTGAAATCGTCATCACCTTGCGCTCCGTGTGCCTCGGGTTGTACCCCACCATTCTGGAGGACCTGGGCCTCATCGCCGGGCTGGACCAGCTGGTGCGGGAGCTGCGCGTCCAAACCGACATCGTGGCCGACATGATCGTCTCCGGCCCCGATGGCGCCGAGTTCGGCCGGCTGGATCGCGAGATCGAGCTGGCCCTCTACCGCGTGGCCCAGGAAGCGCTCACCAATGTGCGCAAGCACAGTGGCGCCCAACATGTGATGCTTGCCATCCACCGCCGGATAGACCACGTCGAGCTGATCGTGGAGGACGACGGCTATACGGCCAACACTAAGCTGGAGCAGCGCCGTGGCGGCCTGGGCATCGCCGGCATGCGCCACCGCCTCACGCGCTGGGGCGGAACGCTCAGCATCCTCGACCGCGATGGCCACGGCACCCAGGTGCGTGCCGAATCGCCCCTGCTGGCAGCCGCTGCACCCCCGACCGCCGCGCGGACCGCCTGACATAATGTTCCTCAACTTGTGAGGAGGGTTGTCCATGCTTGCGATGCTGGTGAAGGTTCGGATCAAACCGGAGGCGCGGCAACGCTTCCTGCAGGCCATTGAAGTGGATGCGCTCGGCTCCGAAACCGAGCCGGGTTGCCTGCGCTTCAATGTGCTGCAGGACACCCAGGACGCGAACGTCTACTACTTCTACGAGCTGTACAAGGACGATGCCGCGCTGGCCGCGCATCGTGCAGCGCCGCACTACCAGGTGTGGCGCGCCGCGGCCGACACGCTGGATGGCCCCACCGAGGCGACGCGCTGCGAAACCGTGTTCCCGGCGGATCGCGCCTACTGGGGCAAAGTGTAGGGCTTCGCGCCCCACGCGTCCCGCGCAAGCAGACGCTGGGAGGGACGAATGGCCTCGGCCGGCAGATACCGGGGTCAATGCTTCTGTACGGAGAACCCTCTTCGTTCTGATGAGGCAGCTGGTTGTTCGCGAGGCCCCGGTACCTGATTGCCTGAACGCCAGTTCAGCCCCCGCGGTCGGCTTCCCCAAAAGAGGGAGGGTCAAGGCAGCGACAGCTCTTTGCTCGGCAAGCCGAAGTTAGGGCGCCTCGGACAGAACGCCTACGCGGTTGCTGCCGACTGCTCTCGGGCGGCGGGGGCGGCCAGCGCGTCCTCGGCGGCCCGATCGATAGCGCGGTTGCGCACCTTGAGGATGATGATCGAGAGCCCGGTCAAACCGACCACCGTGTTCGTGATGAGGATCGGCAGGTCGGACCGCGCGGCGCCGTAGGCCAGCCACGCGACATTGCCGGCGATGAGGAAGCAGTAGGTGCTGAGCGAAATGTCCCGCGTGCGCCGCGTGCGCCAGCACTGCACGGCCTGCGGCAGGAATGAGATGGTGCTGAGTGCCGCGGCAAACAGGCCGAGGGCGGTCGTCCCTGTCACCGGGAACCGGCGGCGCGGGGCAGGCTGGAGGCGAAGGGTTGGGTCAAGAGACAGCGCTCCTTTGCGGATACATGGTCCGATGGGACTCCCGGGTCACCACCCAGCGTGGGCAGCGGCCGGGCCCCACTCAACGATACGGCCTTTGCTCGCGAACGCGCGGCTCAGGCAGCGGCGAGGGCGGGAATGACCTCGCGCGAGAAGAGCTCCAGCGGCTCCAGCTCAAACCAGTCCGGCGTGCGGAAGATGAGGTACTGACAGCCGGCCTGGGCGTACGCGCCCAACCGATCGATGATCTGCGCGGGCGTGCCCAGCAGGGTTCCCGGTGGCAGGAAGGCGCCCCACTGCTCGCGCTTGGCGGCGAGGGAGGCCTCGCTTTGCGCGAGCACGATGGTGGCGTAGATCGACCGTGTCACTTCGGCGTAGGGCCGCTGGAGCCGTTCGCAGTGCTCGCGCAGTACCCCGAAGAGCCGCTGCACATTCTCCGGCGAGCCGGTCACGTTGCACATCTGCGCGTAACGGGCGGCGATGCGCAGTGTCACCTTCTCGCCGCTGCCCGCTACGAGCAGAGGTGGGTGCGGCCGCTGCACCGGCGCGGGGAAGTCTGTCACCGCCTGGAGAGCGTAGAAGGCGCCTTCAAAGCTGGCCGGCTGCTGAGACCACAGGGTCTGCATGAGGCGAATGGCTTCGTCGAGGCGTTTCAGCCGCACAGCCGGCGCCTCGTAGACACCCCAGCCGTAGGCCTCGTACTCCCGCTGATGCCAGCTGGCGCCCAGGCCGAGAATGCTGCGGCCGTGGCTGATGAGATCCAGCGTAGTCGCCATTTTGGCCAGCATCGCCGGGTTGCGGTACGGCACGCCTACCACCAGCTCGCCCAACCGAATGCGGTGCGTGACGGCGGCAATGGCGCCCAGCGTGGTGAAACACTCCAGCACCGGCTCCGGATAGGGATGGCCGGCATAACCGCCCTCGTACAGGAAGTGGTCGTAAATCCAGAGCGAGTCGAACGAACTGGCATCCAGCGTGGCGGCGGCCGAGACCACGCAATCCCACGGGTTGCCGGTGGCGCCGAGCGTGTAGGGGTTGATCTGCAAGCCGAACCGCATAAACCTGATTGTCCGCCTTCCCGTGCCCCAGCCGTGATTCGCGCACATACTACCAGCCGCGAGATGTGGCGATCGGCGATTCGCCTTCGACCTCCTCGATGAACCTGCCGCCCGCTGCACGGGGATGGTTGACAAGTGGAGCGATATTAGGGTAGGCTAAGCAGCAGAGTAAGCATCTGCTATGAGAAGATTCCTTGCGGCTCGACTTTCGCCGACTTTTCTCCTGCCCATGGCCCTGGCACTGCTGCTCCCGGGGGCGGCCCTGGCGCAGGCTGGCGGCGGCGCATCGCCGGCGGCAGAGCTCGACCAGCTGGATGCGCATGTGGTTCAGGCCGAGCAGCAGGCAGGCCAGGGCAACGTTGCCGCTGCAAAGGCGAGCTTCGCGCAATTCAGCACGGGCTGGCCTGCGATTGAGGCCGGGGTCCGCGGCAAGTCGCCTGCCTATTACGGCCAGATCGAAACCCACATGGCAGAGGTGCGCTCCGCTCTGGCGGCCACCCCACCCAACGCCCCGGTGATCAGCACCGAGCTGAGCGAGCTGCACGATCAGGACGAGCAGTTCATCGGCCACTTCGGTTCCGGCTCGGGCGCGGCGCAGGCCAGCCCCGGCGCCACACCCGTGGCGAGCACCGCTAAGCTGACGAGTCTGCTGAGCCAGCTCAACCAGGTGCGGGCGGACATTCAAGCGCACCAGGCCGCGGCTGCGAGCGTGGCGCTGCAGGATGCGCTGCACACCTGGCCCTCGGTTGAGGGGCTGGTGGCAGCCAAATCGCAGACGACGTACGCGGCCGTGGAGAACGACATGGCCAGCGCGGGCGGCGCACTGCAGTCCACCCCGCCAGACCTCGCGGCAGCCAGGCAGGCCGTGACGGACATGCAGAGCCGCCTGTCGGTGTACGCCCAGGGGCCCGTGCAGTACGGCATTCTCGATGCCGCCATCATTATTCTGCGCGAAGGGTTTGAGGCGCTGCTGGTCTTCGCGGCGCTGCTCGCGTTCCTCAAGCGGTCGGGCAACGCCGCCAAGCAGGGTTGGGTATGGGCCGGCGGCGGCGCGGGATTAGCTGCCAGCGCGGCCATGGCCCTGATCATCACCCTGGCCTTGGCGCAGGCCGGCGGGTCCAGCCGGGAGGTGCTCGAGGGCGCCACCGGGCTAGCGGCCGCGGCCATGCTCATCTGGATGTTGTTCTGGCTGCACAGCAAGTCCAACGTAAGCGCCTGGAATCGCTACATCTCGGAGCAGAGCTCGCGCGCGCTAGCTGCCAACAGCCTGCTGTCGCTGGCCCTCATTGCCTTCCTCGCCGTGCTGCGCGAAGGCGCGGAGACGGCGCTGTTCTACATCGGCATCGCACCGGGTATCACCACGACCAACCTGCTGATCGGCCTGGGTCTGGGAGCGGGCGCCCTCATCCTGGTGGCCGTGCTCATGCTCGTGCTGGGCGTGCGCATTCCCCTGCGCCCGTTTTTCCTGCTCACCAGTGCGCTGGTGTTCTTCCTGGCCTTTAAGTTCGCCGGCATGGGAGTGCACTCACTGCAAATCGCCGGCCTGCTCCAGGCACATCCGCTCAGCTTCATTCCCAGCATCGATGTGCTGGGCGTGTTCCCCTCGCTGGAGACATGCCTGCTGCAGCTGGCAGTGCTGGTGGCCATTGCCGCCGGGTTGAGCTGGAATACGCGTCGCCAGCGCAGCCGGGCGCGGCTGGAGGCACTCGCAGGGGCAGCTAACACCTCGGTGCACTGAGCCGGGATAGCGCCCACAGCGGCCGACCTCCGGGCCGGCAAAGAGAAAGAGCGAGGGCGGAGGCCGCCCACACTCAGCCGGAATCAGGCCTGGAAGACGACCTGCTCCACACGGGCGCAACCATGCTCGATGTGGAGCACAGCAAGGGTACGTATACCGGCCAGCGTAGGGCCGCCGGGGTTCAACAGCAGGGTGCCGGCGGCCCACGTCACCGAGGCTTTGTGAGAGGCGGCGTGCAGCAGCACATCCGGCCGGCGCCCGAAGGCGGCTCCGAGCAGTTCGGGCAGCTCAGGCTGAACAGCCACGGGGTCGTTGGCGGAGAGGAAGCCATGCTTCACGCCATCGAAGACGGCGCCCAAGGTGACCCCGCCAATCGAGAACAGCCGCAGCTCCGCCGGCACGCGTGGATCGTCGTTGGGATTGTCGGCGCCCAACACGCCGCGTACGGGGGCGTGGGCACCCAAAGTATCCAGCCCGGTCGCATCGCCCATGTCGCCCAGCGTCAGGATGCCGTCCACATCCGCCAGCGCGGCGGCCAACCCTTCGGGGAAAGGGGGCGTCTGCCCCGGATGAATGTGGGCGTCGGCCAGCACCGCGTAGCGGCTGCCGGGCAAAGCTTCGAGGGAAGGAACAGCCATAGCCGGCTCCTGTCGCGGACTTAACGTAACCACCATGATAGACTGAGGGAGGATGCGTTCGATATTTTGAATCTGGCGCCGCTGCATCCACCCCTCACTGCCGCTACGGCAGTTTGCGCGGTTTTTCTGCGCCTCCAAGGAGTTTCACTGACACAGCGCGTATGAATCCGCTCGCCTTTTTGTTCCGTCGTCGGCAGCCCGGCCAACCGGCGCTGCCGCAATCGTCACCCACCCCCACGCGTGAACCCGCTCCGGCCCAAGCCGCGGCTCCCACGCTTACCAGCATCGACCGCCGCCCCGCCCACGTGCCACGCCACACGGCGCAGCCGCGTTCCCAAGGCGGACGGCCGAGATCCGAAGGGGCGCTGGCCCGAGCCGAAACCCCCCGGGCCCTCGGCGAGGCTCAGCCGGAGCGCCCACCTCGCAAGCGCCGCCGGCGTCGTGGCGGCACCGCCAGCGGCGCGGCCGCGATCGATGCGCCTCGCGAGCCGCTCCTCTTTCCCATAAAGGCGGGCCCCGGCGTCTTCTCAGATTTGCCCGAGCTCGAACAAGCCGTTGCCGATGCTGGCTGGACGAGCCCAACGCCAATCCAGGAGCAGGCTGCGCCGGTGCTGCGGTCCGGCGTGGATCTCGTGGGGCAGGCCCAAACCGGCAGCGGCAAGACCGGTGCGTTTGGTTTACCCATGCTGGAACTGATCGATCCACAACTCGCCGCCGCCCAGGCCCTCGTAGTGGTGCCTACGCGCGAGCTGGCAGAGCAGGTGACTACCGAACTGGAGCGACTTGGCAGGTACCGCCGCATTCACCCCGTGGCCGTGTATGGCGGGGTCGGATACGACCGGCAAATGCAGGGCATCGGCCATGGCGCGCAGGCGGTCGTGGGCACGCCCGGGCGCCTGCTGGATCATCTTGAGCGCGGCACCTTGAGCCTGCGCGACGTGCGTCTCGTGGTGCTGGACGAGGCGGATCGCATGCTGGACATGGGCTTTCAGCCGGACATCGAGCGGCTGCTGCGCTTCACGCCCCCCAGCCGGCAAACGGCGCTGTTCTCGGCGACCATTCCGCCGAACATTCACGACCTCATCTACCGCTATTTGAAGGATCCGCGGTGGATTCGGATCGAGACCAAGCTGCCAACGGTCGATACGGTGGAGCAGCTCTACTACGAGGTGGCCGAGCGCGACAAGTTCGATGGTCTATGCGAGCTGCTGGACATGAACAGCTGGCCGAGCCTGCTGGTGTTCCGCCGCACCCAACGGGGCGTGGATCGCTTGGAGATGCTGCTTCAGCGCCACCGTTACTCTGTGGCAGCACTGCACGGCGGCATGAGCCAGCAGGAAAGGCAGCGCGCGCTCAATCGCTTTGTGGATGGCAGCGTGCGCATGCTCGTGGCCACCAACGTCGCCTCCCGCGGCCTGGATATCCCGGATGTGTCGCACGTCATCAACTACGACATGCCCGAGGACTTCGATACGTATATCCATCGCGTCGGCCGCACTGCCCGCATTGGCAAGCGTGGAACGGCCGTGACCTTCGTGGCCGAGAGCGATATGGAGATGTTCGAGGAGTTGAGCAAGCGCCTGGGAGGCCAATTTCGCCAGGAGCGGTTAGCGATTTACGGCTAGAGCGCGGCGATGGCCGATCACGCCGGCCGGTAGTCGTTGAGCGCGGTCGCGATGTTGCTGAAGGCTGCTTGCAGCCGTGCGGCGGTGTACTGGGTAGCCTGACTGTGGCTCACCGCGGCGCCAAGTATGACGCTGGCGGACCGCAAGCTGGCCTGAGCTTCGGCCACCTGACCCGCCTGCGTGCTCTGTTTGGCGCTGGTAATGGCCTGCTCTAATTCGAGGCGCACGTCATGGCCCATGAAGGGCGCAGCGGAAATCTCATTCCAGGCGCGGTCGTAGAGGCTCGTCAGCGTGGCCAGGCTATCCCCACCAGCGGAGCCAGTGGGTGCGGCCGGGCTGGATGCCTGCATCTCGGCCACCGCGGTAGCCACGGCGGCGGGGTTCGCCGCCAGGCGAATATCGGCCGGGCCAGCGGTGTGGTGCGATTCGGCCACAATCACCACGTCATCCGCGGCGTTGGAGGCCACGATTTCCGCCTGGGTGAGGGCCTGTTGCACCGCAGGATGAGAGGAGGCCACAATCGCCTGCGCTTCCAGCTCAGTAGCCTGGCTGGCCAGCTGCGTGCGCACCCTGGCCACGAGTGCTGGGGGAGGCGCTTGCATGTGCTGGACGGTGGCCCCCAGATCGCCGAGCGCCGTACCGTAACGGGCTACCAGTGTGGCAAGGGCGGTCGCGTCCACCGTGCTGGCGGACTGTGCCAGCTCGTTGGCGCGCTGATCGGCCACGTGAAGGTAGGCCCCGGCACGGGCGTTGTCGCCCACCGCGAAGGCCAGCTGCAGCCGATTGACTGCCAGCTTTACGCCGTACAACCGGCTGTCCGGCAAGGCGCCTCCGGAGGCTATACCCAGGCTCAGGGTCAGGCTGCCACCCACGGCCAGGCCGGCAGCGAGGCGAGTGCTCCAGGCGGGCAGATTCGCCAGCCGGTCCAGCAGCGCCTGCCATTGGGTGCGCCGCCGCGTGGCCTGCACGTGGCGCATGAGGCGCAGACGCGCGGCGTTCCGGAACTCGGCGCTGGGCGCTTCGCGCGGCAAGCCGGTCAGCTGATCGGCCAGCTCGGTGATCAGCAACAGCCGGTCTTCCATTTCCGGGTGACGGCGCACGGCGTCTTCCCGGCTCAGCTCGCCGCTGAGCACCCTGGCCATGATGTCCTCAGGCTTGGCCACGTATCCCCCCAGGGACATGGTGTGGGCTGGTCGAAGCGATGGCGAGGCAGTGCATGCGCGGCCGTGGGTCTCCGCTCAGGCTCGGCGGCTGGGCCGGCTGAGGCCATACTGCTCATCCTGCAGGATGCGCTGCAGCGCCAGCAGGGCACGGTATTGCAGGGCGCGGATGGCGCCCTCCTTTTTGCCCATCGTGGCGCTGATCTCCGCGTTATCCATGCCGTCGATGAACTTCAGCAGAATCACCTGCTGCTGCTCGTCGGTCAGCCGGCGCACGGCGCTCATCAGCAGCTGGCGCGTGGCCTGCTTCTGCGCGGCATCTTCAGGGTCGCCATCAGCGGCGGCAGCGGCCATGACCTCGGACAGGTCCGTATTGCTCTTGCGCGTGCGATAGTGGTCGATCACCACGTTGCGGGCCACTTTGAAGAGCCAGGCGGCGAAGGGCTTGCCCTCCGGACGGAAGCGGCCGATAGCCTCCCAGGCTTTGATAAACACTTGCTCTGTCAGGTCTTCGGCGTCCACCGAGTGCCCGGTCTTGTAGTAGATGTAGTTGTAGATGCGGTCGACGTACAGCTGATAGAGCTGTCCAAACGCCTCGCCGCTGCCTTTGGAGGACCGATCCACCAGATCGCCGACGCGATCCGCCTTCTCGTCCGAGGTGACGGCCAGCTTGACCCCGTTCAGGGCCATGGCGTCGAGCATGCAGTGAGGAACGAAGGGAACGCCGAAATGTTACGAAAGACAGCCCTCCTGCCATACCCCGTCGCTGCCGGGCAGCTTGTCATATTGAACAAACATTCTATCAGAGCTTGTCGAAGTGGCTTCGAGTCCCCAGTTTCGTCGCGTTTCGCTTGGCTCAGCCCGCCTCTGCAGCTGGCGGGATAGGAGGTTCTGTCCGTCCATCCAACAACCACCACTCCAGATCTGTCGCCTCAGACCTCCGCAAACGGCGGTAGCACCCTCACCTTGCCTCTTCCAGCCGGAGAGGAATTCGAAAACCGGGTGATTCGCGGGTAGCGCCTTATACGCCAGCTTCTTCGAGGGCGCGGCCGGTGAACTGGCTGTTGTACAGATCGGCGTAGAAGCCGTGGCGGGCGAGGAGCTCCTCATGCGTGCCCTTCTCCACGATCGAGCCATGGTTCATCACCAGGATGAGGCCCGCGTCGCGGATAGTGGACAGGCGATGCGCGATAACAAAGCTGGTGCGACCCTGCATCAGGTCGCGCATGGCCTGCTGGATCAGCACCTCGGTGCGCGTATCTACACTGCTGGTGGCCTCGTCCAGGATGAGGATTGCTGGGTCTGCCAGGAACGCGCGGGCGATGGTGAGCAGCTGCTTTTGCCCCTGCGAGAGGTTCGTCGCCTCCTCGTTCAACACCGTCTCATAACTCTCCGGCAGCGTGCGGATGAAGTGGTCCGCCTGGGCCGCGCGGGCAGCGTGGACGATCTCCTCCCGCGCTGCGCCCTGCCGCCCATAGCCAATGTTCTCGGCGATGGTTCCCGAGAAGAGCCAGGTGTCCTGCAGCACCATGCCGAACATCCGCCGCAAGCTCCCGCGGCGAATCTCGCGCACATCGATCCCATCTACCAGGATGCTCCCGCCTCGCACATCGTAAAAGCGCATCAGCAGGTTGACCAGCGTGGTTTTGCCGGCTCCTGTGGGGCCCACAATCGCTATCGTCTGGCCCGACTCCACGCTGATGTTCATCTGCTCGATGAGCGGCGCGTCCGCGCTGTAGCCGAAGTCCACGTCCGCGAAGCGCACCACGCCCCGCGGCTGCTCGATGGTTCGGGCACCTTCCGCATCGGGCACCTCCTCCGGCTCATCCAGCAGCTCGAACACGCGCTCGGCCGAGGCAATGGTGAGCTGAATCGCGTTGGCCACGCTACTGAGCTGGGTAATTGGCTGGGAGAACTGGCGTGCGTACTGGATGAACGCTTGCACATCCCCAATGGCGATGGAACGCCGAATGACCAGAATGCCACCGAAGACCGCCACCAGCGCGTAGCCCACGTTCCCCGCCAGAGTCATGAGCGGCATGATCATGCCGGTCACGAACTGCGCCCGCCAGCCCGCCTCAAAGTACCGGTCGTTCAGCTCGCCGAACGTCGTGACAGAGGCTTGCTCGCGACCAAATGCCTTGACAATCTTGTGGCCGGTGTACATCTCCTCCACGTGGCCGTTCAGCTGGCCCAGCGCCCGCTGCTGGGCGATGAAATAGCCCTGCGACCGCTTAGCGATGGTGGTGACGGCCACGAAGCTCATGGGCAGGGTCAAGAGGACGACCAGCGTGAGCAGCGGGCTGATGGTGAGCATGAGCGCGATCACGCCCACCAGCGTGACTGTGGAGGTGATGAGCTGAGTGAGGTTCTGCTGCAGCGTGCTGCTGATGTTGTCCAGGTCGTTCACCACGCGGCTCATGATCTCGCCGTGCGTGCGAGCGTCGAAGAATCGCAGCGGCAAGCGCTCGAACTTCTCCTCCACCGCGCGTCGCATGGCGTACACCGTGGTTTGCGCCACGTACGCCATGAGGTACTGCTGCACGTACTGGAAGCAAGCGCTGATCAGGTACAGGAACATGAGGATGATGAGCACGTGGCTGATGTACCGGAAATCCACGCCGCCCAGGCCGGCGCCCTTGAGGATCACCCCGCGAAAAAGCTTGGTGGTCACCAGCCCCAACAGCTTCGGGCCCACCACGTTGAACACGGTGCCGATGGCTGCCGCCCCGATCACCGCCAGCATCTGCATCTTGAGCGGCGCAAAGTACGTGAGCAGGCGGAGCAGCGTGCCCTTGAAGTCCCTGGCGCGCTCGGTGGACATGCCCATGCCCATGCCACGCATGCCCATGGGCCCGCCCTGCCCGCCGCCGCGCGCGGCGCCCGAGATCACGAGGCCAACTCTTCCAACGACAGCTGGGAGGACGCGATCTCCCGATAGACCTTGCTGCTCTCCATCAGTTCGCGGTGCGTACCGATACCGGCCAGCCGCCCCTCGTCCAGCACCAGGATGCGGTCCGCGTCCATCACGGTGCCCACACGCTGGGCCACGATCAGCACCGTAGCCCCCACGGTTTCGTGCTTCAGCGCGGCGCGCAGGCGCGCATCGGTGGCGAAATCGAGCGCGGAGAAGCTGTCGTCAAAGATGTATATCTCCGGCCGGCGCACCAGCGCACGAGCAATGGACAGCCGCTGCTTTTGGCCGCCCGAGAGGTTGATGCCACCCTGAGCGATGACGGATTCGAACGCCTGGGGCATGTGCTCCACGAACTCCACGGCCTGAGCCGTGCTGGCGGCCTGCCAGATGTCCTCCTCGGAGGCTTCGTCGTTGCCATAGCGGATGTTCTCGTGGATCGTGCCGGAGAAGAGCACCGCCTTCTGCGGCACAAAGCCGATCTTTTCCCGCAGTTCGGCCTGGCGCATATCCCGCACGTCCAGCCCGTCCACCAGCACGCGGCCGCTGGCCACGTCGTAAAAGCGGGGGATGAGGCTGATGAGGGTGGACTTGCCGGAGCCTGTGCCGCCGATGATGGCCGTCACCTCGCCAGGACTGGCGCGAAAGGAGATGTCGGACAGCGCCGGCTCCTCCGCGCCAGGATAGCGGAAGGTCACATGGTCGAACTCCACATAGCCGCGGCGGCCGGTTGGCGCGCGCGGCTCTTCGGCGTCGTTGATCTCGGGCGCAACGTCCAGCACTTCGTTGATGCGCGTTGCGGAGGCGGCGGCACGCGGCAGCATGACGAACATGACGGCCACCATCAGGATGGCGAACAGAATCTGCATGGCGTACTGCAGGAAGGCGACCAGCGAACCCACGCCCATGTGGCCGTGATCGATGCGGATGCTGCCGAACCACATGATGGCTAGGCTGGTGAAATTGAGGGTGAGCATCATCGAGGGCATGAGGAAGGCCACGATGCGGTTCACCGCGATGGCTGTATTCGTCACATCCTGGTTGGCGACGTCGAAACGCTGATGCTCGTGCGCCGAGCGGTCGAACGCGCGGATCACGCGCACCCCGCTCAGCCCCTCGTCCAGCACCAGGTTCAGTTTGTCCAGCTTCACCTGCATGACCTGGAACAACGGGATCGCCTGACGCATGATGAGGATGAAGATGGTGGCGACCACGGGCACCACGGCCACGATCACCCACCCCAGCTTGCGATCCTGCGCGAGAGCCAGGATCACGCCGCCCACGGCCATCATGGGGGCGGTCACCAGCATGCTCAGCATGAGCACCAGCACCTGCTGCACCTGGGTGGTGTCGTTGGTCGTCCGAGTAATGAGCGAGGCGGTGCTGAACGTGTCGAACTCATGCAGTGAAAATTGCTCGACGTGGTTGAAGATGCGGCCGCGGATGATGCGCCCAAAGCCGATGGATACCTTCGCCGCGAAGAAGCTGCCGCTGATGGCGCAGGCCGTGCCGCAGATGGTGATGAGGATCATCAGCGCGCCCTCGCGCAATATGTAGCCGGTGTCGCCCTTCACGATGCCGGTATCCACAATGTCCGCCATGAGGCGTGGCAGCAGCAGGTTGGCCAGCGCCTGGAAGAACGCCAGGACCAGCACGATGGCGATCTCCGTGCGGTAGGGTCGGATGAGCTTGAGCAGTCGGATCATGTGGGCTTACGTGGTCTCCTTGTCGGTGCGCGCGGGTGTGGCCGCTGTTTGGGCCGGACAAGCAGCGCCGTGCGTGAGGCACCCGCCCTCAGCGCGGCATGCCGAGTCAGCGTCGGCTGGGCTGGCGTTGGGCAGCAGCCGCCTCAGCGCCAGGCTAGGCCGGTCATCTGCACCTCGTTGATGTGGTTCGTGAGCAGACTCTGCAGGTCTGACTCGTTGGACACAATGCCCAGCGCCCGCGGCTTGAAGATCTCCGGATGGCTAGCCGCGTATGGCTCCTGGCCGTTCTGCAGATCCCGCACCAGGGCCAGCAAGCGCCGCCGAGCGGCAATGACCGCGATATCCGTCGTGCCGAGATGCTCCTGCGATCGGTCGCACACGTAGCTCATGCCCTCCGTCATGGCGCGGTCCTGGTTGGGGATGCTGATGATGCCGGTATAGTGGCCGCCGCGCATGAGGGCCAGGTCGCGGTTATACAGGTTGCGCTTGTTCTCGGCCGGCAGATAAGTGTCTATGACGCCACCGTCGGGGAAGGTAAACGTCCCCCACTCACCCGGCACCTGCACGATCTTGGGGTCGAAGCTCTGCACCGGCGGGGCAGCCGCGGCGTTGGGATCCGGATTCCAGCCGAAGTTGTAGCGGATGCAGTGGTGGTCGTCCACGGGGATCCAGCCGGTCTGTGCGCCCGGGCCCTGCGGGATGGAGGAGTACATGGGCAGCATCCACTGCGTGACGCGCCAGTAGAAGTCGCCGCTTTCCGTGCGGCGCCGGCCGCCGTAGACCATGCCGTAATCCGTATCCAGCGCGGTGAGCTTGGGCTGCCCGTCGCGGCTGGGTGGCCCGCCGGCTTGGTGGGCATCACCCGGCTGAGGTCGCCGCCCGTGCAGGTAGGAGATGTGCGCCGTATCGATATCGCCCTCTACGCCTTGCAGCCAGTTGCACTCCTGAAACCACTTTACGGCGCTGCGGCGTGCCAGCCCCGGCTCGGTCCACCCCAGCCGTGGAGGGCTGGAAGGGCGCAGATCCGGTGGACCCATGTACACCCAGACCACGCCACCCAATTCCGTTGTTGGGTAGGCCTTCACCGAGACCTTGTCTTTGAAGTTGCTCTCGGCCGGCTCGCTGGGCATGTCCACACACGCGCCTGAGGCATCGAACTTCCAGCCGTGATACACGCATCGCAGCCCGCACTCCTCATTGCGACCGAAGAACAGGGGTGCGCGGCGGTGCGGGCAGAACGCGCCCACGATGCCAACCGTGCCGTTCGTGTCCCGAAAGGCGACCAGATCCTCGCCCAGGATGCGCGTGCGAATGGGCGGGCCGTCGGCCTCGGGCAGCTCTTGAGCCAGGAAGATGGGCAGCCAGAAGCGCCGAAAGAGCTCGCCCATGGGCGTGCCCGGCCCCACCCGGGTGAGCAGCTCGTTCTCTTCAGCAGTCAACATGGCGGCGCACTCTCCTTACCAGCCTGGAAGCATAGCTTCCGGTTGATCGTACTGCGAGATGATTTGTCGGGTACATGCTGGCCAGCAGGCCGGCGGCGGCGAGGCTGGCCACCGGCGCGCTGAGGCCAGCACCTGTGCCTCCGAGCGATAAGCTGATGCCAGGTGCACCAGCTGTGCGTCCGGTCGGGCGACGGTTGGGCTCTGGCTCGGTGGTGCACTGATCACCACGTTCGTGGGGGTTTCGGAAATGGCCATCGAATCGATCAATCCCGCTACGGGGCAACAGTTGGAAGCGTTCGCACCCTTTCGGCCGGAGCACGTGCACGCGCTGCTGGATGAAGCTCGAGAAGCCTACCTGCACTGGCGGCAGGAAACGTTCGCGGCTCGCAGCGAGCGGCTGACAGCACTGGCCAAGGTGCTGCGCAGCCGCAAAGCAGAGCTGGCGCGAACGGCCACGCTGGAGATGGGCAAGAGCATCCTGGAAGCCGAGGCCGAAGTAGAGAAGTGCGCCTGGTGCTGCGACTTCTTCGCCCAGCACGCCGAAGGCTATCTGGCGGACCAGCAATTGCCCTCTACCGCGTCCGAGAGCTACGTCGGCTGCCGGCCGCTGGGCGTCGTGCTGGCGATCATGCCCTGGAATTTCCCTTACTGGCAGGTCTTTCGCTTTGCCGCGCCGGCGCTCATGGCCGGCAATACCGCCGTACTCAAGCACGCCTCCAACGTGAGTCGCTGCGCGCTGGAGGTGGAACGCGCCTTCGTTGACGCCGGGTTCCCACACGGCATTTTTCGTACGTTGCTGCTGCCCGGGGCCGAAACTGCCGAGCTCATCGGCGACCCGCGCATCGCCGCGGTGACCCTCACCGGCAGCACCCAGGCCGGGAGCGCGGCGGCGGCGGCCAGCGGCCGGCAGATCAAGAAGCACGTGCTGGAGTTGGGCGGCTCCGATGCCTTTATTGTGCTGGAAGACGCAGACATTGAGGCCGCCGCGGCGGTTGGGGTGCGGGCACGCTATCAGAACTGTGGCCAGAGCTGCATCGCCGCCAAACGCTTCATCCTGGCGGAGCGCATCGCCGACCAGTTCCTTCAGGCGTTCACCACGGGGGTACGGGCGTTGCGGGTGGGCGATCCCCTCGACCGCGCGGTGCAGGTGGGTCCGCTGGCCCGGGCGGACTTACGTGATGCGTTGGAGCGACAAGTTCAGGAGTCGGTTTCGGCGGGTGCCACGCTCGCCCTCGGCGGCCACTGCGTGCCTGGGCCTGGGGCATTTTACGAGCCCACAATCCTCACCGGAGTGGAGCCGGGTATGCCGGCGTTCGATGAGGAGACTTTTGGCCCCGCCGCGGCGATGGTGATCGCCCGCGATGCCGGCCACGCGGTGGAGCTGGCCAACAATTCCGACTACGGGTTGGGCGGGAACCTCTGGACGCGCGACATCGATCGCGCTCGCGAGCTGGCCAAAAGCTTGGAATGCGGCGCGCTGTTCATCAACGGCATGACGGCGTCCGAGCCGGGGCTGCCCTTCGGCGGCGTGAAGCACAGTGGCTACGGCCGCGAGCTGTCCGCCTACGGCATCCGCGAATTTGTGAATCTGCAAACGGTGTGGATTGGCCCACCCACGCCGGCGCCTCGCCGCGCTCCCACAACCGAATAGGGCCCGCGGCACGCCCAGCTCGCCCGCGGACGAAACATGGACGCCTCCGGCGGCGATGAGCTGCTGTTTCAGGAGCCTGAATCGGGCGCACCAGCCGACTACGCAACGCCTCGGGGAAAACGGCATATCCTGGCAGCGCGCTGCTGCTTCACGCGGAGTTGCGCCGCGGCGCCAACCGCCGCCCTGGGCACAGCCGGCCAGGCAACCTATCCGCCTCGGGCCTGGAAGGCCTGGCACTCTATGCCCGAGGCTTGGTAGACCACCAGGGCAGGGTGCTGCCTGGACTTGAAGTTCATGAAGTGGCAGCCGTGCGGCAGGTGTGGGTCCCAGGTGACGTAATAGTGGCGGCAACCCCGGCAGGTGGTGCGCGGCCCAGGCGGGCGCGGCGCATCGCCCGGGGGCGGGGCGTGGCCTGCCGCCGGTGGATCAGGAGGCATTGCGGGCGACCGGGTGGTGATCCGTAGCGCTAACCTACCCCCGGCCTTGGTCGCCCTGATGGACGGCATCGGCCAGCGCGGCAATGAGGCCTGGGTCGCGATTGAGCGACGCGATGCGCCGCAGCTCGATACCCCGTTCGCGGGCGTGCTGCCGCGCCTGGACGTCCAGGTCATACAGGATCTCGAGGTGGTCCGCAATGAAACCGACTGGGGCGGCCAGCACCCGCTGCACGCCGTCATTCGCCAGCGCCTCGATGGTTTGGAGAATGTCTGGGCCCAGCCAGGCGTCGCCCGTGGCGCCGGCGCTCTGGAAGGCGAACTGCCAGCGTGGCCCGCCCAGCCGCTCGGCCAGGGCGCGGCAGGTTTCCTGCAGCTGATCTACGTAAGGATCGTGCTGCTCGAGGATGCGCCGTGGCAGACTGTGCGCGGTGAAGACGAGCACTTCGGGCTCGAAGCCCTGGCTCGCTTGCCGCGTGTGCTCAGCCACTGCCGCCAGATAGGCGGGCTGGAGATGCCAGCTCTTCACGCGCTCAAAGGCAATCGCGCTGCCCAGCTTGGCCTGCGCCTCGTCGATCGCGGCGAAGTAGCCGCCAATGCTCAAGGCGGAATAATGCGGCGCGAGGGCCAGCGCGACGGCGCGCGCGATGCCCGCCTCGGCCATCTGCCGCACTGCCTCTTCGATGAACGGGTGCCAGTGCTTCATGCCGGTGAACACGCGATACTGGCCCCCCAGCGCCGCGGCGAGATCCTCCGCCTGGCCGGTCGTTATCTCCAGCAACGGGGTGTGGCCGCCCACTGCCTCATAGCGGCGGCGCAGGTTCGCGATAAGCTCCGGCGCGGGCTGGCGGCCGCCGCGGATGTTCACGTAGAACGGCTCCACTTCTTCCAGCGTCCGGGGCGTGCCGTAGGCCATGAGCAGCACGCCGATCAAGCGTCTTCCCCGTGCACCAGGCGCACCACGCGCGCCAGCGTATCCGGCGAGGTGCTGGGGTCCACGCCGTGGCCCAGGTTGAACACGTGCCCGGCACGGCCCTGGCCCTGTGTGAGCACGCGCCGGCACGCGTTCGCAAGAACCTCCCAAGGCGCCAGGAGCGCCAGGGGATCCAGGTTGCCCTGGACGCCTCGGTCATAGCCGATGCGCTGCCAGGCAACGTCCAGCGGAATGCGCCAGTCGACTCCGATGACGTCGCCTCCAGCCTCGCGCATGGCTTCCAACATGGCAGACGTACCGGTGCCGAAGTGGATCGATGGCACACCCGCGTCCGCCACCGCGCGCAGGATATTGGCGGAGTAAGGCAGCACGTAGGCGCGGTAATCGTCCACGGAGAGACAGCCAGCCCAACTATCGAACAACTGCACCGCTTGCGCGCCCGCTTGCACCTGTGCCGTCAAGTAGGTCGAGACAATGCCCGCCAGCCGGTTCATCAGCTCCGCCCACAGCGCGGGCGCGCTGTACATGAGCTGCTTGGTGCGAGCATAGGTCCGTGAGGGGCGCCCCTCAACCAGGTAGCTGGCAAGTGTGAAAGGCGCTCCGGCAAAGCCGATGAGCCCCACCTCCGGCGGCAGCATGGTTCGCAGCAGGTGCAGCGTCCGCAGTACATAGGGCACATCCTGCTCCGGCTCCAGCGGGCGCAGCCGTTCCATGTCCTCGGCGCGGCTGATGGGCTGATCCAGCACGGGGCCAACGTTTTCCACGAGGCGCACGTCCAGGCCAACGCCCAACAGCGGGGTCATGATGTCCGCGAACAGGATGGCGGCGTCCACGCCAAGGCGGCGCACCGGCTGCAGCGTGACCTCGGCGCACAACTCCGGCTGCTGGGTAATGGCCACGAGGTCGTGCTTCTCGCGGATCTTTCGGTACTCCGGGAGCGACCGCCCCGCCTGCCGCATGAACCACACCGGCGTGCTGTCGACCGCTTCTCGCCGGCACGCCCGGAGGAACCGGCCGGGGCACTCCTGTGGCGCTGGTTTCACGTTCGGCTACAAGGATACTCAGCCCTCAATGAGCCGGCTCGACGCGATGCTGGCTGAACTCCACTACGATTCGAGGAGATGCCTCAGGGGAAAGCCGTGTTCACCGTTGGCGTGCCGATAGATGCGGCCTGGAAGTTCCTGAGCAGCATGGGGCACGTGGGCCGCTGTGTGCCGGGCTGTTTGGACGTGCGCGAGTTGGACGAGCGGCACTCGGTGTGGCAGGTCCGGGCTGAACTGGGGCCCTTCTCGCGGCTGCTGGAGATGCAGGCGGAGTCGGTGGAGTTCGACCCGCCCACGCACGGCGCGTTCATCGCCCGGGGCCGCGAGCTCACCACGCGCGGCAGCATCGATCTTGTTCCGCTGGCCAACGGTTCAACCCAGGTTACCTACACCATCACCGCCGAAGCGCAGGGCCTGGGCCGCTCGCTCGTGAACAATGCCATCGCCTTAGTGATTCAGGAGCAAGCTCGGCAGTTTGCCCTCAATGTGCGCCAGGCGCTGGCATCGGGAACCGGCGAGGATCCAGGGGATTGACCGAGCCACGTCTACCCCTCAGAAGCTGACGAGCGCTACCGCTGGCACCTCCCCGCGGTGCATCGAATCGCTCCGTTGCTGGCCCTTTCAATCCTTCCCTCATCCCTTCACCCTTCAGCTGCCCAGCGGCCGCTTCGCGGGCAGGCCTGGGCGGCGCGGGTACTCCGCTGGCGTAGAGCGCACTTTGCGGATGACGAGGATCTGGCGGGGCTCGCCGGCCAGCTCGTAGCTGAGCGGCGGCTCCAGCTGGCCACCCAGTAGTCGCAGCGCCACTCGCGACTGGGCGATCTCGGTGGCGACACCTGCACCCTTCTTCATGGCCAGCACGCGACCTCCCGTGGCGCAGAAGGGCAGCGTCAGCTCCAGCAGCGCGGGCAGCGCGGCCACCGCCCGAGCCACCACCACTCCATAGGCCTCGCGTTCGCCGTGCTCTTCGGCCCGTTGCGCGGCCACGCTGAGGGACAACCCCAGTGTCGTGCCGGCGTGGCGCAGAAAGGCAGCCTTCTTGGCCGTGGCTTCCAGCAGCGTGACGTGCAGGTCCGGTCGGGCGATGGCCAGGGCGATCCCGGGCAGTCCGGCGCCGCTGCCCACGTCTAGCAGCCGCGCCTGTTCCGGCAGATCAGCCTTCAAGCAGGCCAGGCAGTCCGCAAAGTGCTTCACCTCCATCTCAGCGGGGTCGCGAATGGCAGTGAGGTTGACACGCGCGTTCCATTCCAGCAGGACGTCGCGGAAGCGCTTGAACAGCGCCAGCTGGGGACTGCTGAGGGTTACCCCTACCGCCTCGGCCGCTGATTGCAGCGGGCTCGGCGCACCGCTGGCAGCGGCAGTGGCCGTCCCGTGTGGCTCGCCGGGCACCGCCAGGCCTAGACCACCATCGGCAGCGTGAGCTTCGGTGGCGGCCGGCGGCGGAAAAGGAACACCAGCACCATGCCCGCCAGGAACCCACCGATGTGAGCGAAGGTGGCCACGCCACCCACGTTCGGCGCGCCCACAGCGGCAACACCGTTGAAGAACTGCAGCGCGATCCAAAAGCCCAGCACCAGCCAGGCGGGCAGCCGTACGAAGAAAACAAACAGCACGAAGATGGCGGTATCCACGGGCACCCTGGGATAGATGACGAAATACGCGCCCAGCACCCCAGCGATAGCCCCACTGGCGCCGATGCTGGGTACGGTGGAGGTCGGGTCAAAGCCGATCTGCGCGAAGGTAGCGATGAGCCCGCAGACGAAGTAGAAGATGGCGTAACGCGCGTGGCCCATGAGGTCTTCTACGTTGTTGCCGAAAATCCACAGGAAGAGCATGTTCCCGGCGATGTGCAGCCAGCCGCCATGGACGAACATGGAGGTGAACAGGCTGGCGGCCGGACTCACGGGATCGTGCAGTGCCTGCAGTTGCCCCAGCACAGCTGGCGAGCAGCTGTTGCTGACGCGGCAGGGAATGAGTCCGTAGATGGTGTAAAAGCGGTCGATCGCGCTGCTGGAGATAGCCCGCTGGCCGAGCTCGTACGCGAACACAAGCGCGTTAGCCACGATGAGCAGCACCGTGAAAAAGGGAAACGTGCGCGTGGGGTTCAGGTCGCGAATGGGGATCATGCCAGCGCCCTCTGGCCGCGGCGAATCACGGCTGAAAGGTTACCAGCAGCCTGGGGTCCGTTTGCTAGCATGTCCAGCGACGGTGATTGCCTTTCGGGACCGGCTGGCTGCCGAGCAGCAGCGCAAGCAAAGCTGCGTGGTGGTGGGGCTGGACCCGCGCTTCGAGAAATTGCCAGAAGAGTTCCAACGTCTACGTCCCGGGGAGGCCGTGGCGGCCTTCAACCGCGCCATCATCGATGCCGTGGAGGACCTATGCGTGGCCGTCAAGCCGCAGCTGGCGTTCTATGAGCTGTATGGCGCCGAGGGCTTCCAGGCGCTGCGCGAGACCGTCGACTACGCGCGCGACAAGGGCCTGCTCACACTGCTGGATGCCAAGCGGGGCGACATGGGTTCAACGGCCGAAGCCTACGCCCAGGCGTTTCTGCACCCACAGGGCCCGTTCGATGCCGATGCGCTGACGGTCAACGCCTACCTTGGCAGCGATGGTGTGCGCCCCTTTCTGGATTTGGCGGAGCATCACGGCAAGGGCGTGTTTGTGCTGGTCAAGACCTCGAACCCCTCCTCCGGCGAGCTGCAGGACCTGGAGACGGATCGCGGGCAGGTGTTTGAGGTCGTGGCGCGCATGGTGGATGCCTGGAACTGCGAGGCCGTTGTAGGCGGCACCTGGCCAGAGCAGGCCGCTCGCGCGCGCGAGCTCATGCCCCGGGCCACGATTCTGGTTCCTGGCTACGGCGCACAGGGAGCGACCGCCGAGGATACGAAGCCGAGCTTTCGGGCCGATGGGTCCGGAGCCATTGTGAACAGCTCCCGCGGAATCATCCACGCGACCTGGCCGGATGGCCCCCGCCACGCGGCTCTGACCATGCGCGATGAGCTGCGGGCCGTGACCGGCACACTCGGCTGAACGCTCGTTCGCATTCCCGGGCAGACTGTCCGCGCAAAGGACGAGCGCCTGGGGACTTTGGTGCTGGCGTCGAGGTCCCTACTGAAGGCGCTGCCGCACCAGCTCGCTGAGCCGGCGCCCATCCACGCGCCCCTTTACCCGGCTCGACAGCCAGCTCATCACCTTGCCCAGGTCCTGGGGCGAGGTAGCGCCCGTGGCGCCAACAGCTTCGGTGAGCAGCGCCTCGATCTCCGTGTCGCTGAGAGGCCGCGGCAGATATTCGGCGATCACGCGGCCTTCAGCCTCTTCCTTCGCCGCGAGCTCCGGCCGGTTGCCCTTGGTGAATTCTTCAGCCGACTCGCGCCGCTGCTTGGCTTCGCGCGCCAGCACGGCCAGCACGTCATCCTCGGTAAGGTCGGCTCGCTTGGCCACGCGCGCGTACTGCAGCGCACTCCGCACCATACGCAGCGTGGAAAGGCGCAGCTCATCCCGCGCCTTGAGGGCCGCGGTCATGTCCGCCTGCAGGCGATCCGCCAACTCCGACATGGCTCAGGCCCAGGCGGCGAAGCCCATGCCACAGCCCGTACCGCCAGCCGACCGGTAGGCCGGCACGTACTCTCCGAAGGTGGGCTTGAGATCGCCCACCGCGCCGGCGACGGCAATCCACACGCGGCCCTGCCCGTTGCCGCCGCGCAGATTTCCTTCCGGCAGCGCGGCGAGTTCGGCCTGGTTGCGGTCCTGGCAGGCACGCAGCAGGCGCCGATCGAGCGCCTCATCGATCACCGGATGGGTGAACCCGCCAACGGCCAGCACACCCACGCGAAGGTCGGCCTGGTAGCCAGTGACGGCGGCGCCGATCGCCTGCCCCAGGCCGAAGAAGCGCCCGGCGGTAAGCACGTTGGGCGGGAAGCTGGCGTTGAACAGGATGGGGAACAGCGGCACGCGCTGGCCTTCGAGCAGGCGCGTGTTCACAAAGCCGATGTGGTGCCCAATGCCCACGCCCTCTTTCAGTCCACGGGAGCGGCTCACATCGTACCCGGCGGCGGGCAGCGCCTCCAGGATGTGGGTGGCCAGCTCCGGCGCACCGGGCAGCTGCTGTGGTTCGCGGCCATAGGCCCAGGCCGCCGCCCGCGTCGGCGGAGGGGTGTTGTCCGTGAGCGGATTGGGCACGTAGGGAACGTTCTCCCCGGTGTAGCAGAAGACGGCCGGAAAGTGATCGTCGTCGAACAGGCGGTGCTCGTCGTCCGTGAAGACGATCAGAGCATCGAGGCGGGCGGCGCGGATGCGGCGGCCCAGCTCGGCCAGGTGCTGCTGGCATTGCTCGTGCCGCCGCGCCTGCTCGGCCGGGTCCAGGCCCAGTGCAACCTCGGGGCCGGCCATAGCCTCAAGCTCGGCGTAGGTGTGGTTGGCGCCATCGGGCGCCAGCAGTGCCCGCGCCCCACTGTCCCGCTGGCCCATGGCGGCCCACATTTCCACGGGAACGTGCAGCTGGGGGCTGAAGGAGGTCGCGAAGCCGGCAACGATATGCGCCATGGGCACCATTGTACGAACAGGCCGAATCAGGAGCGTGAGCGCCATCCGCATGTGCAGCCACAGCGATCTCATACAATCGAGCGAGGGCAGAGGATGGCACTGACAGAGGCGTTGCAGCGGCTCGCGGCGGATATGGTCGAGGTCGCCTACCTCACCGGCAGCTTTACCCTGAGCTCCGGCCGCCAATCGAACTACTACTTCGACAAGTACCTCTTCGAAACCCAGCCTTCCATTTTGCGGCGGTTGGGCCCGGCCCTGGCCGCGCTGGTGCCGCCGGGTACGCAGAAGCTCGCCTGCCCGGAGCTGGGTGCCGTGCTGCTGGGTGGCGCCGTGTCCATGGAGATGGACCTGCCGCTGGTTATTGTGCGGAGGGACGCGAAGGACTACGGCACCTCGCGCCTGATCGAGGGCCAGCTGGGTGCCGGTGAACGGGTGACGGTGCTGGAGGATGTGCTCACCACCGGCGCGCAGGCCATTCGCGCCGCGGCCAAGGTCCGCGAGGCCGGCGCCCAAGTGATCCACCTGGTGGGCGTTCTGGACCGCGAGGAGGGCGCCGACGCGCAGCTGGCCAGGGCGAACCTCCCCTTCAGTGCGCTGTTCCGCACGTCCGACTTGCCCCTGCCTGTCAGCTGACCAGCCGCGGCTAACGGTACTGCTGGAAGGCGCGGGCCATGGCTTCCATGCGGGGGCGGGCTTCGGCCAGTGTGCGGGGGCCGAGGATGGGGCAATAGAGCTGGGTGACGCCGGCGGCGGTCATCGCGCCCATGTCCTCGGCCAAGGCTTCGGCAAAGGGCTTGCCGCTCAAGGGGAAACGGACGCCCACCTCAAGCGTGGAGGGGTCGCGCCCCACCAGCTGCATGGCGGCCTTGAGGCGGCCCACCTGCCCACCAATGGATGCCCAGGTGTCGGTTGCGCCGACGTGCGGCAAAAACCCTTGCCCCCAGTTCACCACGCGGCGCACCAGGCGGGGCGTGAACTGCCCGCCGAACCAGATGGGCAGGTCTTCGACGTGGGCCGGCCGGGGGCTGCAGTAGATGTCCGTGAAATTGACTGATTCGGAGCTGAACGATGCCGGCGCGCCCGCCCACAGCGCCCGACAGGCGCCCACCAGGTCGTCCAGCCGGGTGCCACGCTCCTGGAAGGGCACGCCCAGCGCCGCGTACTCCTGATCCAGCCAGCTCACGGACACGCCCAGCACCAGCCGGCCATTGCTCAGCTCGTGCAGCGTAGCGGCCTGCTTGGCCAGCAGCGCTGCCGGCCGCAGGGGGGCAATGAGAACGCAGGTTACGAGCCGCACGCGGCTGGTGGCCATCGCCATGGCGGCGAAGGTGGTCATCGGCTCCACGAACCGCTCGCCTGAGTTGTGCGGGAAGCTGCCGCCCTTCACCCAGGGCGGAAGCGCGTCCGCCATTACCACGTGCTCGCCCAGGCACACGTCATCAAAGCCGAGATCCTCGGCGATCCGTGCCAGCTCCACCACATCGCGCACGCTGCCATCCGGCACCATGGAGAGCGCGTAGAGTCCCAGCCGCATGCTCATCTCAGCCCACCAGAGCCGATTGGCGAGTCAACATGCCTGCATAGTAACGGTTTCCTGCTTCGCCGAGCCGGCAGAGGGCTGAGATCGCATCACCATCGAGGCGCTGTTATGCTCGCGACTCGCGGGTGGCGACGGTACAGGCCACCGGATCGCCACCCTGCCACTGGTGCGGTGAGAACTGGCATGGGAAGATCGTGAGCCGCATGGGGAAGGCAGCCACCGCGGCCTCAAGTCGCTTGTCATCCGGCCGTTTGACCTTGATCGCTGCTTCGACGGTCATTTTGCTCGGTGCAGCGTTTTTTCGGTTCTATCGACTAGATACGGTACCGCCTGGCCTCAATAGCGACCTGGCAATAAATGGCGAGAACGCGCTGCGGATACTCAGCGGCCACCCTCAAGCGTTCTTTCCGCATCAAGAAGGCCGAGAAGCGCTGGACATGTACTTCATGGCCTTCTTGTTTGCTTTCAGTGGCGTACACCCGTTTCTGTTTGGTTGGGCGGCGGCGGCGATGAGTATGCTGACGATCGCCGCGACCTATAAGCTCATCCAGATGATGGCGGGTCCTTGGCCCGCACTAGTGGCCAGCTCACTTTTGGCTTTCTCCTTTTGGTATGTGAACTTTGGTCGGTACGGCGACCGCGTCGTTTTGCTTCCGCCGCTGATCGTCATCACCATGTACGTGCTGTGGCGACTCCTCACCGGCCGGACTCCACGACTCTGGCTGTCAGCATGCGGCGGGCTCAGCCTGGGGCTGTCGTTGTACACCTATCCATCGGCCCGCTTACTTCCCGTGCTCGTGGCAGTCCTTTGCCTCATTGAGTTCAAGCGAACGAAGAGGCGATGGCCCTTCATCGCGGTCGCGGCGGTGATAGCCACGATCGTCGTCACTCCAATGGCTGTGTACACGCTGTTGCATTCGTACACCGTGTTGCATCATCCGCAAGATGTTTCAGCATTCAACCCAGCTTCCCAGGTCGACGGCATTCACCAAACGCCACTCGAGGCCGCGGCCGCAACTTTCGGCGCCTTCTTTGTGCACGGCCCGGAAGGTTGGCGAGCCAATATCCCGGGCCGCCCGATATTTGGGCCATTCTTCGCTGCTTTTTTCATAGTTGGCCTCTTGCTTGCGCTAGTTCGCTCAAAGACTGCCTCCTATGCGCGCTGGTTACTTCTCTGGCTTGTAGTTTTGGGATTGCCGGCCGCTCTGTCCGAGGGAGCGCCCGACATGGCCAGATTACTGGCCGTTGCTCCCGTCGTCTTCGTCTTTCCGGCGCTCGGGTTTGACGGCCTTCGCAGGCTGCCAGGCGCCATCGGCAAAAGGGTGCGATGGCCTGCCATGGGCCTCGCGGTGGCCAGTGTAGTGTGGCTGTCCACACAGACCTTCACCTTGTACTTCGGCAAATGGGCGCACAGTGCGGGCTCCTATTGGGCGTCAGACGGTAACGCTACTCCACTGGCCGCGCTGCTCAATACCAGGTCGGAGCAGAATGTTTTCCTTTCTCTGGCCGAGGTTGATCCGATCCGGTTACTGGTACCACGGAGCGGCCACTTTCTCTGGTTCTCCGAAATCAACAAGGCGATACCAATCGCGTCAAAGCCCAGTGGTAGTACCCTCTATGTTCTCAGTAAAGACGCGGCCATCAAGGGCAGCCTAGGCCAAATGCTGACTGGTTTGCAGGCCCTGCCCCATGCGACCGACCCCGCGGGAAATCCGGCCTATTACTCATTTCTCTGGCCTCGCGCAGACGCGCAGCGGGAGTCTGAGCGCTTCATTGCAATATCCGGAACCATGAAGCCCACGTTTGACCTCGTCGGATACCGAGTTCAAGAGTCCTCGCGCGGCGCGGTCCTCGATCTGCTCTGGCGACCACTCGTGTCGGCCGGCTTTTTTGATGCCTATGTCCACCTAATAGATGTCGGCGGTCATCAGATCACCCAATCTGATGACCTGCTTGTGGCATCACCTATCGATAGAGCGCACCCGTATCTGTGGATGACCCAGCATACCTTAGGCCACAGGGTCGGGAAATTTGACGCCGACGTCGGCATAGCGCGACGCTCCGCCGCGTACCCATGGAACGTCGTGGGGGGAACGATAGGAGATGTGGTCCGGATCCCAATTGTGTTCAGCGCACATTGAACTGCCGGCGTGCCACCTCGCTCCAAAGTTAGCCAAATGTTCTATATTTGCTTGACGCTTGATTCTCTTCAATCAGCCTCCTATCGTGATCGGAGGCTGATTTAGCGTTGGCCTCATTTACCGACCGGTTCATTGCCCAGCTGGAGCTGGCGCGGCCTGACTTCGAGGCGCTCTTCTCGCCCCACACCAGCTCGCCGCCGGAGGAGCGCCTCAATTCCGAAATCCTCCAAGCGGATGTCAATGCAGCCGATCTTGGCCGAGGATGTTCGGTCGGCTGGCCTGTGGCGTGCGCTAGAGCTAGGGTGCGGCGCTAATCAGTCCCAACGGCTCCGGCCAGCCAGAGCGACCGCTTGTAGGCTTCCACCTGCCGTTGGCGTCCGAGCTGATCCCAACCCAGGCGCTCCGCCATCATGTTCGCTACGGTTTCAGCTTCTAACAGGCCCTGACCTGGAGTGAGGGCCAGCCCCAGGCGGCGGCGCAGCACATCCTCCACTGTGAGAGCCATCTCTTCATCAACCGCCCATTTGGCACCCAGCGCCAGGTCGTCCGGCGGCGGTCCCGCGGCTGGCAGCGCCTCCAGGTGTGTTCGGCAGGGTGCCCGCGAAATGCGATCGACGACGCGCTTGGCCGTCAAGCGGTAGGTAGTGAACTTTCCGCCGGCGACCGACAGCAGCCCCGACGGTGATTCGTAGATGCGCTCCTCACGCGGTGTCTGACTGGAGTCGCTAGTCCCACTGCGCACGAGCGGCCGCAAACCGGCAAACGACGCCAGCACGTCATCGGACGTGAGCCGGTGGCCGGGGATGATGCGCTTCACCTCCGAAAGCAGAAAGTCGACTTCTTGGCCATTCGGACGAACGTCTTCCGGGCGGCCGGAATAGTCGGTATCGGTCGTGCCCAAGAGACTGAAGCCATGCCAGGGAATGACGAAAACCACGCGCTCGTCCGACGACTGGATGGTGATGGCGTGGCTCTGGGTGAGCGCCGGCACGATGATATGGGTGCCTTTGGTGACGCGAAGCTTGGCTGGCTCGGGCCCATCCAACGCGCAAATATCGTCCAGCCAGGGGCCTGCAGCATTGATAACGTGTTTGGCCCGAACCTCGAAGGAGTCGCCGCCGAGCGCATCACACACTTCGGCGCCGGCGGTGCGCCCGCCCTGGCGCACCAGCCGCGAGACCCGCGTGTAATTGGCCACAACGGCGCCGTGCTGGCTGGCCGAGATGACGTTCGCCAGGCAGAGGCGCGCGTCGTCCATCTGAGCATCGTAATAGAGGGCGGCGCCGCGGAGACCCTCCAGGTTCAGGCTGGGCTCGAGTCTCAGAGCTTCGCCGGCGGACAGCATACGGTGGCGCTGGTTTCGGAACAGCGACAGCGCGTCGTACAACCACATGCCGGCCTGGACGGTCCGAGCGCCGCGCCGATCGGCCCGATAGACCGGCAGGATGAAGGGCAGTGGCCGGACCAAAGTCGGCGCAATGCGCAGCAGGATGCGCCGCTCCAGGCTGGCTTCCAGCACCAGCTTGAAGTCCAACTGCTCCAAATAGCGGACCCCACCGTGGACCAGCTTGGATGAGCGGCTGCTGGTGCCGGACGCGAAGTCTGCCTGTTCTACCAGCGCCACGCGAAGGCCGCGCATGGCGGCATCACGCGCGGCGCCCGCGCCGTTGATGCCGCCGCCGATAACCAGCAGGTCGAACTGGCCGGAGCGTAGAGCGCTAAGGTCGCGCCGCACCGTTCAGGGCGTCACGGCGAAATCGCCAAACGCTGCCAGGACCCACACCATGAACAACGTCACCACGAACGCGCCTGTATAGATATGGCCAGTCCTCCGGAAGAAGTATGTATACAAGCACGCGACCAGCGGCCAGAAGATGAGGAGCGGAATGTAGTAGATGGCGCCCAGGCCAGCCCCAGCGCTGCTGCCGAAGGTGTTGGTGCCGTTGTTGAGCATGGGCAGATAGGCAATCAGCAGCCACACGAGAGCACCCAACGTCAGGATGACCGCGTTGCTGAGCATCTCCAAGCCCAGGCTTGCTTTACCTCCCCGCACGCGCAAAAAGCCCGCGAAGACGATGCTCTCCGGGATGAAGAACAGGGCGAATGGAAGCAGATAGCCCAGGAACGACTGGAAGCGCGCCGGGTTCATCGGCATGAGCGACGCGACCCAGAAGCGGAAGTCAACCAGCCATACGCTGTTGATCAGCAGCAGCACCAGGTACAACGGCACGACAATGGCCGCAGCCAACCCCAACGACTTCCAGATCGTGGGCCAGCGGACGCCGCCGTCTTGCCAGGTCAACCCGTAGCTCACGCCGTTGCCACCACTCTTGCCGGTGAACACCAGATGGTTGACTCCGATGAGGATGATGGTGATGACGCCTACCACAGCCGCCCAGACCATGTAGACGTTGGTGAACGTCTGGGGCCAGAGCGTATTGGGCACCAGGAAGCCGCCGCCGAGCCCGACGCTCGTCCAGGCCCACAGATACAGCAGCGGTCCTACAGCCGTCGTCACCAGCGCGGCAAGCCACCAACCGCTGCCGGTGAAACCCGCGAATCGTGGCGCTGGCTCGGCCAGTGACCGGAACAGCGGCTGCTCCAGAAGCCATCCACCGAAGGCGAACAGGAACAGAAAGGCGCCCAGAAGCGCGGCGCCGGACCCCAGCACCTTCCAGGGCCAGATTTGATCGGACGGAGCCAGTGGCCGGCTGCCTTTGAGCGTCCGCTGCATCCAGTCGATGGCGTTGCCGATGGCAGCCGTCGTGTCCGTGGAAGCCTCGTGTGTCTCATATGGCTGATACAGAATGCGAGCCGAACCGTCGGCGATGGAGCCATAAACCCGCCCGGGCTGAATCGGACTGGTGGTCCCAAAGAAGGGTTTGAGCACCGGCGAGTTGGGCGCGTCAGCGCCCTTGGGCACCAGCACCATCAATCCCAACTCGGTGGCCTTGCCGATGTTGAAGGCTACGTTCTTCAGGCCCTGGCAGGCGGCTAGCAGCGGGACGCCGGGCGGAGTGCACTCCGACTCCATGAAGAAGATGGAGCTGTAGCCGTCCGGTAGGGCTTGGGCGGCGGCCGTCACCGGTCCGAAGCCGCCCTGAGACATGCCGATGAGGCCAATGTTGGTCTTGTCGACAAAGGGAAGCCCTCGCAGGTAACGCAGCGCATCGGGGCCATCGTAGCCGTTCTCGCCGTTGGCGCCGTTCGAGTAGCCGTGGCCAGTCATGTCCATGTTCAGCACCACGAATCCGCGCCGCGCGAACTCCAGGGCGGTGTTGGCCATGTAGTCTTTCTGGTTGTTGAGGCCGTGTGCGGCCAGGATCGCCGGTGCCGGCGTGCGTGGCGTGGCCGTCGGCGGCTGGTACAGGTAAGCGCTGACGACGTAGCCGTTGCTGCCGAAGATCTTGACGTCCTTGACGCTGGCCGCGCCGGCTCCCGAGTTGAGCCACTGCGCCAGCAGGCTGCCGCTGACGATGAGCAGCAGCGAAACGAGCAGAAAACGATGTGACCGGTGGGCTTCGCGCTCGGGGCGCGTGCGTCCGCCGGGGTTGGGCTTGACGAAGATGCTGTTGAGATCATGAGTTCACCTCTTTCCGGCACTGCTTGGGATTGAATTGCCAGAGCTTTGGATTGCTGGTGCTGACCCCCCGCGCGCCGGCCTGGAGTGCGCGCCGGCATTGGTCCTCGCTGGTGATCATTCCGCCGGCGATGACCGGCTGGCTGACTTGTCGGGTGACATCACGTACGACTTCGGGTAACAGACCGGGCAAGACTTCGATCACGTCCGGCTTCACGTTGTGCGCCATGTCCAATCCGGTGTGGATCGACTGCGAGTCGAGCAAGAAGAAGCGCTGCACCGTGGCCAGGCCAAGTCCCCGGGCGGCCGTCAGAGCCGCCGATCGTGTGCTGATGATGCCGGTTGGCCCCGCCGTTTCCGCCAGCCAGCGCAGACCGAAGTGGTCCTTCGTCAGCCCCTCCATCAGGCCCAGGTGCACAAACACCGATCGCCCGTTCTGTCGCGCCTCCTGAACCAGCTGTTTTACGTTGAGCACAGTTGTGCTGAGCAGAAACACCACCACCGCGGCGCTGTCCACCGCCGCCCGGAGCGACCGTTCTTCGCGCACAGCGGCGATGACCGGCCGCTCGGCCAGGCCACTCAGCCAGGAGTCCTCCACCTCGTTCCTCCTTCTGTCTGGGAAATGCAAGAGGCCCTGCCTTTCCGGTGGTCAGCGCACGCACGCTACCGCCAGAAGGGCAGGGCCTCTCAAAATCTCAGGCCTTCCCGAAACTGGTGGCCACAATACGCCTAAGTTGGGGAGGGAGTCAAGACCAGTTGGCCCCGGGGTTCGGGAACGGCGATGCCGCTGCTGACGGCGAACGTGCTCCGGCACCTCGCCCCGGCCTCAATCCTGCAATACGGCCCAGGCGGAAGCCTGGCAGGCCGGCGCCCCGGGGCCGGCAGCTCTTTAGGGCCGGCGAGGAAACAGTCCGCGGGGCTGACAAGCGGCAATCGCTTGGTCGGAGTCGCCCACGGTCACGGCCTGCCATTCAGTTGCTATCAGGTTGAGGCGCTTCCACGCCCCTTTTGCTGTTTCTCGCGCCATTGCGAGCATCCGGAGGCTGCAGCCCAAGGATAGTTCAAATGTTCTATACTTGCTTGACGCTTGATTCTCTTGAATCAGCCTCCTATCGTGATCGGAGGATAATTCAGCGTTGGCCTCATTTACCGACCGGTTCATTGCCCAGCTGGAGCTGGCGCGGCCTGACTTCGAGGCGCTCTTCTCGCCCCACACCAGCTCGCCGCTGGAGGAGCGGCTCAGCCAGCGGGTGCGCGCCAACTGGCACCCCCTGCCCGAGGTCGCGGATGGCACTACCCCGCGCCGCCCCCTCGGCGATGATGCCGCGCTGGCTGCCTACCGCCCCGCCCCAAGTTCCACAGCCGGGGACTTTGGAGCGGTATACGCCATTGATGGCTCGGAGGCAACGCGCAACTTCAGCAACGCCGCCTGGCTGATCATTGGGCAGGCGCTGCTGATTGGGCCGGGCCTGGAAGTGCCCAGCCT
>DATKQD010000176.1:0-14776 GCA_035532895.1 Chloroflexota bacterium
TCGCCGGTGAAGGAGATGAGCTTCACGTCTGGATGCTCCGCCAGCCGTGTGCCTACCACGGGGCCTGCACCGCTCACCACGTTGAGTACGCCGTCCGGCAGGCCGGCTTCGGCGCAAATCTCGCCCAGCAGCAGCGGCGTCAGAGGAGCCACCGACGCCGGCTTGATGACGCAGGTGTTGCCGGCGGCCAGGCAGGGGCCAGCCTTCCAGGTGGTGAGCATGAAGGGGAAGTTCCAGGGGGTGATGAGCGCGGCCACGCCCACCGGCCGGCGCTGATGGTAGTTCAGGAAGTCGCTATCCACAGGCGCCGATTCGCTGTTCATCTTGGTGAGCATTTCGGCGAAAAATCGAAAGTTCAGGCTGGCACGCGGCATCTCCACGCGCGATTCCTTGAGCGGCTTGCCCACGTCGGCGCTCTCCAGCTCTGCCAGCTCCGGTGCACGCTCGATGATGCGCTGTGCGACCTTGCTGAGAATTGCCGCGCGTTCGGCCATCTTCATCTTGCCCCAGGCGCCCTCCAGCGCGCGCTTGGCGGCGCTCACGGCGCGATCCACATCCTCGCGAGTGGCCTTGGCCACGGTGGCCAGCAGCTCATTGGTGGTGGGGTTAAGCACCTCGAATGTCTCGCCCGTAGCGGACGGCGTGTCTTTACCGTCGATGAAGAGGCCAACGGTCTTGGGGGCCGCTTTCGTTAGCACTGTACTCATGGTGCGATTTTAGCCGTGCGTCGTTGATCTATCAGGAGAGGCGCGATCCATTTCGATATGCGCAAGTCGCGGCGGCCATGGCAAGCGGGCTGAAGAGCGAATGGTCGGGAGTGAACGGAGTGCGGGGATCGGTATAGTGTTCGCAGGCGGGAAGGGGAAGTAGCGTTGGCTGTGCTGGCAAGGTCATCCGACAAGGCGACCCCCGCGGCCGGCATGCGGGTGTCGGCCTTCGGCAGCCTGAGCAGCCGTCTGCTGGCCACACTGGTGGCCTGCGAGATTATTCCACTGGTCATCATTTGCGCAGCCGGCTACGGGCTGGCGCGTCAGGCGCTGGGCAGTGGCGAGGCCGCGCAGACAGTCGCCCAGCGCATCTTCATTGTGGATGTGGTGGCTCTGGCGCTGTCTCTTCTGGCGATTGTCGCCGGCGGCTTCATTGCCGGGCGACGGTTGGTGGGACCAGTGTTGCAAACCGCCCGCCTGGCGCAGCGACTGGAGCACGGCGACCTCACGCGGCCGGCCACGACCAGCACGCACAGCGAAGTGGATGCGCTCATCCGCGCCATGGACCACACCCTCGACTACATCCGCGAGATCGCGGCTGCCGCGGAGCGCGTAGCGGATGGGGATCTGAGCGTAGAGATCACCCGGCGCTCCGGCGACGATGCACTCGGCGCCGCGTTCGAGCGCCTGCTCGCCACCACCCGCGAGCGGGCCCGTTGCCTGGCCGCCGATGCGGGTGAGGCAGCCCGCGGAACCGCTGCGCTAGACGAAGCATCGCGCCGCGCCTTCGACGCCGCGGAGAGCATCGCCTCGGCTATGAAGGCCGTGGCCGATGGCACCACCGAGAGCTCCGAGCGCATCGCTCGGATTGCCGAAGGGGCTGAGGAGCAGCGGCGCGCAGTGCTGGCCACGTCGGACACCATCAGCCAGATGAGCCTGGCCATCGAGCAGGTCGCCGTGAACGCCCAAGCGGTGGCGGCCACGTCGGACTCCGCGTATCAGGCAGCCAGCGAGGGCGGCAAGCGGGTGCGTGAAGCCGTGGAGAGCATGAATTCCATTCGTGATGCCGTGGTGCAGTCGGCCGGGCAGATCCGCGTGCTGGGAGTTACCTCCAAGCAGATCTCTGCCATCAGCGAATTCATCGGCGACATCGCTGAGCAGACCAATCTGCTGGCACTGAACGCCGCCATCGAAGCGGCCCGTGCCGGCGAGCACGGGCGGGGCTTTGCCGTGGTCGCGGATGAAGTGCGCAAGCTCGCCGCCCGCTCGGCCAACGCCACCAGCCAGATCAGCGAGCTCACCGGCAAGATTTCCGTGGATACACACCACGCCATCGAGGCGATGGAAATGGGTGTGGCTCGCGCCGAGGATGGCTCCGAGCTGGCGAATCGCGCCGGCCAGGCACTGCAGGCAATCCTCCTGGCCGTGCAGCAGACGAATGACCAGATCCAGAACATCTCCGCGGCCGCCGAGGAGATGACTGCCTCCAGCGGAGAGGTGGTGGCCGCCATCAATCACATCTCGCAGGTGGTGGTGGAGAACAGTGAGGCCACGGAGCAGATGAGCGAGATGAGCCAGTCCAACTCGGATGTCACGGAGTCCGTGGCCGCTTCCGCGGCGCAGCTCTTTCAGCAGGTGACGGCCATCTGTGCGCTGGCCGAGTCGCTCAACGCGGCCACGGGCCGGCTGCAGCAAGCGGCACAGGGCGTTCAGCAGCCGGTGGGGCAAGCGTGGGCGCGGACCTAGACGTTGATGCCGCGCTGCGCACAGCCAACGCCGCGGCGGACGCCTCGCGGCGCATCATTTTGCGCGGCTATGCCCGCCGATTCGAGACCGGCACGCTGGATGTTCAGCTCAAGGAAGATGCGACCCCGGTTACGGAGGTCGATCGCGCCGCCGAACGGGCGATTCGCGAGGTAATACGAAGCGCCTTCCCCGACCACGCCATCCTGGGCGAGGAATACGGAGGCGAAACCGTGCCTGGCTACTCCTGGCTGGTCGACCCTATTGACGGCACTGTGTCGTTCATTCACCACATCCCCATGTTTGCCACGCTCATTGCTCTGTGCAATGGGTCGGAGCCGGTGGTGTCGGTAGTGGACCTGCCCATGCTCAGCCAGCGCTTCCATGCCGTGGCCGGCCATGGCAGCTGGGAGGGCACACGGCGGCTGCAGGTGACGCCCGGCTTCGAGCCGCGGCGCAGTATGGTCTGCCATGGCGACCCCTACCAGTTCCGCGCCGCGGGACGCATGGAGCTGTATGCGCAGTTGGAGCGGCGCATCACCTTCTACCGCTCGTATACCGACGCGCTGGGGCACTGCCTCGTGGCCGATGGATCAGCGGCGCTGATGGTGGACCCCGACCTGCACGCCTGGGATGTCGCTGCGCCCAGCCTCATCGTCCGCGAGGCCGGGGGGCAGGTGGAGTTTCAACCTGACCCGGGCACCGGCCTCGTGACCATGATCTCCGGCTCACGCGAAGCTGTCGCCTGGCTGCGCCCACTGATCCGCGGCTGAAGCGGCGCCCTGGGGCAAGCCACCGCCGGCCCATGCGACACTGTGCAGCGTGCTCCGGGGACTGTATGTGCTGACCGATAGCGCGCACTCGCGCGGGCGCAGCACCCAGGAGGTGGTGCAGGCGGCCGTTCGTGGCGGCGCGGCCGTGGTGCAGCTGCGGGAAAAGCAGTTGGCCGGCGCAGCCCTGCATGAACTGGCCGTGCGGCTGCGCGACATCTGCCGCGCCGGCGGGTGCACCTTCATCGTGAACGATGATCCGCGACTCGCCGCTGAGGTGGGCGCAGACGGTGTGCATCTGGGCCCCGAGGATGCTCCGCCGGAGGAGGCGCGGCAACTCCTGGGGCCGGTGTTCGAAGTAGGCTGGTCGGCCAAGGGCTCGCTGGAGATGGCGGCTCAGGCGCGGGCGCGTGGCGCAAGCTACATCGCCGCCGGTTCCATGTTCCCTACCCAAACCAAAGCCGGAGCCATCGTGGTTGGGCCCGAGGTGATCCGCGCCATGCGGGGCGCGACCACGCTGCCCATCGCCGCGATAGGGGGCATTACGCTGGAGAATGTGGCAACGGTCGTGACGGCTGGGGCGGACATGATCTGCACCGCCAGCGCCGTGGTTGGCGCGGCGAACGTGGAGGAGGCCTGCCGCCGCTTTGTAACGGCAATCGAAGAAGCTCGCGGCTAACCACGCTGAGGTTTTCAACTGCTATTATCCCGGTACTAGGCAAAAGAGCGCGAGGCTTCATGGCATCGGATCAACCGGAACTGAACCCTCAAGGGCGCAGCGTTGCGTGGAGCGACGGGGAACCGCCCAGCACCGAGGCTCAGGCGCTCTTTCTCCGTCGCCTGCGCACCCTGTTGGAACGCCGCTGTGGCACGGCGACCGAAAAGCTCAACGAGCACGAGTTGCGCGCCGTAGACCGCGCCATCTACTCCACCTATTGTGACTGCCTGCAGCTGGGCGTCGGCTCTGAAGCGCAGCAGCTTCTGCAACAGCTGCGCCACGGCTAGCCGCCCAGCGCCATGCCCGCACCGGCACGCGACCACGCCGGCGACCGCCCAGCCCTCGCCGATCCTCAGGAGCTGTTTGCGCAGTGCAGTGACCTGCTGGAAGGCGATGGCGACGTTATCGCCAGCATCTCCGGCAGCCTGCCCGTTGTCGCCGACCTGAGCCGGGCCGATGCGCTGGTGTACTGCCGGCGTGGGCCGGACCAGCTGTTGATCGTAGCCGAGGCGAAGCCATGGTCCGTTTCCGCCGTGCACGCGGAGCCCATGATAGGCCGGCACTTTGACCGGCAGGATGAGCCGCTGGTGCATAAGGCCTTCGACCGCCGGCACTACGTGCAAGGCTTTCGGCCCATCACCGTCATGGGCGCCACCACCACCCAGGACGTGCTGCCGGTGATCCGTGAGGAGCGCATGTTGGCCGCGGTGAGCTTCGAGACCAACGAAACCGTACGCAACCGGCACCGGCGGCGCAGCCCAGTGATCCTGCGCGCCATTTCCGTCCTGCAGGAGATGCTGCTGAAAAACGAGCTGGACCTGAGGGGCCTGTCGCGCACCAGCGAGCGCGATGCGCTGCTGGTAGTGGACCCCGCCGGGCACATCCACTACATGAGTGGCACGGCGGAAACGCTGTACCAGCGCCTCGGCTTTCGCGCCAACCTGCTCAAACGCAAGGTCGATGACCTGGGAACCAACGAGCTGGCGTTTAAGCAAGCGCTGGACACCGGCCGCCCCTGCGAAGTAGAGACCTCCGAACAGGACTACACCTGGATTCGCAAAGCGGTTCCACTGTTTGAGCACGGCCAGCTGAAGGGCGTCATCCTCGGCGTAACGGATGTAACCGAGCAGCGGCAAAAAGAGCACGAGTTGCGCATCAAGGCGGCCATGTTGCAGGAAGTGCACCACCGGGTGAAGAACAACCTGCAAACCATCGCCGCGCTGCTGCGGCTTCAGGCGCGCCGCGTGGACAACGGTGGCGCACGGGAAGCGCTGCTGGAGAGCGTGAACCGCATCCTCAGCGTGGCTGTAGTGCACGAATTTCTCTCGCTCGATCAGTCCTCGGAAATCAATATCAAGGAAGTGAGCCAGAGCATTCTGCGTGAAGTCACCACCGGCACGATGGATCCCGAGAAGGACATCCGCATCCTGCTCAAGGGTCCAGACCTGCGGCTGCCCGCGCAACAGGCCACCTCCTGCGCACTGATCATCAACGAGCTGCTGCAGAACGCCGTTGAGCACGGCTACCCAAATCGCCGGCAGGGTACGATCCTGATCGACCTGCATGACACCGCGCACGAAACCGTGATTGAGATCGCGGACGATGGCGGCGGCTTTCCTCCCGCGTTTGATCTCCAGCGGGACGCTAACCTGGGCCTGGAGATTGTGCAGACGCTGGTACGCGAGGACCTTCGCGGCAGCTTGGAACTGAAGAACGGCAAGGGCGTGCGGGTGAAGGTGAGCTTCCCCCACAAGCCGGCGGTGGATCGCTGAGGCCATGCCTGAGGCACGCGTAGTCATCGCCGATGACGAATCCGTGATCCGCATGGACTTGAAGGAGATGCTGGCCAGCCTGGGCTACCTGGTGGTGGGCGAGGCGGGCGATGGCGAGAGCGCCGTCAACCTGGCCCGCGAGCTGCACCCGGACCTGGTGATCATGGACATCAAGATGCCCGGCGTGGACGGCATTCAGGCAGCGCGCATGCTCACCGAGGAGCACATTGCCCCGGTACTGCTGCTCACAGCCTTCAGCCAGCAGGAGCTGGTGGAGGATGCCAAAGCGGCCGGCGTGGTGGGCTACATTGTTAAACCCTTTCGCGACTCCGAGTTGCTGCCGGCCATCGAAGTCTGCCTGGCGCGCTATCGCGAGTTCGGCGAGCTGCAGCGCGAGGCCGGTACGCTTCGGGAGACGCTTGAAGCGCGCAAGGTGATCGACCGTGCCAAGGGCGTGCTCATGGATACGCAGTCCCTTTCGGAGGCGGATGCTTTTCGGCGCATCCAGAAGCTGTCCATGAACGCACGCAAGTCCATGAAGGAAGTGGCCGAAGCCATCCTCCTGACGCATCAGGTGTAAAAGGCCAACAGGCAGGAGTTGACGATGCCGGCAACCCAATCCGTGCTGGACCGTGTCCAGAAGGAGAAAGTGCGCTTCGTGAACCTGCAGTTCACGGACGTGCTGGGCGTGGTCAAAAGCGTGACCATCCCCGCCGCCCAGTTGGAGGACTGCCTGCAGCACGGCAAATGGTTCGATGGATCATCCATCGAAGGCTTCGCGCGCATCGCCGAAAGCGACATGTACCTGATGCCGGATATGTCCACTTTTCAGGTCATCCCCTGGGAGCGGGGCGAGAACACCACCGCGCGAGTGATCTGCGACGTGTACACGCCCGACGGGCAGGTGTTCGAGGGCGACCCGCGGCGCGTGCTGGCGCGCAACCTGGCTGAGGCAGCTCGCTTGGGTTGGGGCCTGCACACCGGGCCGGAGCTGGAGTTCTTCCTCCTCCAGCGCGATGAACGGGGCGTGGAGCTGCCCCTCCCGCACGATCGCGGCGGCTATTTCGACCTCTCCACCGACCTGGCCATGGACGTGCGTAAGGAAATGGTCAACGCGCTGCAAGAGATTGGCATTAAAGTGGAGACCAGTCACCACGAGGTGGCTATCGGCCAGCACGAGATCGACTTCCAGTACGACGACGCGCTGAAAACGGCGGACAACACCGTGACCTTCAAGTACACACTCAAGGCCATTGCCCTGCAACACGGCCTGCACGCCACGTTCATGCCCAAGCCCATCTTCGGCATCAACGGCTCCGGCATGCACACACATATAAGCCTGTACGACGTGAAGACGGGTGACAACGCCTTTTGGGATCCAACCAGCGAGTACGGCCTTTCCAACCTGGCGCGCCAGTTCACGGCCGGGCTGCTGGCCCATGCGCGGGGGATGTGCGCCATCGTGGCGCCGCTGGTCAACTCCTACAAACGGCTGGTGCCGGGCTACGAGGCGCCGGTATACATCAGCTGGGCGCGCGTGAACCGCTCGGCGCTTATCCGGGTGCCGCAAACCTCGCCGGGACAGCCGGGATCAACTCGCATCGAGCTGCGCTGCCCGGATGCCAGCTGTAACCCCTACCTCGCCTTCGCCGTCATGCTGGCCGCCGGGCTGGACGGCATCAAGCGCGAACTGCAGCCCCCCACCCCGGTTGAGGAGAACCTGTATCACTTCGACGAATTTCAACGCGCCCAGCGTAATGTGGGCCTCCTGCCCTCATCGCTTGGCGAAGCCATCGACGAGCTGGAGCGAGACGACCTCGTACGCCAGGCGCTGGGCGACCATGTGTACGATCGCTTTGTTGAAGCCAAGCGAGCCGAGTGGGACGAGTACCGCGGACAGATCAGCTCATGGGAGCTGGAGCGATATCTGCCCATCTTTTAGGCGCGACGCGGTTGGATTCCAGCATTCTGGGGGGTTGAGTGATCCATGACGAGTGAAAATGAGGCGCGGTCCGCGCGCCCGGAGTGCCTTTGAAGCTTTCGGTCGTGATGCCCGTTTACAACGAGAAGCCCACCATCCGCGAGATCATCGACAAAGTGCAGCGCGTGCCTTTGGAGAAGGAGCTGATCATTGTGGACGATGGGTCCACGGACGGCACTCGGCAAATTCTGCAGGAACTGGCACCCACACTGGCAGATACCCAAATCCACTACTTCGAGCGTAACCGGGGCAAGGGCCTGGCCGTGCGCGAGGGCATTGCTCGGGCCACGGGCGATGTGCTGGTGATCCAAGACGCGGACCTGGAATACGAGCCGGAGGAGTTCGTTCACCTGCTGGAGCCCATCCTCAAGGGCAAGGCGCCCGTCGTGTACGGCTCCCGTTTCCTGGGCGGCCATCGTACTGGCTACTACTGGACGACGGTGGGCAACAAACTGCTCACCTGGCTCACCAATGTCATTTACAACACCAACCTGACGGACATGGAAACGTGCTACAAGCTCTTCCGCATGGATGTGATCAAGAGCATCCCGCTCAAGTGTCATCGTTTTGAGTTTGAACCCGAAGTGACGGCCAAAGTGCTGCGGCGCGGCATCCACATCTATGAGGTGCCCATCAGCTACGCCAGCCGCGAGTACAGCGAAGGAAAGAAGATCACCTGGCGCGATGCGTGGACCGCCTTTACTACACTGCTGAAGTACCGCTTCCTGGACTGATCGCGGCTGGCCCAAGCAGTTTCGGCAACTGTGCTCCACAACCACGGCAAAGGTACGGCCACGCGCCCGCCTCGGTGGGCCAGCCCAGCGCTGGCCGCGGGGATGATCGTGCTCTTGGCTTTGGCTGTGCGGCTCATCAAGCCGGACTTCCTGGACCTCAACGATGACGAGGCATTCTTTGTCCAGATAGCGCACCTGGGCACCTATCTGCAGGCAATGAAGGTGTCCGAGCCACACCCACCCCTCTACCTGGCCATGCTGCAGGGCTGGATGCTCGCTGCCGGTCCCACCGAGTTTGCCATCCGCTACCTCACCATCGCTCAGGGGGTGCTGCTGGTGGCGGCGCTTTATCGCGTGGGTCGCCAACTGGGTGGAAATCCACTTGGGCTGGCCACGGCCTTCGTGGCGGCGCTCAACCCCTACCAGATCCTGTACTCACAAACGGCGCGCGATTACGAGCTCGCCTGCCTCTTTGGCGCGTTGTCATTCTTTGTGCTGCTCAAGGCGCTGCCGCGGCCGCGGCTCATCCCGCTGTACGTGGCGCTGGCGTTGCTGGCGCTGTACAGCCACTACTACGCCATGGGGGTGGTGGCCTTCGAGCAGGTGCTGCTGCTGATCGCGCTCATCAGGCAAGCTGGTGCAAGCCCACGCCGCTGGCGAGATTGGCTGGTGGCGGAAGGTGTGATGGCGCTGCTGTACCTGCCGTGGCTGGGCTACGTGGCACATACCATTGCCACGTACAACCCTGGCCACGGCACGCCCCGCATTGTGTGGGACTCGTTCGTGCAGGCCTTCCAGTTCTACAACTTCGGCGAGACGTTTGACCCAACCCGCATTCTGCTGCCTTCGCTGGCGGTAGGGCTCATGGTGCTGCTCGGCCTGGCCGGCTTGTGGCGCCACGGTGGAAGCCGGGCACTGTGGCTCAGTGCGGGCTATCAGCTCTCGGTGATCCTGTTCGGCTTTATCACATTCGTGCACACGAACCAGTTCGGCGCCCGCTTCATCTTTATCGGATCGCCTGGCTACTACCTCGTGCTGGGTGGCGCCATGGTGCTGCTGTGGCGGACCTGGCGCTTCTGGGCGATTTTGCCCGTGGCGGTCATCGCCTACCTCGGCGCCACCGCCATCCACAACCGTGTACTTACCCATCGGTATGTCACAAACGGCTACCGCGAACTGGGCGCTTACCTGGCAGCCCACGTTTCGGCCAGGGACACCGTGTTGCTGGATGGCGTGTCGCAGTGGTTTCAGTACTGGTACTACGCTGAGTTTCGGAACGGCGTCACCCAGCGCGTCGAGTTTATGCCGCGCGACGCCAGTGGCAACGGCGCGGATGGCACAGCGGTGAGCGTGTCACAAACCGCCGCCATGTTGAAGCAGCTGGCATCGTCCAGTTCCGGCCTATGGTTCATCAACAGCGATGCCTTGCGCTACGATCCCCATCTCGATACGGAGCGGCTCCTGGCCGCCAACTGGTTCCCGGCTTATCAGCACAACTTCGTCTTCCAGACCGTGACCTACTTCGGCGTGGCGGCGGACGGCCCGCTCCAGGCGCGATCCAGCGCCATCGACGGCTGGCAAGCCGTGCAGGCCAGCGTGGCCAGCGCGCCGGCAGCCGCTGGGCGGCCCCTGGACGCCACGGTGGTGTGGCGGGCCAGCCGTGCCAATCCCCCCTTGTTCAAGGATTCACTGCGACTGGTGAACTCGGCCGGCGCCATCGCCGGCCAGCAAGATGGTCAGCTGCAGGATGGCTTCTTCAGCCCCTCAGGTATGCGGGCGGGTTCCACATTCGTCGATCATCGCGGGCTAATCGTTCCCGTAGGTACGCCGCCGGGGGTGTACCACCTCCAGCTCGTAGCCTACAACCCAGCTACCGGCGCCGCCCTGGGAGCACCGCTGGCGCTGGGACCGGTGACCATTGACCATGCCCAGCCGCAGCCGCCGGTCACGGACGGCCTGGTACCCCTGCATTTGGCGATCGACGGGCGAACGCTGCTGGGGACGCGGCTTCCCAGCGCGCCGAGCACGGCCGGTGGGCGGGTGCCTATCACGCTGCTCTGGTCCGGTGGCCGCGTCGCCCCCAATGCCACGGTGGACGTGGGGATCGGACCGGATCACGTACGCCACGTGATCGGCGGAGCGTATCCCACCAGCCAGTGGCAGCCGGAGGACGTCGTGCGCGACACATTTGAGCTGCGTACACCTGTGGACCTGCCACCCGGCAAGCAGCCCGTCACCATAGCGGGCGAAATCATTGGCCAGGTCACCATCGCGCCGGGCCACTACACGTTCACACCACCGGCAATACCACACCAGCTGGGTAGTCGCTTCGGCGACATTGCCCAGCTACTGGGTTGGGGAGCGCAGCCGGGTCGCGTCACGCTGCGCGTCACCCTGTACTGGAAGGTCCTGGGCGAGACGGACACCTCCTATGCCGTATTCGTGCACCTGGTCGACGCTGCCGGCGCCATCCGCGCTCAGGCGGACGTTCCGCCCGGCACGGATAACTGGGTAACCGGCGAAATCGTCACGACCAGCTATGACCTCTCCACGAACCAGGGCCTGGCGCAGGCGCACCTGGAGGTGGGGTTGTACGACGCCGCCAGCGGAAAACGCCTGCCCGTGTGCACGCGACCCGGCTGCGCCAGGCCTGGAGACCACGTGGTCATCCCACTTTCAGGGGCATAAGTTCGCCACCGGGCCCTACCCGCAGCAGCAGGGCCGAGCCAGCCGGCCCCTGGCCAGGGCCAAGCTGCACCGGAATGCGCTGCGTGCCCGGCTGCGTGTACCAGCCCACTTCCAGGATGGTGCCCGGGCGCACCGGGCCCGAAATGGGATGGGCATCGCGAATGAGCTCTCCGGGCGCCCACAACGTCGTGGGATAGGTGCCCATCACTGGCGGCCCATCGTGTTGGGCCAGCACCGTTCCACTGGCGCTGAGCACGTGCACGAAGGCAGTCGCGCTGCGTGACTGGGCACTCTTCGCGTACCAGTCCAGGCTCACACTGCCGGGTTGCCAGCGGCCAGCCAGCAGAGCTATGCCGCCGCTCCACGTGGCCAGCGGTCGGATGGCCGCGGGCGGCGGGGGCGCGCGGCCATCCACCTTGACTGGCCCCACCCGCAGGGACGTTCCGATTTCGCGGTTGCCGCTGTACACCGGCAATCGCTGGTTCGACACCGGCTGATAGAAGCCCGTATCGAACCAGTAACCGCCACGCGGAGCGCTCGGAAGAATGTTCAGGTCAAACCACGAGAGCACGATGTCTCCGGTGCTCCACTCGGGCCTCGGGAACCCTCGAAAGTCGGTGTTCGTAGACCAGGTCCGACCGCCGGCATCCGTGAGGTGCCCAAACTGCCGCAGCTCGGAGCCGGTGGCGGCCGAGCTGTTGGTGACCCTCCACTCCAGGGTCACCGTGGAACGGTGGCCGGCCGCGAGGCGCGGCGCCGAGAGGCTCATGAGGTCCACGGCGTGGTCTACGCTGGCCCGGCCCAGGGGGGTGCGCCCGCGGCCAGCTTGATAGCGCTGCTCTGCTCCCGCGGCCAGGTGGAAGAGGCCAAACGCCGGCTGCCCACCTACCAACCGCACGGTGCTGGAAGGCGCTCCTGCCAGCGAGGTGAGAAAGGCATAGGCGTGCTGGCCACCCTGGCTTATGTACCAGGCAGGCCCTCGCGGAAACACAAACGTGTACTGGCCATCGAAGTGCTTGGTGGGCGCCATTCCCGCCAGCAGATAGTCGAACGCGCCAGCGCTGCTGTCAGCATTGGCGATGTAAATGGTGCTGCCAGGGGTGTCCGCCTGGCGCGCGGCCCTGGCAGCGGCCAGCTCGTAACGCAGTGGCATGCCATAGCTGCTGTCCGGGCCAGCGCGCGCCACGAATGCTTGAAAGTGCAGGTAGGCTGCGAGCTGCCAGCCGACAATGGCCAGCGTGGCAGCCCCCACCAACCACACCCAGCGCAGCGCCCGCATGGCCAGCCCTTGAAGCACGGCAATGGCTGGCAGCATACACAGCAGGTAGTGCGGCTGCACGGCAAGGGTGTGCCGCAACGAGAGGAGCAACGGCACCACGGCCCAGCTGGCCACGATCAGCGCGTCACCCTTTCGCCACCACAGCCCCCAGCCCAGACCCACCAGCGCCAGCCCTGCCAGCAGCCAGCTGGCCAGATCGTGCTGAAAGGCTGCCGTGGCCTGGCCAGCCGGCAAAGCCAGCTGCCGGTAGAGGTCGGACCCGGCCAGGGTGACAGCCGTGTCCAGCGCCATAAGGTCGGTGTGCTTGGGCTCCCCCAGGAAACGAACTGCGCCAAAAAAGTCCGACCAGCGGCTCTGCGTTTGCAGGTAGAGGTACGGACTGAGCACCAGCAGGACGATTCCCAATGCCATCGCGAACGGCTGCCAGCGGAGGTCCCGCCAGCGGACAATGGCCACAGCCAGCCATACCACCAGCAGCGAACCGGCCGCCAGGTGCAGCTGCGTGGCGCAGGCCAGCGCAACCAGCGCCGTGGCCAGCCAGGCCGGCCGGCGCGTCTGCCAGAAGGTGACCGTGGCATACAGCGCGAGCGCGGAGAAGAAGGGCACGAAGTCCGGGTTCCAGATGCGCCGACCGTAGATCAGCGCGGCCGGCAGCACCGCGTACAGCGCGCCGGCCGAGATGCCCGCCAGCAGCCCTCGCAGGCGTGCGGCCGTGAGTGCCACCAGCGCGGCGGCTAGCGCATCGCCCAGCGCGGTGAAGGCGGCCGCGCCAATGGGGTTGTGCGTCACCCGAACCGGCAGGGCGAGCAGCAGTGTCACCAGCGGCGGGTGGCGCACGCCGACGGTGAAGCTGAGCCCGCTGGTGAGGGGGATGCGCCCGGTACTGACAAAGTGCACCGCGCCACTGAGCAGTGCAGCCTGATCGTCCTCGAACTGAGTGAGATCGATCCGCCAGAGCCGAAGGATCAGCGCCGCGGCGCAGACCAAAAGCGGCAACAGCCAGCCTGCATTCCTGCGCAGCGCCGGCCCGCGCAGGGAAGAACGGACGCGCGCTGCCAACAAACGCTGCCAATGTTACGCTCCATGCGTTGCTGAAGCGCGAGCCGCCGCCAGAGGGGCCCGATGGAGCGATCCTCCCCAGGGCAGGTGGTTGGCAGGCTCGCCCGTGGGTGCACCGAGCCGGCCCACCGTGCTTGCTGGCCGCACTGACTGTCGGGTTCTTCTGGCGATTGTTGTTCCTGGGCCAATCACTCGGCGGGCTGGATGCGCTGGAGTACTTCTACCCGTATCGCGCGTACGCCTCCGCGGCCATTCATGAGGGGCGGCTGCCGCTGTGGAACCCGCTGATCTTTGGCGGCGTGCCCTTCCTGGCCAACATCCAGACGGCGCTCTTCTACCCTTTCACTGGCCTCTTCTACATCCTGAGCGCCACAACGGCCTACACCTGGTCCATCCTGATACACGTGTTCTTAGGGGCCTACTTCGCCTACCTGTTCGCGCGTTTCAGCCTGCACTTGCACGCCATCTCGGGAATCCTGGTGGCTTTCGTGTTCGCCTTCGGCGGCTTCATGGGCGCGCAGCTGGGCCACCTGAATCAGTTCAGCGCCGCCATCTGGCTGCCGGCGCTGCTGCTGTGCTGGGACCAGGCTACCAGTGGCCGCCGCCCGCTGTCCCTTTTGTTGGGCGCGCTCACCACCGCCCTGATGATCCTAGCCGGGCATCCCCAGGAAGCCTACTTGGCCCTGTGCACTCTGCTGCTGTATGCCCTCTTCCACACCCTGTGGCGGTTGCGGGAGCAGGGTCCCAGCGTGTTGGCGATCAACGCTGGCGCGACGGCACTGATCTTGGCAGTGGGTGCGCTGCTCAGCGCTGTGCAGCTGCTGCCGACGGCGGAGCTGACCAGCTGGTCCATCCGCTCCGGTGGCCTGCCCTATGCGCTGGCCACCACCTTTTCCCTCAAGGGCACCATGCTGTTCAATGCCCTGCTGCCGCCCTTCTGGAACCGCCAGCTGCTGCTGACGGTTCCTGGGGGCTCGGAATTCATGGGCTACGTGAGCCTCATCGGGCTGCTCTTGGCGCTGGCGGGTCTGCTGTACCAGCGCAGCCGCCACACCGTGTTCTTCTGCTTGCTGGCGCTCTTTTCCCTTTCGCTCGCGCTTGGCAAGCAGAACCCGCTCTTTCCCGCCTTCTACCGCTTCGTGCCCGGGTTCAGCTCCCTGCGTGTGCCAGCGCGCTGGCTGTTCCCCTACACGCTCAGCCTGGCAGCACTGGCCGGACTGGGAGCGGAGGCTTTGCTGCACGAGCGGCGGCGCTTGAACTGGCGGCCCTTCGTACTGCTGCTGGCCCTGCTGGCAATTGGTGGTGCGCTGCTAGCGCGGCTGGAG
>DATKQD010000177.1:0-10927 GCA_035532895.1 Chloroflexota bacterium
GAAGGCCAGTGGGCCGCCACGCGCCTCGGCCACTCAGGCGACGTGGCCGAGTTGACGGCAGCTGAGGATCAGCTGCGGCAGGCCCTCCTGGCGGCTGTCGCCGGAACGCGAGCTGGTTACATCCCGAACAATGCCGGGGACACCACCAGCTCAGCCATGGCCCGCGGCTCCAGCCCGGCGCTGTGGCCGCTGCAGGTGCTGGACCCAAGCTCCACGCTGGTGCGCGCATCCTTCGCGCACTATGACGCGACCTTCATTCAGCCTTTCAGTGGTGCCTACCACCACCTGTATGGCCAGTGGTGGCCCTACGGTGGCCTGGAGCTGGCGCACGACTTCCTGTTTCTGGGCATGCGCCAGCCGCTGTGGCAGGTGCTGGGCTACACCCTGGCCCACCAAACCGCGCCCGGCTTGTACGCCTGGGCAGAGGGTGTCGATCCGGCCACCGGCGGCTTTGGTGAGGGCGATATGCCGCACGGCTGGGCCGCCGCTGAGCTGGCCAATCTCGTGCGGGACATGCTCCTGTACGGCCAGGGCAGCCAGCTGGTGGTGGGCGCCGGCGTCCCTGCCAGCTGGGCGGGGCACACCATTTCCATTGCCAACGCGCCTACGCGTTGGGGCAATGCCAGCGTCATCATCGACCCGGGCGGTGCTGTACGCGTGAGCGGGGTGCATCCGCCCGGCGGCGTGGTTCTGAAGTTGCCCTTCCCCGCGCACCTGCTGGCCAGCTGACGGCGTCCGGGAAACTCCTTCGCCTGAAGGGCCTCAGGTGAATTTGATCTTGCGGCTGGCGAAGAGGCACATGCGCAGCAGCGTAAGCCCGGCACGGACGTGCTGGATATTGGAGCGGCCATAGGCGCGTTCCACATAGCGCACGGGCACATCGGCGATGTGCAGGTTGAGCTTGGAGGCACCGAACAGCAAGTCAAAATCGCCAAAGGGATCGAAGTCGCCGAAAAAGGAACGCCCCGCGGCGATGCGCTCGTAGTCACGCCGCCACAACGCCTTGGTACCGCAGAGCGTGTCCTTGAACCGCTGCCCCAGCAGCCAGCTGAAAGCGAGGCCGAAGAGCTTGTTGGCGAACACGTTGCGCAGCGGCATGGCGTCCCGGCTGGTGGGGTACACCAGCCGGCAGCCGTTGGCGAACTCGGCGCGTCCGCTGGTGATGACGTCGAAGAACTTGGGCAGCTCTTCCGGCTGCACCGTGAGGTCCGAGTCCAGGATGATGAGCACGTCGCCCGTGGCGGCCGCGAAGGCTTGGCGCACGGCGTCGCCTTTGCCCCGGCCACGCTGCCGCAGCACGCGGATGTCCCGCTCCGCGCCGTAGGCCGCTGCCACGCGCTCAATCTCCGCCAGCGTGCCATCGGTGGAATGTCCCTCGACGAAGATGATCTCTGTGTGGCGGCCCATCCGCGGTAGGCGCTGCACGGCCGGCTCGATGTTCGCCTGCTCGTTGCGGGCCGGGATGATGACACTGCAGCTGAAGTCTGCCGCTTGCTTGAGCTCGGTCTGCTCCTGGCGCGCGACGAGGCACCCGGTCAGACACAGCGCGTTCACACCGGGCAGCTGAGAGACATAGCGGTTGAGCCAGCCGGAAACGAGCGGCAGGTGACGTGGCAGCAGCATGCGCCGGCTCTGCTTGACCACGCGAAAACCGCTCAGCCCCAGCAGGTTGGTGATGTCTGCCTCGGACAACCAGTTGTGCGTGGGTAACGGCATGCGCTGGCCGGCCGCTTCGCCAAAGCGCAGCACGGGCTCCCAGAGGAAGTTATGGAAGCTGATCAGCAGCCGCGTGCGCGGCGTACACACCGCGCGCAGCCGTTGCAGCGCCTGTTGCACATCCGTCAGCAAGCCCACAGTGCCTGCCAGGATGATGTAATCGAACGTTTCGTTCAGTACCAATTCTTCGGCGGCCATGTCGACGAACGTGAGATGAGGGTGCCGCGCGCGAGCCCGCCGCAGCAGTTCGCCGCTGATGTCCACTCCCACGCCCCGGCTGGGCCGTAGGCTGGCCAGCAGGTTGCCCAGGCCACAGCCAACTTCGAGCACGCGCATGCCGGGTGGCACGGCCGCCGCGAACCAGTGCTGCAGATCCTCGTAATAGGCGCGGTTGCGCTGCTCCCACAGCTCACGCTGCGTGGCGTAACGGTCAAAGTGTCGGCGGATGAGCGCGGCGTGTTCGGCGCCAGCCAGCTGGCGCTCGCGCCGCGGCGAAAGCATTGTTCCCGCGATCATACGTCGGCTGGCGGTCAGGCCAGCTTCACGACCAGGCCAGCCAGCTCCGGGCGGGCCGCGGGGAAGCGGCGCAGCACCTCGGGATCGTGCCCCGCCACGATGCACTCCGGCCCGCTGGCCAGTTCCTTGATGCGGTCGAAGGCGGCGTACATCAGCGGCACGGTATGCAGGGTGCGGAATGGCCGGTCTGCCTCGATATTGCCGTAGTAATGGCTCGCGTCCGAGGCAATCACTACGGCGCCGCGCCGCGTGTTCAGCCGCACGATCTGCATGCCTGGCGTGTGGCCACCGACGTGGTGCACGCTCACGCCGGGGGCGATTTCGAGGTCCCCCTCCACCCAACGGATGCGGCCTTCCGCGTTCAGGTGGATGAGGTGGCTGAGGTCCTCGGGCTCGGTAAGGTGGGCGAACTGGCCGCGGCCGGCCCAGCGCCCAGTCCAGAAAGCCATTTCCTGTTCCTGCAGCACCACACGTGCGCGGGGAAAGGCATCCACGTTGCCGCAATGGTCATAGTGCAGGTGAGTGAGAATCAACTGCTGCACCTGCGCCGGCTCAATGCCCAGGCGGCGCATGGTGTCCATTGGCGGGGCAATATACTCGCGCCCGCGCCGTTCGCCAACCGCTTGTTTGAAGCCGGCGTCAATGCCAATCACGGTTTCTCCGCATACTGCCAACCAGGTGAAGTAGTCCATTGGCATGTCGTCATCGCCGCAGGCGTCATGCTCGTAAAAGTGCTCCTGATGGCGGGCATCGCGCCGCGCATAACGAATGGCATAGAGCTCGTACAGCGGCGCGTCCTGGTTCATGCTTGCCCTGCTAGCCCGTCTTATTGGCGTGGCGGGAAAGGTTGCGTTTGGCGGAAATGGTCAGCCGCCTCCGCGTCAGTTCGTCCGCCTGTTCAATGGGGCCGGCGGAGGGGCCTTTCTCCCGCCAAAGCCGGGCGACTTCGGCCGCTACTGCCGCTTCGGAGTGCTGGGTCGCGACTGGCGTAGCGGAACCGCGGCCGCGAGCCGGGCCGGGCCTTCGGGACCAGCGCACCAGGATGGTGCCCCCGTCGCCGTCGCGGGTTTCCACCGACCCGCCCAGGGCCTTGGCAGCAGTCGCGAAGGCTCGCCTGACCGCGGCGCCATTTTGGCCCTCCAGATGCAGTTGGAGCACCGGCTTGCGTTTATCGGCGCTTTGCAGCAAATTGTACGCCTCTAAGGGCAAGCCCTTCAGCGAGGTCTTCGGCGGAAATGTCTCCAGTGAATCGATAAGTTTCATCGTCGACGAGTATACGTTTTATCCTTGCGCAATGCCAAGCTTCAGCTCGGCTTTAGGTCGGCTTTATGCCTCCCTGCGCCGGTCACGCGGGGGCGACACGTGGCGCAACAGCGATTGGCTATTGGCTGGGCAATCGGCCCTCGGCGTAAGCGTTGCCCGTTGCCTGCTCAAGCGTGAGCTCCAGGTGCTGCACGCCGGCCAAGGGGTTGTCGTTGTAGGCGGGGATGGGGCGAAAGCCGAGGTGTCGATACAACGCCATCGCGGCCGGCATTTGCTGAGGCAGGGTATCCAGCCGCATGGCTCGATAGGTGGCACGTCGCGCCGCGGCGATGATGGCGCCGGCCAGCTCCCGCCCGACGCCCAGGCCGCGAAAGGGTGCTCGCACATACAGGCGCTTCATCTCGCAGACGCCGCCTTCGAGGTCCAGCGGCCGGAGTGCCACGCATCCAGCCGGCGCGGCTCCCCAGCACGCGACCAGCAGCGCGCCGGTCGGTGGTGCATAGGCGCCAGGCAACGTTGCCAGTTCCTGCGCGAAGCCCTGGAAGCACAGGTCTACCTGAATGTCCGTGGCGTACTCTCGAAATAGCTGTCCGACCAGCTCCATGTTGCTCGCCGGAGCGATCAGGCAATCACCCGACATCGGCTAGGCGGGCGAGGTCGCGGATGAGCGCGCCCATGGAGGGGTGCAGCGGTTCGACGGCTACGCTGAGGTTGCGTTCGCGCAAGGCGCGCGCGGCAACGGGGCCTACGGCGGCCAGTTTCAGGCGTCGCAGCTTGGTGAGCAGTTGCGCCTCACGGCCATTGCTGGAGGCTACGGTGAAAAGGCTCCCGAGCTGGCCGGCGCTGGTGATGGCCAGGGCCCAGGCGCGTTCCAGGTTGTCGATAAGGTCAATCAGCGGGCTCACGTCCTGAGGCAGGGCCCAGCGATAGAGGGGCAGCTCCAGCACCTGCACCCCCCGCGCCCGCAGGCCGGCGGCCAGCTCCAGATCGGGCCCGCCGTAGAGCTGGATGGCCGCGCGCTCGAAGCGATCTTCAGCCAGCACGGCGAGCACCTCGCGCGAGGTGCTCGGGTCGGCTGCCTGGCGGTCGATGCGAATGCCCAGCTCGCGCAGCACAGCTCGCGGCTTGGGCCCACGCACGGCAACCAGTGCGCTGGCCAGCACCTCGCGCAGGCGCGTTTCCAGCCCCAGGTCGGCGGCCAGCTCGAACAGCGCCCGTGTGCCGACGCCCGTGAGGCAGATGAGTACGTCGGTGCCCTGCGCGCACAGCTGGCGCAGCCGCAGCGCGCTTTCGTCGCGATCGTCGGGCCCGGCTTGGCGTAGGGCCGGCACGGACCAAGGCACGCCGCCAAAGCGGGTGACAAGGTCAGCCAGCTCGCTCGCGCGCCGGCTCTCCAACAGCGCCACGACGCGGCCTCCCAGCGTGGGCTGAGCAGCCTGGTCGACCCGGTTCATTGCCGGGCCGGTGGAATCAGGCGGCGCACTCTCCTTCGCCGCGAGCCACTTCGTACACTGAGTCGGAGCCCCAGTCGTGATAGGCGTCCAGGTCCTTGTGCAACGGGCCCACTTCGCGTAGGTCCGCGATGAGCTCCTTCACCCGGTCCTTGCCAACGCGGTCCAGCCAGCCGTAAAACGTTTCACTCTCGCTGCGCTCCCCGGTGAAGGCAGCCAGGGTGCGCTCGATGGCCAGTGGCACGCGCTTGGCCGCCACACGGCCAATGTGATTACCCAGGCGAATGCCATCCGGTGCGATGCCGCCGCCGATCCACATCTCGTAGGCAGGCACCTGCAGCATGTTCTGCTTGATGGACGCGCCGGAAAAGCCGATGGTGCCCATGTGGTGCTGGCCGCACCCGTTGGGGCAGCCGCTGATCCGAATCGTCACGTCCTCGGCGGCAGGGAAGCGCTCTTTCAGTTCGCGCACGGTGCCGCTGAGCGCGTGAGCCATCTCCGGCGAGGCCGTGATGGCCAGGCTGCAACTCGTGGCGCCGGGGCAAGACACGACGTCGGTGAGTGTGCGGGCACCAGGCTCGCCCAGCTCTATCTCGGATAGCTCCTTGTGCAGGGCCGCCAACTGCGACTGCTTGAGCCAGCGCAGCACCAGGTTCTGGCCGATCGTGGTGCGCACGTAGCCGCCGTTGTGGCGCCGAGTGATGTTCGCCAGGGCACGCAGCTTTTCGGGGTTCAGGTCACCCGTCGGCACAGTCACGAAGGCGCTGAAGTACCCCTGTTGCTTCTGGGCAACAACGTTTGTCCGCCGCCATTCCGGGAAGCCGGGCAGCGGGTTTTGCACGTGCGGCGTTTCCTCCAGGCGCGGCTCCTCAGGTAAGCGGAGCAGCGGCTCGAGAGCCACGGTCTTCTTGGCCCAGGGCTGCGCCAGCTCCTCGTCCACCATCGTCTTGAAAGCATCCCAGCCCTGCTTCTCGACCACGAACTTCATGCGCGCGGCGGCTTTGTTGCGGCGGTTGCCGGTGCGGTCGAAGACGCGCAGAATCGCTTCCGCCAGGATGAGGTACTGGTCAAAGGTCACGAACTCCGCGATCACCGGCGCGGAGCGAGGCATCGTGGACAACCCGCCAGCGGCCACCACCCGGAAGCCGGGCTGGCCATCCTTTATCACCGCCTGGTAGCCGATGTCGTGGATGGGCGTGAGAGCGCAGTCCTCGTCACAGCCGGCGAAGGCCACCTTGAACTTGCGTGGCAGAGCCTGATTCTCGGGCTTCCGCAGGAAGTAGCGGGCGAAAGCCGCGGCGTAGGGCGTCACGTCAAAGGGCTCCGTAGGGTCCACACCCGCGAGCGGGCAGGCGGTGACGTTGCGCACGGTATTGGAGCAGGCTTCGCGGGTGGTGAGCCCCACGCCGGCCAGCAGTTGCAGCACCTCCGGGACGCGCTCCAACTTCACAAAGTGAAGCTGGATGTTCTGGCGGGTGGTGATGTGCCCCTTGCCGCTGCCGGCGAAGTTCTCGGCAATTTCCGCTAACACGTCCATCTGGTCCGCGGTGAGGCCGCCGAAGGGCACCTTCACCCGGACCATCTGGTTGTCGGGCTGGCGCTGGCCGTAGATGCCACGCGCGAGCCGCCAGGCACGAAAGGTGGCGACATCGATATCACCGCCGCGGAACTCCGCCACTTTCGCGGCAAACTCGTCGATCTCTGCCTGCAGCGGCTCTAGCACGCCGACGTTGTCGATAACCATGCTCATAGACCTTAGGGTAGGGAGGAAACCTGACTTTGTCAACTGAAATGGTCAACTTTAGCTTTCAAGGCGCGCGAATGAAAGGGCTGCCGGAAGCGTGCGGAACTACAATCGTGAGCACATGAGCGTAACCGCATGAACATCGCCGTCTGCGCCAAGTCCGTGCCGACCAGCTCCGTGGTCATCACCATCGATCCGGATACACAGCGTGTGGTGCGCGATGGCGTGTCGCACGAGCTCGATCCCGCGGCGGAGTGCGCGCTGGAGGTAGGGCTGCAACTGGTCGAGCAGCACGGCGGCAGTGTGACCGTCATCAGCATGGGCAAGGCCAGCGCGGCGGACGACATTCGGAAGGCGCTGGCCATGGGCGCCGAGCGGGCCATCCACATCTGTGACGACGCGCTGGCGGGGTCGGATACGCTGGCCACGGCCAAAGCCCTCGCCGCCGCCATCAAGAAGGAGTCGTTCGACCTGGTGATTTGCACGACCGAAGCTACGGATACCTATTCGGGCCTGGTGCCGGGCCAGGTGGCGGAGCTGCTCGGTTTCGCTCCACTGACCTTTGCCCGCGAGATAGCTCTTGAGGGCCGCACGGCCACCATCCACCGGCAAACGGAGGATGGTTATCAAGTGGTGCACGCTGAGCTGCCGGCACTGGTGACGGTGATGAGCGGCATCAACGAGCCGCGCTATCCATCGCTCAAAGGCATCATGGGAGCCAAGCGCAAGGAGGTGCTGCGGTACACCGCGGCGGATTTGGGCTTGCCGGCCACAGAGGTCGGTGCCGCCGGGGCACGCGAGCGGGTGCTGGAGATCGCCCCTGCGCCGTCGCGCGCGCAGGGGCGCATCGTGACCGATGAAGGCGATGGCGGCGTGCTTATCGCCGACTTTCTGGCCAGCCTGAAGGTGATTTGAAGAGATGCCCACACTCTGGGTGTATGCCGAGGTGCGCGGTGACCAGCTCACGCCGCTCACCCTGGAGATGCTCACTTGCGCGGCGGAGATTGGTCGCGCCGAGGTGCTGCTGTTTGGCCCCGCGCCAGCCGATGCCGTTGCCACGCTGGGTGCCTATGGGGCCGCGAAGGTGTACCGCTGCGCGGACGCCGTCTTCGCCGACTACCTGGTGCTGCCGGCCGCCGAGCTGTTGGCCAGCCTCATGGCTCAACACCAGCCGGACGCCGTACTTTTCGGCACCACGTACCTTGGACGCGACCTCGCCTCCACCCTCAGCGCACGACTCGATTGTGGCGCCCTCACCGATGTGGCGGGCTTGGCAACAACCCCGGATGGCTTTGAAGCCACCATTCCCGCGGTGGGCGGCAGCTACCAGAACCGCGCTACCCTGGTGAACCCTGGCACCAAGTTGATGCTGGTGCGGCCCAAGTCGTTCGAGGCGCGGCAGCGCGGCGGTTCAGCCGAGGTGGATGAGGTGGCCGCTCCCGTGTCCGAAGAGCTGCGCCGCATCCACGTCACGGAAACGGTGGCGCAGAAGGCAGAAGGCCCCTCACTGGAGGATGCGACCATCGTCGTCTCCGGTGGCCGCGGTCTGAAGGATGGCGCGAACTATCACCTGGTGCGCGACCTGGCGGAGTTGCTGGGTGGAGCGCCGGGTGCGACACGCGCCATTGTGGATGCTGGCTGGGTGCCCTACTCGCTCCAGGTGGGCCAAACGGGCAAGACGGTCAAGCCCACGGTGTACATCGCCTGCGGCATCTCGGGTGCCATTCAGCACCTGGCCGGCATGAAGGGCTCCAAGACCGTGATCGCCATCAACACCGACGCGGACGCGCCCATCTTCAAGGACGCTGACTTTGGGGTGGTGGGCGATCTCTTCAAGGTGCTGCCCCAGCTCATCGAGGAAGTGCGCAAGAGAAAGTAGGCCACGCGACGGCGACCGAAGCTGCGGAGCCCTCTTTCCGGCGGGGGGCGGGGCCAGGTGAGGGTGGGCTTCTACCAGTCCTACGGCGGTGGAGGCGCGGAACTGCTTGTAGGGGCGCCGCTCGCGGCTGAGCCACTGGGTGATGGGGCGGCTGAGGAGGGTGCCGGCAGGATCAGCTTTTGGCCGACCGCCAGCTTGTTTGGATCGGACAAGTTGTTCAGCTGGGCAATCTCAGCCACGCTGGTGTGGTTCCGCGCGGCAATAGCCCCGAGCGTGTCGCCCTTCTGTACGGTGTAGGTGGCGTGCGCCGGCGTGGGGGTCGGCGCCGGCGCGGGCGGAGCGCTGCTGGTCGGCGCCGCGACGGTGGTTGGCGTGGGAGTGGGTGCGGTTTTGCTGCCGCCACAGGCCGCCAGTAGCAGCGCCAGGCCGCAGGCCCCGAGGACGCGCCTCATCAGCCACAGCATACGGCATGAGCGATGTGCGGGCGGCCAACGGCTCGGCGCTACGGCTCTACGAAGGTGCGGCGCGAGCGCGTTCCCGCTGCTTGCGCAGGTAGCGCTTGATCAGGTACGCCAGGATGAGCAGGTTGATGATGATCGTCCCAACCTTCACCAGGCTCACGTGCCGAAAGAGCTCGTAACCCTCGAAGGGCAGGAACAGCCCCGTTTCGATGACGATGAATATCTCCACCCAGTACTGGCCCAGAACCAGGCCAACCGCTTCCACCGCCTCCAGAAGAAAGTAGAGGAAGGCGCCCAGCGACAGGCGCAGCAGGAGCGACGTGCTCACATCCGGCAGGTGATCGATGGCAAAGTTCGCCAACCGATCGCGCGGATCCTCGTGCAGCTCCCCAAAGGCCAGCCGAAAGATCTGCTGTGTTCCGCCGTGGAAGTAGAGCGTCAGCAGGCCTGCCCCCACCAGCGCGAAGAAGACCGCGGCGACGGACTTCTGCAGGATGATGAGCCCAATGCCGAACGGCTTACCGAAAAGCATGCGCTGATGACGCGCCGTTTCCGCTGGCGCTTTCGCCGATGCCGTTCGCCGCGCTGGTCCGACTTGTGCCAACAACTATCCTTTAACCATGGCGCTGGCAGACTCGGCAGGTAGACCGCCCCGGCAGCGCCCGGAAACTCTCTTCCGAGAGCGTCAGCGCATCGCCAACCTCTCGCGGATTCGTGAATTCGTTTTTGGGACGCAGGATGGCCTGCTCACTACGCTTGGCGTGGTTACAAGTGTAGTCGGCGCCACGTCCAATAGCACCACCGTCGTGGTGGCTGGCTTGGCCGAAGCCGTGGCCGGCGCGCTGGCCATGGGCGTGGGTGAGTATCAAGGCTCCCGGGCGCAGCAGGAGCTGCACGCGGTTGAGATCGAGAAGGAGCGTACGGAGCTCCAGGAGAAGCCAGCGGAGGAGCACCGCGAGCTGCGGGCGATCTTCCAACAGGAGGGCCTGAACCGCGACTCGGCCGAGGCGGTGGCGGGCCTGCTGGCGGAGCATCCCGAGCTGCTGTTCCGCACGCACGTAGAAAAAGAGCTGGGCTTGCGTGTGGAGGAGTTCGAAAGTCCCCTGCGCAACGCGTTGGTCATGGGCGCCTCCTTCTTCCTGGGGGCGCTGCTGCCGATCATTCCGTACCTGCTCGCCCCCGCGCGCCAGGCACTCGTTGCCTCGGTGGTAGTCACGGTCCTCGCCCTGTTCGGAGTAGGCCTGGCCAAAGCTGCCGTTACCCACCGTCGCTGGCTGCGCAGCGGGTTCGAGGTGATGATCTTCGGCGTCCTCGCGGCTGCCATCACCTACGCCATCGGCGCATGGCTGCCCCATCTCGTCGGGCGCTAAAGGGCTGGCACTGGTGTGTGGCGGCTTCGGGGGAGAGCGTCGCTGGTTGCTGGCACAGCACCAGGGCACGGAGGCAGCTCTTCGTCGGAGGGTCTCTCGTTTCAGCTGACGAGCGCTACCGGGGCTATCGTGCCATCCGCCCATATGGCGCGGAGGCCGGAAACGGGCAGCCGCTGGCCAGCGGCATTCACCACTGCTACGCCCAGAGCTCGGATGCCGGCTGCGCCATCGAGCGACATCTCCAGGTGCACCACTGCCCCATCCGGCCAGGCCGATGGCGAGTACCACAGAGCCGCGCCGGAGGCATTGGGCTGCAGGCCGAAGAGGGCGCCGTCGCTGGCGCGGGTAGTGGCGAGCGTGAACCGAAGCTGCTCGGCCACTGGATTCAGGCGCTGCCAGTAGGTATCCAGCGTCAGGGAATCGCCCTGCAATCCCACGGTCGGCGTTCGCCGCAGCTGGTAGGCGAGCAGGGCGAGCTGCGTGCCGAAGTGCACCGGCCCGATTCGCGTTGCGCTGACTGGCAGCTG
>DATKQD010000178.1:0-11911 GCA_035532895.1 Chloroflexota bacterium
TCACGATAGCCTTGCCCGGCGCGACCTCCTGCCCGGTGACGTCCTCATACAGCCAGCGGGCGCACTTGCGGCCGTGGGAAATGGCCTCGATGATGGTTTTGGGGCCGGTCACATAGTCCCCGGCGGCGTAGATACGCGGGTTGGTGGTGTGATAGCCCTCGTCCACGCTTACCGCGCCGCGTTTGATCTCCACCCCCAGGTGCTCGGGCAGAAAGTCATTCAGCGGCGCCTGGCCAAAAGCCACGATCACCATGTCACAGTCGATGACGAACTCGCTGCCCTCGATCGGCACCGGCGAGCGGCGGCCGGAGGCATCGGGTGCGCCCAGCCGGTTCCGTATGCACTTCACCCCGCTGACATGGCCGTGGCCGTCGTCCAGCAGCTCCAGCTGGGTCGTGAGAAAGTTGAAGGCCACGCCTTCTTCCATGGTGTCGCCACGCTCGATGTCGTCCACAGTCATCTCTTTGGCCGTCCGCCGGTACACCACCGTGGAGCTGTCAGCACCCAGGCGCAGCACGGAGCGCGAGCAGTCCATAGCCGTGTAACCGCCACCCAGCACCACCACCTTCTTGCCGATGGTGGTGGGTTTGTACAGGTTCACGCGCTCCAGGAAGGTGATGCCATCCCACACGCCTTCCAGGTCGCCGCCGGGCACGCCCGGGCCAATGCCGATGTAGCAACCGGCAGCCAGCACCACGCGGTCGTAGTCCGCCAGGAGGTCATCCATGGTGATGTTCTTGCCGATGGGCGTGTTGTACCGAATGTCCACACCCAGCGCCTTCACCTGGTCCACATCGAACTCGATCACGTCGCGCGCCAGCCGAAATTCGGGGATACCGAGCCAGCAGGCGCCCGTGGGTACCGGCGATGCCTCGAATATCGTGACCGGAAAGCCCCAGATGGCCAGGTCGTTGGCGGCGGCCAGGCCCGCCGGGCCGGCACCCACCACGGCCACCTTCTCTTTGCGCCAGGCTTTGGCCGTCAGCGGCTTGAAATTCTCCTGCCAGTCCGCCGCGGCACGCTTGAGCGAACAGATGGCGATCCACTCGTCCACGTCGCAGGCCCGGCAGGCCGTTTGGCAGGGGTGCGAGCACACCCGCCCCAGGATGCTGGGCAAAATGTTGTCGCGCCGGTTCAGTGCATAAGCCTCGTTGTACTTGCCCTCAGCGATGAGAGCGATGTAGCCGGGCACGTCGGTGTGGACCGGGCAGGCCCACTGGCACTTGACGTTGCGCTTGTACCACTCCGCATCCTGCGGCGTGAGCACGTACTCATCGCCGCCGGGGCTCACCGGGTCCAGCAGGACATCGAACTTGGACAGCTTTGGCGGCGGCTCATTGATGTGTACGGACATGACGCTCCCAGTGTAGGAGGCTCGGACGCGGGCGGCAAGGCTTTACAAAGGCAAAATGCTTAAAAAAGCCCTCGGCCCATCGTCCCAGGGACCAGCTGAGCCCTTTCCAAATGCCTTCAGCTCCGCGGGCTCTTCGCCGGCGTCGAGCCACGCGCCAAGCGCCGACATCCCTCGCGCCGTGGCCCGTCACCCAGCCCTCGGCCGTCCACCAACGGGCGGACGACCATCGTAGAATCGCCGGTGCGCTACGAGCGCGTGAGCCCGCGGGTCACCGGATGCGAGCGGGAAGCGGCCACGCGGGGGAGGCGCTGGCAACGGGGGCAAAAGTGCGTGCCGCGGCCACCGACGCGGATCTTGGAGATGGGCGTTCCGCACAGCAGGCAGGGCTCGTCCGCGCGGTTGAACACCCGCAGGTGCACGTGGTGGTAGCCCTTTTGCCCGGCCGGATCGCGGTAGTTGTTGATGCTGGATCCGCGATGGCTGATCGACTCCTCCAGCACCGCCACGATGGCCTCGTGAAGCCGCGCGATATCGCGCGGCTTCAGGCTTTCGGCGCTGCGCAGGGGGTGCAGGCCCGCGCGGAAGAGTGCTTCGTCCGCATAAATGTTGCCCATGCCAGCCAGAAACTCCTGGTTCAAGAGCAACGGCTTCATGTGCCCGCGCCGGCTGGCCAGCAAAGCGCGCAGCGCAGCCACGGTGAAGCTGGCTGCCAGCGGTTCCGGGCCCAGGTTGGCCACCTTGGCGAACTCCGCCAGCCGGCCGGTTGGCACCAGGTACAGCCGCCCGAACTTGCGGATATCCACGAAACGCAGCTCTCGGTCGCCATCCAGGGCAAACACGGCGCGCGCGTGCTGGTGCGGCGGCGTATCCCGTGGCACATACAGGAGCTGGCCAGTCATTTTGAGGTGCACCAGCAGGCTGGCGTCCTCGGACAGGTGCACGATCAGGTACTTGGCGCGGCGCTCCAGCGCCAGAATATCCCGCCCAGCGATCTCGGCGGCAAAGGTTGGCGCATCCGGGTAGCCGACCTCGCGCTCCCACAGGACCTGCGCGCCCAGCACGCGATGCCCCAGCAGCTTGGTTTCCAGGTCGCGGCGGATGGTCTCGACTTCGGGGAGCTCAGGCAACGCGCGACTCGGGCACGCGCAAGGGGACCATTTCGCCCCAGGTGCGGCCCTTTTTGAGCTCGACGGTGAGGGGTACGGCCAGCTTGAGCGAGCCCTCCATGGTTTCCCGCGTCAGGTGCGCCAGAGCTTCCAGCTCGTCTTCCGGCACCTCGAACACCAGCTCGTCGTGCACCTGCAGCAGCATGCGGCTGCGCATCCCTCGCGTGCGCATGTCGGCGTGCAGGCGGATCATGGCCAGCTTGATGATGTCGGCCGCCGTGCCCTGGATGGGCATGTTGATGGCCATGCGCTCCGCCGCCGAGCGCAGCTGGTAGTTGGCAGCGTGGATATCCGGAATGTACCGGCGGCGGTTGAGCAGCGTGCACACGTAGCCCAGCTCGGCCGCGTCCACGCGCGTTTGCTGCATGTAGCGCTGAATGCCCTGGTACGTGTCCATGTAGTTTTTGATGAAGCTCGCGGCCTCCTGCCGGCTCATGCCGGTGCCGCGCGCCAGGCCAAAGTCGCTCAGCCCGTAGGCTATGCCGAAGTTCACCATTTTGGCCACGCGCCGCATATCCGGCGTAACCTGCCCAAGAGGCACCTTAAAGACGAAGGCGGCGGTGGAGGCATGGATGTCCTCGCCGCGTTCAAAGGCGCCAATGAGGTTGGGATCGTTGGTCACGTGCGCCAGAATGCGCAGCTCGATCTGAGAATAGTCGGCCGCCAGCAGCCACCAGCCCTGGTTCGAGCACACGAAGGCGCCGCGGACCTGCAGCCCGGTGTCCGTGCGGATGGGGATGTTCTGCAAATTGGGGTCGCTGCTGGAGAGCCGGCCGGTGCTGGCGGTGGTCTGGTTGAACGACGTGTGCACCCGGCCGGTTTCGCGGTTCAGCAGCCCCGGCAGCGCATCCACATAGGTGGATTTGAGCTTGCCCAGCTGGCGCCACTCCAGCACTTTGGCGACCACCGCGTGCGCATCGCTCAGCTCCTCCAGGACGGACGCATCCGTGGAGTAGCCGGTTTTGGTGCGCTTGCCACCGGGCAGGTGCAGCTCCGTGAACAGCACCTGGCCCAGCTGCTGCGTGGAACCAATGTTGAAGTCGTGCCCTACATCCAGGTAGATGTCTTTTTCCAGCGCGCGCAGCCGCTCGTCCAACTCGCCCGCCAGCTTCCGCAAGAAGGCCGTGTCGATGGCCACGCCATTGAACTCCATCTCCGCCAGCACGGGGATGAGCGGCAACTCCACTTCCTTGAACAGCTGGTAGATGGCCTTGGACCGCAGCTCCTGCTCGAGTAGCGGCGCCAGGCGGCGCGCCGCGTCCGCCTCGCCACAGGCAGCCTGGGCCAGCTGCTCCAGCGGCAGCATGGCCAGCGGCACCGCCCGCGCACCCGTTCCGGTGAGGTCCCGCAGGGTGGTGAGCTCTTCGTCCAGTTTCTGCAGCGCCACGTCCTTCAGGTTGGGGGTGCGGTCGTTACTCACCAGGAAGTAGGCGATAGAGGTGTCGAAGTCGATGCCTTCCAGGGCGATGCCCTGCCGGCGCAACAGCAGCAAATCGTACTTGAGGTCGTGCCCGGCTTTGCGGACGGCCGGGTCCGACAGTACGGCTGTCAGTCGCTGGGCAAGCTCCGGCGCCTCGGCCAGCGGCACGTAGGCCGGCGGCGCGCCATCCGGTGCCGCCGCCAACCCCAGCAGCCGCGCTTCCATGGGCAGCGGGTGTGTGCCCACCAGCTTGAGGCTGAACGCGCCGACCCTCCGCAGCTCCTGCGCCAGCAAGTCCACGCGGCTGGGCGTATCGGCCAGGCGGATTCCCGGCGCGATCACCGGCAGATCAGCATCCCCGCTCGCGGGTTCCTCCGCTCGTTCACCGCGCAGCGGCCGCTCCGGCGCGGCGGCGGGCACCTCGGCCGCGGCCCCGGCGATGTCGAACATGGAAACCTGGTGCGCCACCGGGGCTGATCCATACAACGGACCTGCCGGTTCCGACAGGGCTTCCGCGGCCGGCGCTCCGGCGGGCCGAGGCAGCCGCGGCACCAGGCTGTTGAACTCCAGCTCGCGAAACAGCTCCACGGCTTGTGCGCGGTCGTAATCCGGCCGGCGACACGCATCCAGGTCCAGCTGCACCGGCGCATCCACAATGGTGACCAGCCGCTTGCCCTGCCGGGCTTGATCGGCGTACTCCGCCAGCAGCTCGCGCTGCTTGCCCTTCAGCTGATCCAGGTGATCCAGGATGCCCTCCACCGAGCCGTAGCGGGCGACAAGATCGCTGGCCGTCTTCTCACCGAAACCGGGAATGCCGGGAATGTTGTCCGAAGGGTCGCCCTTCAGCGCTTTGATATCGATGGTCTGGATAGGCGCCACGCCGAAACGCTCGTGCACCTTCTCCACGTCGTACACCACGATGTCGCTCATGCGGCCGCGAGGCGCGTACACGCGTACAAAGGGGCCCACCAGCTGCAACGTGTCCAGGTCGCCGGTGACGATGGTGGTCATCACCTCGGCCGCCGCCGCCTGTTTCGACAGCGTGCCCAGGAGATCGTCCGCCTCGTAGCCGTCCAGCTCGAAAACGGGCACCCGGAGAACGTCTACCACCTGCCGCACGCGGCGGATCTGGCCGGAGAGCTCGGATGGCATGGCCGGCCGCTGCGCTTTGTACTCCTTGAACTCTTCATGCCGAAAGGTCGGCTTGGGCCGATCGAAGGTGCAGGCCATGTGCGTGGGCCGCAGCTCCTGCACAGCTTTGAGCACCATGGAGGTGAAGCCGAATACGGCGTTGGTGAGCTCGCCCCTGGTGGTGCTCAACGGGGGTAGGGCGTGAAAGGCGCGGTAGATGAGTGCGTGCCCATCAATCAGCATCAAATGGGCGGATTCCGGCATCGTCAGCGCCAGTATACTTTGGCAACATGCCCGCCACGACCACCTACATCCGGGATGTGCTTCCCAACGGACTGCGTGTGGTCACTTCGCCCATGCCGGAAATGCGCTCCGTAACCATCGGGCTGTTTGTGGCCGTTGGTTCTCGCTTTGAGGCGCCCGAGCTGAGCGGCGTGTCGCACTTCATTGAGCACATGGTGTTCAAGGGCACCAAGAGCTATCCCACCTCAAAAGAGGTGTCCGGCTCTATCGAAGGCATCGGCGGCGTGCTCAACGCCGCCACGGATAAGGAGCTCACGGTGTTCTGGGCCAAGGTGGCAGGCAGCCAGTTTGGTCTTGCCTTTCACGTGCTGCAGGACATGCTGCTCACTCCCCGATTCGATCCCGCGGAGATGGAGAAAGAGCGCCAGGTCATCATCGAAGAGCTGGGCATGTACCTGGACAGCCCGAACGACTGGGTGCACATCCTGATGGACGAGGTGCTGTGGGCCGATCACCCGCTGGGGCGCGATGTGGGCGGCACCAAGGAGAGCGTGACAGGCATCGGCCGGCGGGACATGCTCAACTACCTGGAGCACAACTATGGGCCCGACAACCTGGTGATCAGCGTCGCCGGGGACGTGACGCCCGAGACGGTGCTCGAGCACGCCAAGGCGCACTTCGGCACCTGGAAGCGCCAGCCGCTGCCCACCTTTGCACCCGCGCCCGCCAGCAACGGTACGGACCCCATTCGGGTGGCCTACAAACGCACCGAGCAAGCCAATGTGTGCATCGCTGGGCCGGCTCTCTCGCGCGACCATCCCGATCGCTTCAAGCTGGCGCTGCTCAACGCCATTTTGGGCGAGGGCATGACCTCGCGCCTCTTCATGGAAATTCGGGAGCGCCGCGGCCTGGCCTACGACGTGCACTCCTACATCAACCAGTTCGCCGACACGGGCGCCCTGGTGGTGTACGCCGGGGTGGACCCGTCCAAACTGAACGACACCATCAGCTGCGTCGTCGAGGAAATCGACCGCCTGCGGCAGGCCCCGGTGGATGAGGACGAGTTGCACCACGCACGGGAGTATTACAAGGGCCGCATGGTGTTGCGCCTGGAAGATACGCGCGCGGTGGCTGGCTGGCATGGCGGGCAGGAGCTGCTGAACGAGCGCATCATGGATGTGGACGAAGTCATTGAGATCATCGACGCCATCACGCGGGAAGACCTGCTGAACCTGGCTCGCACGCTCTTCACGCCGGACTGGCTGCACCTGGCCGCCGTGGGGCCGTTTAAGAGCCAGAGTCGCTTTCAGAAGCTGCTGCGCTTCTAGAAGCTCGCGTGCCCACGACGCTCGGCGCTGCCCTTCAGCTGGCTGACGAACAGCGCCGCGCGGGCGACCGCCTGACCGCGGAGCTGATCCTCTCGGCCATCAGCCGTGAGTATCCACGGGACTGCCGGGCGGCATTACTGGAGGGCCAGCTGCAGCAGGCCAGCGGCAACATGGCTGCCGCGCGGGCGAGCTTGCGTGCCGCCGCGCTGGTTGACCCGCGGGATCGGGACATTCGACGCGCCCTGGTAGCGTGCGGCTCTGAGTCGGACCGGCCGATCATGCTGGACCTGCCGCCGCTGGAAGCCATCGGCGGCGAACGGCCGGCGATTTCGACAGCCGCGCTCGGCCACCTGTTCTCGCGGCAGTGCTTGTGGCACCAGGCGGCCAAGCAGCTGGCTCCGTTGTGGACCCACCAGCCGGAGCGACTGGACGTTGGCGTGGCACTGGCCGAGGCCCTGTGGCACATGGACGAGGCCGACCAGGCGCAACGGGTATGCCGTGAGGTACTGGAGGCATCGGCCGACTGCCTCGCGGCCAACCTCATCCTCGGCCAACTCTTGACCGCCAGCGGGGCCCACGCCGAAGCCGCACCCCTGCTGGCCACGGCACAGGCCGTGGACCCGGAGAACGTGGTAGCCCAGGAGCTGTACGACTGGCTGCGCGTTCGAGATCCGGCCCTCGCGCCCCTGGGCGCGCAGCTCGTGCCCCTGGAGGAGACATGGCTGGCCCCCAGGTCCGATGCAACGCCCACCCTTGGCGCGCCTGAATTGGCCAGCGCAGCCGTCGCCGCCGAGCCTGCCGCTACCTGGCCGCCGGCGGCTGGCGAGGAGCAAGAACCTGAGCCGGCCCGAGAGATGGCGCCCGACCAGCCGTGGGTCGCTCCAACAGAGGCGCCGCGGGAGGCATACCAGCCGTCCGCGACTCCGACTCCGACTCCGACTCCAACTCCGGTAGACGCGGAAGCCGCGCCCCCAATAGTCGCCCCCACGCCCACCCTCAGCTCGGAGGAGCGCTGGGGCCTTTCTCCCTGGCCAGGAATTCCAGCCGGGAGCGCGGAGAGTGCGGACGACCAGCCGGCCCCGTTGGCAGCTGAAACCGCGCCAGAGCCCGAGCCAGAGCCCGCGGCGCCAGCCACCTCCTCCGCGCACGCCGAATCGATTGAGCCGGCCGCCGGGCTGCCGACGGGACCACGGCCGTCCGAAGCACTGCCGGCAGAGCCACCGGCGCCGGAGCCACCGGCGCCGGAGCCACTACCAGCGGAGCCACTGCCGACGGAGCCACTACCAGCGGAGCCACTGGCGGCGGAAACGCTCGCGGAACCGGCGCAGACCATATCCGCCGCGGACGTCCCGTTCGAGCAGCCCCGATACGAGCAGCCCGCGCCGGAAGTGGCGCCCCTGGTCGAGACGGCGATGCCGGCGCCCATGCTGTTGCCGGCGCTGGGTTCGCTGCTTGGTGAAGAGGAAGCGAGCCCGCTGGCCGCGCTCACGGCCGATTCGGAAGGGGTGCTGGCGACGTTGCAGCTGGAGGGCGACCGCGATATCGGCCGCTCCACACTGGAGCCGCGGGTGGCCGAGGAGTGGACGGAGGGCATCGACCGCTGGACCACCCAGCAGCGTGCGCTGGCCGGGCGACTGGGCCTGGGTGAGCTGTTATATGGCGTGGTGGAGTCGGACCGGGGCGCGCTGCACCTGCACCGCCAGGACCAGCGGACCACCGTGGCGCTCACCCACACCAGCGTGAATGTCGGACTCGTGCGCGTGCGCCTCAGGCGGTCCAACCAACCGCCGCTCGGTGCGGCCCCGGGCGACTACGTACCCCGACAACCGGGCAATCAAGGCGAACAGGAGCAAGACCCCAACTGATGGCTCAACTCATGGAACAGACCCTCATCATCGTCAAGCCGGACGCCGTGCAGCGCGGCCTCACCGGCGAAGTGCTGGCCCGGCTGGAGCGGCGCGGCCTGACCATTGCCGCGCTCAAGCTCATCCGCGTGGACCGCGAGCTGGCGCACCGGCATTACGCCGAGCACCAGGGCAAACCATTCTTCGATGGCCTGGTGCAGTTCATCACCTCCGGCCCCGCCGTGGCAGCCGTAATTCAGGGCAGCAACGCCATCCAGGTGGTGCGCACCACCATGGGCGCCACCAACCCCGTGGCCGCCGCGCCGGGCACCATCCGCGGCGACCTCGCGCTGGACCTGGACCGCAACATTATCCACGGATCGGATTCGCCAGAAAGCGCCACCCGCGAAATCGCTCTCTTCTTCCGGCCCAACGAACTCGTTGGCACTGTGCCCACCAGCTGACCTCCAGGCTGCCGGCGGTCTCCTCGTTGGCCGCGTTCACCCGGCTGGCTGGCGGCAGGCGCTGGTTTGCAGGCGGATGATGTTGGGCCGGGCGGTAGACCATCTGATCGGCCTGATCGGCCCCATCGGCCGCTGAGCGGTCTTGCCACACATTCCTCCGCTCGCAAGGCGCGTTTGAGCCGGTTCAAGGCTCGCCGTCGGCCCACAAGAGAGGCCGCGGCAGGCGCTTTCCTCGGCATCGGTGGCCGATCAACCCTCGCCCAGGCCAGGGGCGAGGGAAAACCTCACCTTATCGGGACGGCAAGGCCGATCAGCAGCTTGCGAAACTCATCCTTCTTCTGCTCGCTGATCAGGGCGTACACCTTATCCTCCGGCTCGAGCAGGGTTTCCGCGGAGGGCGAGATGGCCTCGCCATTGCGCAGGATCACGGACACGTGCATATCCGGCTGCAGGCCGGCATCCCCCAGTGGCTTGCCCGCCACCGGTGAATGCTCCGGAATCTCCACCTCCACGATCTCTACGCCGGCTTCCTTCAGGCTGAACAGACTCACCAGCTGATGCCGCGGAATCTCCTGTTCGATGAGCGACAGCAGGATGTTGGTGGAGCTCACCGTGACGTCGATACCCAGGCGGGCGAACAGCGCCTGGTGCTTGGGGTTGTTGACGCGGGCGATCGTACGCGGCACCTGGAAGCGTGTTTTAGCGATTTGGCAGCTCACCAGGTTGTCCTCATCGTCGCCCGTCACCGCGACGAACACATCTGCCCGACCGGTACCCACTTCGGCCAGAACCGAGGCCTCGCAGCCATCGCCGCGCACGGCCACGCTCTCGCCCAGATCCTCGCTCAGCTCGGCGCCGCGGGCGCGGTCCTTCTCCAGCAGGGCAACCTCGTGCCCCTCGGCCAGCAGGCTGGTGGTGAGGTAGTAGCCCAGTTTGCCGCCGCCGATGACGATGATGTACATCGCTCAGGCCTCCAGCATGGCTTTGATAGCGTTGGCACCCATCACCGTGGGGCACACCGTCTCCAGCCCGAGATCTTCATAAATGCTGCCGCGGACGGGATCATAGATGCGGGTGATGACCTTGGGCACCTTGAACATCAGCTTCACCATCTGGCTGGCCATGATGTTGCGGTTATCGCCCTCCGTGGTCGCGCAGAACGCATCCGCCTCCTCGATGCCAGCCGAGCGGAGCACGGCCTCATCGATCCCTTCGCCCACGATCGTTCGGCCGTTGTAACCGGTTGCCAGAAAACGGCGAAACGCATCGGCATTCCGATCGACCACCGTGACGTCGTGGCCCTGCTCGTCCATCATGCGGGCCAGGGCTGAGCCCACACGGCCACAGCCCAAGATCACCAGCTTCATTGCTCCGCTGCGCGCTCCCTCCCAAGTGTCCCCGGCTCGTGCTCGCCTCAGCAGGCCGCCAGGCCCCCAGCAAGCATCGGCTGGTAACGGCAGGGCCGCGCTGCAGTAACTGCCGGGCGCATGCGTCCGTTAACACCGAATATAGTAGCCTCAAACTTGCTGGACGTTGCCCTGCTGGCCATTTTGGCCCTGGCCACCATCGGCGGCCTGAGGCGAGGCATCGTCGCCACGGTGGGTGCCCTGGTGGGCTTGTACGCCGGGCTCACTCTCGCCTCCGCCTTCTGGATGCAGCTGGCCAACCAGCTGGCGGCGTGGGTCCACGATGCCACCGTAGCCGAGGCCATCAGCTTCGCGGTGCTGTTTGCCGCGGGCTACGCGGCGGTGGTGCTGCTGGCGAGTGTGGTTCGCGGCGCTGTGCACTTGCTGATGCTCGGCTGGCTGGACCGCCTCCTGGGCGCGGCCGCCGGCCTGCTGGAGGGCGTGCTGGTGGCGGAGCTGGCGCTGCTCCTGTTCCGCTTACCTGGCGCACCCACGAGCTTACTGAGCGCCTCGCGCATTGTCCCCATCCTCACCACCTGGCAGCCCACCGTGCTGGCGCTGGTATTCTCGCCCTTCGCCGCCCGCGTGCCCTTTCTCGGCACCCTGCTGCACGGCTAGCCCGCAGCCGCATCCAAAACGTCGGATGGGCCAGTGGCGGACATCGACGCCCGGCCCGTATTTGCCAGCCGGCGCACGCGCACCCGCGCCACGGCGGGCAGCCTGAGGACCGCTTACCGGGAACGCGGGTCAGCGACGGTAGCGCGCCCGGACCTAATGCAGGACGAAGCTGAGCGCGATGATCGCCGCCAGCATGAGCCCGGCAATGGCGAACACATAGCGGAGGTCGTGCCGGAGGAAGGCAACGTCGCGCCGGGCAACGTCAGCCGCGCGAGCAGCGGCCTGCGCGCGCTGGGAGGCCAGCCGAGCGTCGCGCGTATCAACCGGGCTGGCCGGCCGGGCAACCTCCGCCGCCTCTGTTAAGGGACGAGCCAAAGGCTGGGCGGCTGGCCGCGCCGGCTGGCGCCCGCCGCGCCGCTTTCGCGCTACCGTTTGCCGGGAAGGCAACCCAGCTCCTGCAGAAATGTCACCGTACTCCCGCAGAGTATAAACCGCCCATCCGCGCTCTCCGCGCCGCGCGCAGCCAGCGAGCCGCGGGCGTGAGGCACAAAAAAGGCGCACCCCAGTGCGTACGCTTCGAGCGCCGCCAGCGCCGGTGCTACACTCCCGCTGGCGCGCCGCCCGACCGCTCGCCCTCACCCCGGGCCCGTAGCTCAGCGGTTAGAGCAGGGGACTCATAATCCCAGGGTCGCAGGTTCGAATCCTGCCGGGCCCACCCCAAGTGAGCTCAAATTTTGCCAAAATAGAGGTGTTGACAGCAGACGCTCGCTTATTATGACATCGACGTAGCCTTGAAACATGGCGCGGAAGAAGTTGAGGGCCGGCACATCGGCCCGCTCAGTCCGATACTGCCGCGTGATCCTACGAGCCGCCCTCGGACAGGCGATGAAGCAAGGGCTCATCGCTCGGAACGTCGCGGCCCCGACCGATCCACCCA
>DATKQD010000179.1:0-3798 GCA_035532895.1 Chloroflexota bacterium
TACATCGATCTTGGCGCGGCAATCGACCGGCGCCAGCTGCTGCGTCGGCTTGCGGTTGGAGTAGGTCTGGTCGGCGTTGCTCTGAGCGGCTGTGGTGGGACCACCGCGCAACCCAGCCCGGCGGCAGCCAAGCCGTCCGGATCGGCTGCCTCAGCCAGCGTAGCCGCCAGCGCAGGAAGCAGGCCCGCGTCCAGCGCCGCGACCTCTGGCTCCCCCGCGGCGGCCGCGTCATGGGACAGCATGGTAGCGGCGGCCAAACGCGAGGGCCAGGTGGTCCTGGCCGGCCCCCCGGATCCGAACACCCGGAACAAGCTGCCCGCCGCTATACAGCAGGCCTTCGGGATCCAGGTTCAATACCTCAGCCAGAACTCTTCCCAAATAGCGGCTCGCATGCAGTCAGAGCGCGCCTCAAACCAGTACGCCCTCGATCTGATGCTGGCGGGCGCCGATACCGTCTATAACACGCTCGTGGCTAGAAGCTGGCTGGATCCGCTGAAGCCGGCCTTACTGATGCCTGGTGTAGCCGACGCATCGAAATGGAAGACGGGCGGCCCCTGGTTTCGCGACACAAAAAAGGACACCGTGCTGCAGCTGTTCAACACCGTCACAGCCACGATCACGCTCAACACGCAGTTCGTTCAGGCCACGGATATTCCGACCGCGCAAGCGCTGCTCGACCCCAAGTGGAAGGGCAAGATTGCGAGTTTCGATCCCAGCGTGAATGGCATCGGGTTGCCGGTCGGGGCGGCGCTGTACTTGAGTAAGGGCGCGGACTTTATGAGCAAACTCTACGTAGGTCAGAAGGTAGCCCTCACCCAGGATTACAAGCAGATCGCCGACTGGGTGGCGCATGGCAGCTATCCCCATCGCTATAGCCGTTGCGCAGAACTATCTGACGGCCTACAAGAAAGCCGGGATAAAGTTTGCCACGCCCACGCTAAGCGACGCCCAAAGCACGGTGTCCGGCGGGTTTGGCCTGGTCTGCCTGATCAACAAGGCGCCCCATCCCAACGCGGCGCGCGTCCTGGCCAACTGGATCGCCAACAAGGATGGCCTCACTATGTATTCGCAGACGCAGGTGCAGGTGCCAGTTCGCACCGATATCGATCCCACCAGCTGGATCCCCAAGGCCTACCTTCCCCAGCCGGGGGTCACTTACCTGGACAGCTACGGCCCTGACTACGTGCTGGCCAAACGGGCCCCGATTCAGGCGTTCTTCACGAAGCTGCTGAAGTAGCGTTCGCTCAGGATAAGCTGCCAGTGGCAACCCTCACTGCACCACCGCTGGCCCTGCGGCGCCGGTGGCCCGGGCCATTTCGCTTGCGTGGCCTCGTCGGCCACGGTGCTCCATTACTGTGGACGATAGTGGTGGCTTTGCCACTGATCCTGCTGATCGTCAACAGCTTCAACGTGGCCAGCGCCAGCCAGTCGACGCGCTTCGGGCTCGGCAACTGGCAGCAGGCTTTCGCCGATCAGGCTACCGTTGGAGCGCTGCTGAACAGCTTGTCTCTGGCGCTGGTGCGGACAGGCATCGCCATTCCAATAGCTCTGCTGATGACGTGGCTGATCACCAGGACGGATATGCCGGGCCGATCGCTGGTGGAGCTGCTGTTCTGGCTGTCGATCTTCACGCCGCTGCTGCCGCTGACCATCGGCTGGATACTGCTGCTGGATCCTCGGTTTGGGCTGGTCAACCAGGCGCTGGCGCAGATCCCGCTGCTGAGCGAGCTGCACTTCAACTTGTACGGTTTCTGGGGCATCTCGTGGGTCTACCTGGCATCGACGGCAATCGGCTATCCCGTGGTGCTCCTTACCCCCGCTTTTCGGCGCGTTGGGGCAGCCATCGAAGATGCCGGCCGCCTATGCGGCGCCACGCTGCTGCAAACCACTCTGCGCATCACCTTTCCCATCCTGGCCCCAGTCATCCTGCTGGTGATCCTGATTTCGCTGGTCTTCAGCTTTCAGGGCTTCGAGGTTGAGCTACTGCTGGGTGAGCCGGTGCGCTTCTACGTGTACTCCACCCGCATTTACGACCTGGTGACCAATCAGCCGTCGAATGTGGGCGAAGCCACCGCTCTGGCCTTTATTTTCGTGGCCTGGCTGATGGGCCTGGCCCTCCTCTACCGGCGGCTGTTGCGGGGGAAGTCCTACACCACCGTGACCGGATCGGGCTATGCCGTCCGGCCCGTGCGCCTCGGCCGTTGGCGATGGGTTGCTGGCGGGAGTTGCCTGGCCTATTTCGTGATCGCTCTGGGCGCCCCATTCTCGCTGCTGGTGGTTGGCTCCTTCATGCGGCTCTACGGCTTCTTCCAGGTGCCCCACCCGTTTACGACCGTCCATTGGCAAGGGCTGTTCCAGGACCCGGCATTCCTCAGCGGGGTACGCAACAGCTTGTTGATTGCCGTCGCGTCGTCACTTATAGTCGTGGTAGTCTACTCGGCCATTGCTTACGTCATCGTGCGGCAGAGGACCTGGCCGGCGCGAGCCAGCGAGATGTTCGCCTGGTCGCCCTGGGCATTGCCCGGCATCCTCATGAGCCTCGGCTTCCTGTGGATGTTCCTGCTCACGCCGGCGCGGACGGTGCTCTATGGCAGCTTGCTGGGGCTCATTGTGGCCTTCATCATCCGCGGCAGTCCGTTGAGCACCCAGCTCTTCAAGACCGGTCTGCAGCAGATCGGGCGTGAGCTCGAGGAGGCCGGCCGCATGTGCGGCGCGTCTTGGGGCCGCGCCTATCGCCGCATTCTGCTGCGGCTGCTGGCGCCCACTGCTGTGACGGTGGGTCTGTTGACGTTCCTGCACACGCTGTACGACATCCCCACGGCCGTGCTGCTCTACTCGCCGGCATCGCGACCGCTGTCGATCTTGATGCTGGAGTACAGCTTTTCCGGGGCAAGGGAGCGAGGCGCTGCCATTGGCGTGCTGATCACCGTCTTCGTAACGATCGTGCTGCTGCTGTCACGCGGTTTCGGCTATCGCCTCTCGCGCGAGCAAGTCTAACGGTCACGCTTCGGCCCCCGCGGCGTGTCGCTACTCCAAACCGGTCAAGCAGCGCCGAGCCGCCATCGTGCCTGGAGCGATTCGGCGTCAGCGTCTGTACGAGGTTTGCTAGGCTTGCAGGCACGTGAATTCCCAGTCGGCCGCCGAAGGCCGTGGGGCCTGGTCCAGGCGCGGGTGGAGGTCTTCTACGGCTCGATCTGGGCCACCTTCAACCAGGATGCGCCGAGCTTAGAGGAATATCTCGGGGGCATGGGTTTCTATCTGCGGGATCTGCTGCAGGGCCCAGATGGCGAAGACGACGGTTGGGAAGTCATCGAAGGCATCATGAAATGGCGCATCCCCTGCAACTGGAAGCTGGCGGCCGAGAACTTCGCGGGCGACACCTATCACACGACCACGCATCTGTCAGTCGATCGGCTCGGGATCAGTCCCACTGGAGAGAAGAGGCGGCATACCTGGGCCGCGATCCCCCATCCCGTCGATGTGTTGAGCATCGCCATTGACGGCAAGGGGGCATACCCTGCGGTCACAGATTTACAGGGACGACTATGAGTACACATCCATGTACCCCCTGCTGCCCGAGGTCGATGCCTACTACCGGGAAGAGCACGACAGGCGCCAGCGGCGGCTTGGAGAACGCGCTCGGCTGCTGAACCGCGGGGGAGTCGTGTTCCCGAGCATGCACTACAACTCGGCCGGCCGTACCACCATCGGGATTTGGGTGCCACTGGCGTCGGACCAGGTGGAAGTTTGGCGTTGGATGCTCGTGCCCAAGAATGCTCCCAATTGCGTGAAGGATAT
>DATKQD010000180.1:0-4650 GCA_035532895.1 Chloroflexota bacterium
ACCCGTCCGCCCGCGGCGGCCCGGGAGAGGGAGCTCACCTGAACCGCCTCCACAAGCATCCCGTGACCGCTCGCTGAAGACGGCTCCCGGCCGTGCGCCCCTCGCGCCATACACGTCTGGCAGCATGGCCCCGCTGTCGAACGCCGCGCCTCTCGGCTGCGCTCTTCACGGCACGATTCAGCCGTGCTGGAGTCTCACAGGGCGCACACAACTCGTAGGTCTGAGGCGCACGGGTGAGGCCCGTCGCCTCACTAGACGGTGAGGCCGGCCTTCCCGAAGCCGACCTGAATTGCCTCGCCGGCGAGGACGATGGGGCGCCGAATGAGCGCGGGGCTCTCCTGCATCAGCCGCAGCAGCTCTGGTTCCGACTGCGTTCCCGGCTTCAGGCCCATCTTGCGGGCGGTGGGACTCTTCCAGGAGAAGAGCTCGCTTACGCCTCCGGCTTTCGCTGCCAGGGCGCGCAGCTCAACCTCATCGAGCGGTTGCTTAAAAATGTCCCGCTCGTGGATTTCACCCCGCTGCTTCAGCGCTGACCGCGCATTTCGGCAGCTCATTCACGTTGGTTTCCAATACAGCACGGTGTCCATTGCGCCTACAGTGTACGGCCACTGCGTGTGGCCACGTGCGCCTCGCGGGCAGCAGGTTGCCGCGGCGCTTGGTAACATCATGCCTGAGCCGCGCACCGTGGGATCGGCGGGCGCGAGCTGGGCCTAGGCACAAAGTTCACGAGGACCGCTTGGATCTCCGAGAGACCGAGACGGGTGCGTGCCGGCGCACTGCCGGCGTCGTCGCGGCTGCTCACAGCTCCGAGCATTGAGAAGGAGCATCATGCTGGTTGCCGCGGACATCGACAACACGCGTGTGGCGGTGGGCGTGTTTGACGGGGCGGAATTGCGCGCCTCCTTTACGCTGGCAACCGACCTGCGCCGCACGGAAGATGAGTATGCCTTCCTGCTGGCCGGCCTGCTCCGCGAGCATGGCGTGGCCGTGGCGGACGTTGGCGGCGCGGCGCTGGCTTCGGTCGTGCCAGCGCTGTCGGACACCCTGGTGCACGTAGCCGAACGGCTGTTCGGCATGGCCCCGCTGGTCGTGGGTGGTGGCGCGCGTACAGGCATCCGCATTGCCACGCAGAACCCGCGCGAGGTCGGCGAGAACCGCATCGTCAACGCCGTGGCCGCCTTTCACCTGCACGGTGGGCCGGCCATTGTGGTGGACTTCGGCACCGCGACCAGCTTCGACGTTATCGGCGATGACGGCGCGTATCTGGGCGGCGCCATCGCGCCCGGCCTGGCGCTGGGAGCCGAGGCGCTCACAGATCGTGCCGCGCGTCTGTTTCGCGTGGAGCTTTCTGCGCCCCGCCTCGTGGTGGGCCGCGGCACTGGCAGTGCGCTGCAGTCCGGAATTGTGCTGGGCCACGCCTGCATGGTGGAGGGTATGGTGCAACGCATTCAGGACGAAACGAACTGCGAGCACGTCGTTGTGGCGACAGGTGAGTTCGCCCCGCTGGTGCTGCCGTACATTCGGCGCGGCGTGCAGTTTGTGGAGCCGCACCTTTCGCTCGTCGGTCTGCGGCTGCTGGCGGAATTGAACGCGGTGGGAAGTGGAGCATGAGAGCAGGCACCTTCCGCCTGCATCACCAGGTCAGCCAGGGATTAAGGAGATTGCCATGACCGTCACCGAGCTTCGCGCCTGCAAGCAGCGTGGGGAACGCTTTGCCATGCTCACGGCGTACGACTTCACCACCGCCAGCGCGCTGGACTGCGCGGGCATTCCCGTGCTGCTGGTGGGCGACACGCTCGGCATCTTCGTGCAAGGCCACAGCACCACCCTGCCGGTGACGCTGGAGGCCATGATCTATCACTGCGAAATGGTGAGTCGTGCTGTGAAACAGGCGTTGGTGGTGGGCGACATGCCTTTCGGCACCTACAACAGCGTGACCAGCGGGGTGGATAACGCCGTGCGCATCATGAAGGCCGGTGGCGCGCACGCGGTGAAGTTCGAAGGCCCGAAACTGGAGCTCACCCGCCAGCTCACGGACCTGGGCGTGCCAGTAATGGGCCACCTGGGCCTCACCCCCCAGGCGTACCACCAGCTGGGCGGCAACAAGGTGCAGGCTCGCACGCGGGACGCGGCAGATCGTTTGGTGGAGGATGCGCAGGCCCTGGAAGAGGCCGGCGCGTTCGCCCTGGTGTTGGAAGCGGTGCCAACAGAAGCGGCGCGCCGTGTGACGGCCGCGCTGGGCATCCCCACCATCGGCATTGGCGCTGGGCCATACTGCGATGGCCAAGTGCTGGTGTCTACTGAGATGCTGGGCCTCAAAGGTGGCGAATCGCCCCGCTTCGCCAAGCGCTACGCGGAGCTCCGTGGCGCGATCGTGGATGCCGCCGCCGCCTTTGCAACCGAAGTGCGCTCAGGCGCCTATCCAGACGCCACCCACTCCTACAACTGGGCGCTCAAGGAGAGCGCCTGAGGTGCCAAGAACTCCCAAAATGCCGGCTTGATGGCCTCCGTCAGCCATAATCCTGCGCGTGGCTGAACGCATCATCGCCGAGCGCTACCAGGTGCTGGAGCCGCTTGGCGAAGGCTCGCTGGCACAGGTTTACTCAGCCCTCGACCTCCAGTTGCAGCGCCCGGTCGCCCTGAAGCTGCTGCGGCAGCCATTGGCGGCGGATCGTGTGGTGGCGGAGCGCTTTCGCGGCGAAGCCTCCCGATCAGCGGCGCTGTCGCACGCCAACATCATCGCCGTGTACGACGTGGGTGAGGACGCCGGCCAGCCCTTTGTGGTGATGGAGCTGGTGCAGGGCAAGCCGTTGCGCGGCTACGTGGACCAGCAGGCGCCCTTTGAGTTGAGTGACGTGGTCACCGTGGCCACGCAGATCGCCAGCGCGCTGGATTACGCGCATGGGCGCGGCATGGTGCACCGCGACCTGAACCCGAAGAGCATGCTCATCACCGCCGAGGGGCGCATCAAAATCGGTGACTTCGGCCTGGGACGGGGCAGCGGGCCGGCCACGCTCAGCGCCTTCCAGGGTGCTCTGGGCTCCGCCGCCTACCTGGCGCCGGAGCAGGTGCAAGGCGAGCCGGCGACGGCGGCTACCGACATCTATGCGCTGGGGGTGATGGTCTATGAAATGCTCACTGGCCGGCTGCCCTTTCGTGCGGAAACGCCCCTGGAGATGGCCACCCAGCACCTCAAGGCGTCGCCGCCTCCGCCCAGCCGCTTCAACACTCGGCTGAGCCGCCAGGTGGATGTGGCCGTGCTGAAGGCGCTGTCCAAGTCGCCCGCCGAGCGCTACGCCACGGCCGGCGCGCTCGTCGACACCCTGGGGCTGGGTCAGGAGCGCCCGCGGCCGGCTCCGGAGGCTCAGCCGACGCGCCGCCTCCCCGTGGTTCCGCTTGGCAGCTCGGCCACCGGTCCAGCCGCGGGAGATCCCGTGGTGATGCTGCCCCCGGCCGCCCGCCGGCGACAGGGCCACGCCGCGGCGGCGCTGGTGACACTGGCAGGCGCGGCCTGCGTGCTGGCCGCCTTTTTTGGGGTGCGCCAGGTTATGCAGGCATCGCCCCTGTCGGGCGCGGCCAATCTCTCCACACTGCCCGGAGTGATTTTGCCGAGCGCCACGGCCCCGGCGCTGGCCGTACCGGAAGGCACACCAACCTTCACGCCCACCCTGTTCCCCACCGACACGGATACGCCAACCCCATCCGTCACCGGCAGCGCCACGGTCGAGGGCAGCCCTACAGTCGAGGGCAGTGCCGCGGCTCAGGGCAGCGCCACGGTTACCGGCACGCCTGATACGCCGACGCCCTCTGCTGATACCCCAGCAGCCAGCGCTGGCACGCCTGCGCCTTTGCCAACGCCGCCTCCCACGGCAACGGTGCCACCCGCCGCGGAGGGACTGGTGGCCGCGCCGTCGGTTGTCGGACTGACGGAGGCTCAAGCGCAGGACGCCATTCGCCGCGCGGGCCTCACGCCCACCTTTCCCAACTACCAGACGCAGTTCACCAATCAGCCTCCCGGCCACGTGCTGAGCCAAACACCCAGTGCCGGTACCCTGGTGAAGCCGGGCACCACCGTGTACATCGCCGTGCGCCGGTGACCCCAGGAAGTGGACCGTTGGCGGACCAGGCCAGTGCTATACTGGCGGCCTTGGCCCAACTGGGAAGGTCAGGTCCACTGGCCCCGTTCCCGCGCCCCAAAGGCCGCGCTTCGCGGCCGTGGTCGGCGGCACACCCCGCGAATTGGCGCCTGCCCCAGCATTGATGGCTGGCTCATTTGGCGCCCAACCAGGCGATGGAGGTACGCGGCGTTGAATTCGAGCATGGTCAACAAGATTGTCAAAGCCAAGCAGTACGCGCAGGAGCCGCGGCGGGTGCACTTGCACCGTTTCGAGCTGGACTTCTCGGGCGACAACGACACGCACCACGTGACCTTTGAGGCCGAACGCTGGACGTGCAGCTGCGGCTTCTTCGGCAGCGCCGGCATTTGCAGCCACACCATGGCGGTGGAGCAGATGCTGGATCCCATGCTCCGGGTGAAGCAGACCATGCCCGAGGTGATCGCCACCAGCGCCTGATTCCCTTATCCGTTAGCGTTGCCGCATCGCAGCAGTCCAGTCGCGTTGGATGTGACAGGGCTGCTCGCCACCTGAG
>DATKQD010000181.1:0-26948 GCA_035532895.1 Chloroflexota bacterium
CCGTTGCGCGTATGGCCGGCAGCATCACCTTCGGTAAGAGCAGCAGCGCGGTCATCCAGTTCGAGCAGACCGATGAGCGCGAGTACGCCATCCCCTCCGCCTCGCGTATCCGCGTGGAGGATGGGCAGAGGGTTGGCGCCGGGGAGCAACTCACCGAGGGCGCGGTGAATCCGCAAGACATCCTGCGGATTCAGGGCCGCGAAGCGGTGCAGCGCCATCTGGTGGACGAAGTCCAGCGGGTGTACCGCTCACAGGGCGTGAGCATCAACGACAAGCACATCGAGATCATCGTGCGGCAGATGCTGAAGAAGGTGCGGGTGGATTGGCCGGGCGACACCGAGCTGCTGCCTGGTGAACTGGTGGACCGCTTCGCCTACGAGCAGAAAAATGCCGTAGTGCTGGTGGAGGGTGGAGAGCCCGCCACAGCCACCACGGTGCTGCTTGGCGTGACCAAGGCATCGCTCAACACCGACAGTTTCCTGGCGGCAGCGTCCTTCCAGGAGACCACGCGGGTGCTGACCGAGGCGGCCATCTCCGGCAGCAAAGACCGGCTGGTCGGGCTGAAGGAGAACGTGATCATCGGCAAGCTGATTCCCGCGGGCACTGGGCTCAAGGCACGGCGGGCACTGGAGGCCGCGCGCTTCTTGCAGATGACGGACGATACCGAGCGCGAGTTCGATGGCTTGCCTGCCGTGGATGGGCTGGAGCGGCCGGCCGATGAGCTGACCGATTTCGACCACATTGACACGCTGACGATGTGATGCTAGAGTACTTTCTTGCGCGCTCTGAGACGAGTGCCAACCTCCCAGAGTTCGCGGAAGCGTAGGAGCTACACGTGCCAACGATCAGCCAGCTCGTCCGAAAGGGGCGGCTCAGGATCCGAAAGAAAGTGAAAGCGCCGGCCCTGCAGTTCTCATCGAACGCGCTGACCAAGCGCGTTCGGCGGATTGAGAAGGGCGCGCCGCAGAAGCGGGGCGTGTGTACGCAGGTAAAGACGATGACGCCGAAGAAGCCGAATTCGGCGCTTCGGAAGATCGCCAGGGTTCGCCTCTCCAACGGGATGGAGGTCACGGCCTACATCCCCGGCGAGGGGCACAATCTCCAGGAGCACTCGGTTGTGCTGATTCGGGGTGGCCGCGTGAAGGACCTGCCTGGTGTTCGGTACCACATCATTCGTGGAACGCTGGACACCGCGGGTGTGAAGGACCGCAAGCGCGGGCGCTCCAAATACGGGAGCAAGCGGCCTAAAGCAGAGTAGGTCGTTCACCCCGCCTCCCATACCCCCTTCTCCACCGGAAAGGGCAGGTGGGAGTCGCAGCTCTCGGATGGCAGGGTAGTCGAGTGAACACTCCGAGCTCGTTGCTCGGAGTGTTCATCTGTTCGGGACAGCAGTAAGGAAGGAAAAGAATGCCGAGGCGGGCCAAAGTTGAGAAGCGGCCGGTAGAACCGGACCCGCGCTACCACAACCGGACGGTTGGCAGGTTCATCAACAAGATGATGGTGTGTGGCAAGAAGTCCGTGGCGGAGCGGGTCTTCTACAACTGCATGGACCTGATCGATGGGCCCGGCGGCAGCCATGCACTGGAGACCTTTGAAGTAGCGTTGCGCAACGCCATGCCGCAGATAGAGGTCAAGCCGCGCCGTGTGGGTGGCGCCACGTACCAGGTGCCGGTCGAGATCAAGGCGGACCGGCGCGTGGCGCTGGGCATGCGCTGGCTCATTCGGTATGCGCGCGCCCGAAGCGGGCACTCCATGGCGGAGAAGTTGGCGGGCGAACTGAAGGACGCCGCGAACAATCTGGGAAACACGATCAAACGACGCGACGAGACACACAAGATGGCGGAGGCCAACAAGGCCTTCAGCCACTACAGGTGGTAAGGACTTTTTTTGGCCAGACAGTACGCCCTCGAGAAGACGAGGAACATCGGCATCATCGCCCACATTGACGCGGGCAAGACCACGGTGACGGAACGCATCTTGTTCTACACCGGGAAGACGCACCGCATTGGCGAGGTGCACGAAGGCGCGGCAACCATGGACTACATGGAGCAGGAGCGCGAGCGCGGCATCACCATCACCGCCGCGGCGACCACCTGCTTCTGGGGTGACCACCGCATCAACATTATTGATACGCCAGGCCACGTGGACTTCACAGTGGAAGTGGAGCGGTCACTGCGTGTCCTCGACGGCGGCGTCGTGATCTTCGATGGGGTGGCCGGCGTGGAGCCGCAGTCCGAAACCGTCTGGCGGCAGGCGGACAAGTACGGCGTGCCGCGCATCTGCTTCGTCAACAAGATGGACCGCACGGGCGCGGATTTCTGGCGCTGCTTCGACATGATCAAGGAGCGGTTGGGCTCCAGCCCCGTGGCCATCGCGCTGCCCATCGGCGCCGAAGGGACGTTCGAAGGCATCATCGACCTGCTGCAGAACAAGGCTGTCCGCTTCGAGGGCGAACGCGGCCTGCAGCGGGTGCTGGCCGACGTACCCAAGCAGTTGGAGGCGGACACGCGGAAGTTCCGAGACATCCTCGTTGAGCGAGTGGTGGAAACCAACGAGGAGCTCATGACCCGCTATCTGGATGGCGAAGAGATCCCCACGGCGGAGATCCAGCAGGCGCTGCGCGTGGCCACGCTCAAGGGCGTGATCGTGCCGGTGCTGTGTGGCGCCGCGTACAAGGACAAGGCCGTGCAGAATCTGCTGGACGCTGTGGTGGACTACCTGCCGTCGCCGCTGGACGTCCCGCCGGTAGAGGGCGTGAACCCCAAGACGGATGCGCCAGAGATACGCGCCGCCAGCGATAGCGAGCCCTTCTCCGCGCTCGCCTTCAAGATCGTGTCGGACTCTTACGTGGGGCGGCTGGCCTACTTTCGGGTGTACTCCGGCCACCTCTCGGCGGGATCGTACGTTTACAACTCCACCAAGGGTGAGAAGGAGCGCGTAGGCCGCCTGCTGCAGATGCACGCGGACAAGCGCGAGGACATCGACGAGGTCTACGCGGGCGACATCGCCGCGGTAGTCGGCCTCAAGTCCACCTTCACGGGCGACACGCTGTGCGACCAGGAGCGCCCGGTGGTGCTGGAGACGATCAAGTTCCCGGAGCCGGTGATCTCCGTGGCCGTGGAGCCGCGCACCAAGGCCGATCAGGACAAGATGGGCCTGGCCCTGTCCAAGCTGGCTGAGGAGGATCCCACCTTCCGTCTGCGGACGGACGATGAGACGGGGCAGACGATCATCGAAGGCATGGGCGAGCTGCACCTGGAAGTCATCGTCGACCGCATGATGCGCGAGTTCAAAGTGCAGGCCAACGTGGGCAAGCCGCAGGTGGCCTACAAGGAAACCATCACTCGGGCCGCGCAGGGCGTAGAGGGCCGTTTCGTACGACAAACGGGTGGCCGCGGACAGTACGGCCACGCGGTGTTGAACTTTGAGCCGCGGGAGCGCGGGGCGGGCTTCGAGTTCGTCAACAAGGTTGTTGGCGGCTCGATTCCTAAGGAGTACATCCCGGCGGTGGAGAAGGGCGTGCGCGAGGCGCTGGGAGCTGGCGTCGTTGCGGGCTATCCGGTGATGGACGTGCGAGCCACGCTGGTTGACGGCAGCTACCACGAGGTGGATTCATCGGAGATGGCGTTCCAGATCGCCGGGTCGCTGGCGGTGAAGAATGGCATCCCCAAGGCGGGGCCGGTGATTCTGGAGCCGGTGACCAACGTAGAAGTCACGGTCAGCGAAGACTTCGTGGGTGAAGTGATTGGTGACTTGAACTCGCGCCGCGGGCACATCGAGGCGATGGAGAACCGCGGTAATACGCGGGTGATTCGGGCGCTGGTGCCGCTGGCAGAGATGTTCGGTTATGTGAATGAGCTGCGGTCCATGACGCAGGGCCGAGCGACGTACAGCATGGAGTTCAGCCAGTACGAGGTGCTGCCTCGCCACCTGGCGGACGAAATCAGCCAGAAGGCCGGTGCGCGGGCGTAACCGCGACCGCGGTTGGCCCCGCCAAGTAACGACGAGGAGAAGAGCAGAAGGATATGGCAAAACAGAAGTTTGAACGCACCAAGCCGCACGCCAACGTGGGGACTATCGGCCACATTGACCATGGCAAAACCACGCTGACCGCGGCTATCACCAAAACGCTGTCGCTGAAGGGTGGGGCTCAGTTCCGCGCCTTCGACACCATCGACAATGCGCCGGAAGAGCGAGCGCGCGGCATTACCATCGCTATCGCTCACGTGGAGTATGAAACCGAAAAGCGGCACTACGCCCACGTGGATTGCCCGGGCCATGCCGACTACATCAAGAACATGATCACCGGGGCGGCTCAGATGGATGGCGCCATCCTGGTGGTGAGCGCGGCCGATGGCCCCATGCCGCAGACGCGCGAGCACATCCTGCTGGCCCGCCAGGTTGAGGTGCCGAGCATGGTGGTGTTCATGAACAAAGTGGACATGGTGGATGACCCAGAGCTGCTGGACCTGGTGGAGCTGGAAGTGCGCGAGCTGCTGAGCAAGAATCAGTTCCCTGGTGACGACATTCCGGTCATCCGCGGCAGCGCGCTCAAGGCGCTGGAGAGCACCAGCAAGGATCCCGCGGCCGAGGAGTACAAGTGCATCTTCGAGCTGATGGACGCGGTGGACAACTACATTCCACAGCCGGAGCGCGAAGTGGACAAGCCCTTCCTGATGCCGGTGGAGGACGTGTTCGGCATCAAAGGGCGCGGCACCGTGGCTACAGGCCGCATCGAGCGCGGGCAGATCAAGACGGGCGAAGAGATCGAGATCCTGGGGATGGCCAAGGACAACCGCAAGGTGGTGGTCACCGGGGTAGAGATGTTCAAGAAGACGCTGGACTACGGCGAAGCTGGCGACAACGTGGGCTGCTTGCTGCGCGGCATTGAGCGCGAAGATATCGAACGCGGGCAGGTGCTGGCCAAACCGGGAAGCATTAAGCCGCACACGTTCTTCGAAAGCCAGGTGTACGTACTGAGCAAGGAGGAAGGTGGCCGGCATACGCCCTTCTTCAAAGGCTACCGGCCACAGTTCTACATCCGTACCACCGACGTGACCGGCGAGACGGAGCTGCCCGAGGGCGCGGAGATGGTGATGCCGGGTGACAACGTGAACCTCAAAGTAAAGCTGATTGTGCCAGTGGCCATGGAGGAGGGTTTGCGCTTCGCCATCCGCGAGGGCGGCCGAACCGTTGGGGCTGGCGTCATCAGCAAGATTTTCGAGTAGGTCATGCCCAAACAGCGCATTCGCATCCGCCTCAAGGCGCACGACCACAAGATCATCGATCAGTCAGCCAGCCAGATCGTCGATACGGCGCAGCGTACGGGGGCCGTGGTTTCGGGCCCCGTGCCGCTGCCGACTGACATCGAAAAGTACACGGTCATCAAGTCGCCCTTCATCGACAAGGACTCGCGCGAGCAGTTTGAGATGCGCACCCACAAGCGTCTGATCGACATCCTCGAGCCCACATCCAAGACGGTGGATGCGCTGATGCGCTTGAATCTGCCGGCCGGCGTGAACATCGAGATCAAGCTGTGAGCGGAGCCGCGTACACCCAGGGGCTGCTCGGCCGTAAGCTGGGCATGACCCAGGTGTTTGAAGAGGGCGGGCTGGTTCGCGCGGTGACAGCCATTCAAGCTGGCCCCTGCACGGTGACCCAGGTGAAGTCGGCCGAGAAGGACGGCTATTCGGCCATCCAGATCGGGTTTGGCGAGCGCCACCGGCTCAACAAGCCCGAGGCGGGCCATCTCAAGGGCCTGGGACTCATCCGCCACCTGCGCGAAGTGCGCCTGGCCTCGACCGATGGCTATGAGCACGGCCAGAAGCTGGATGTTTCGATGTTCGCCAGTGGCGAGCTGGTAGACGTGGTGGGGCAATCCAAGGGCAAGGGCTACGCCGGTGGCGTGAAGCGCCACCACTTTCGCGGTGGCCCGAAGACGCACGGCCAGTCGGACCGGCACCGTGCTCCGGGCTCCATAGGATCGACCACCACGCCGGGTCGCGTCTACAAGGGCTTGCGCATGGCCGGCCACATGGGCGACGAGCGGGTCACGGTGCAGAACCTGAAGGTGGTTGAGGTGGATGTAGAGCGCAACCTGCTGCTGCTGGAAGGCGCGGTGCCGGGCGCTCGAAATGGCGTGATTTTTGTTCGGAAAGCGGTGAAAGCCGTCGGGAAGAAGGCGTGAGGGCCCCGCGGCCGTCACGGCGGCTCGGCGAGCGGCTGCCGCGGGAGGTGTGGTGATGCAGGTGCCGGTGCACAACATGGCCGGCGAGGTGGTGGGCAGCATCGACCTCAACGAGCGCATCTTCGGCGCGCCATTCAAAGAAGTGGCCATCCACCAGGCCGCGGTGCGCCAGCTGGCGAATTTGCGTCAGGGGACGGCGTCCACCAAGACCCGCGGCCGTGTCTCCGGCGGCGGAGCCAAGCCGTGGCGGCAGAAAGGCACCGGCCGCGCCCGTCAGGGCAGTACGCGTGCGCCGCAGTGGCGGCATGGTGGTGTGGTGTTTGGCCCGCATCCGCGCGATTACCGGCAGGACATGCCGCGCAAGGCGCGCCGCGCGGCGGTGCGGTCGATGCTGACCAGCAAGGTGCAGGAGGAGCGGCTCACGGTGCTGGATCAGCTGCACCTGGAAACGCATAAGACCAAGGGCGTGGTGAGCCTGCTGCAGGCGCTCTCGGTAGAGGGGAAGACGCTCATCAGCATGGGCACCAGCGACCCCAACACCGTGCTGGGCTCACACAACTTGCAGCACGTGAAGATGCTGCCGGCTGCCAACCTCAACGTGCTGGATCTCCTGAACTACGACCACCTCATCCTCACGCGGGACGGCATTGATGCGCTGGAGCGCTTTCTGGCATGAGTACCACGGACGCGGGAGCTGAAGCATGAACGTGTGGGACGTGCTGCGCCGCCCGGTGATCACGGAAAAGGGCACCGATCGGCAGTCCACGTTGAACCAGTTCACCTTCGAGGTGGACCCGGCAGCGAACAAGAACCAGGTGAAGCAGGCGGTTGAACTGGCCTTTAAGGTGCACGTGACGGCCGTGCACACGATGAACGTGCGCGGCAAGATGCGCCGAGTGGGCAAGCACAAGGGCCTGACCGCCAGCTGGAAGAAAGCGATTGTGACGGTGCAATCCGGGCAAACCATCACCGATTTCTTCGAAGGCGTGTAGAGGGAGTCTAGGGATGGGCATTCGGGTCTACAAACCAACTTCGCCGGGGCGCCGCTTCATGAGCGTGTCCACCTTCGACGAGATCACCAAGGACAAACCGGAGAAGGGGTTGCTGCGGCCGCTGAAGAAGCGGGCTGGGCGCAACAACCAGGGCCGCATCACGGTGCGCCACCAGGGTGGCGGCCACAAGCGCGCCTACCGGGTGATCGATTTCAAGCGCGACAAATCCGGCGTGCCGGCGCGCGTCAAAGCCATTGAATACGATCCCAATCGCACGGCCCGAATTGCCCTGCTCAGCTACCGGGACGGCGAGAAGCGCTACATTGTGGCGCCCAACGCCGTGAAGGTGGGCGACACCGTGCGATCCGGCGTGGGGTCAGAGATACGTACAGGCAACAGCCTCCCGCTGAGGAACATCCCCGTGGGCACCTTGATCCACAACATCGAGCTCAGTCCCGGCCGGGGCGCACAGCTGTGCCGCAGTGCAGGCGCGGTGGCGCAGCTCATGGCGCGTGACGAGAAGTACTGCCAGGTGCGGCTGCCCTCGGGTGAGGTGCGCCTGGTGCTCAGCCAGTGCATGGCGACCATTGGCCAGGTGGGCAACCTGGACCACGAGAATCAGCGCATCGGCAAGGCCGGGCGTTCGCGCTGGTTGGGCCGGCGGCCGTCGGTGCGCGGATCGGCCATGAACCCGCGGGACCATCCTCACGGTGGTGGCGAGGGCCGCGCACCTATTGGTGGCCAGCCGCAAACCCCCTGGGGCAAGCCTGCCCTGGGGCACAAGACACGGCAGAACAAGCGAACGGACAAGATGATTGTCCGGCGTCGAGGGAAGGGACGATGAGCGGCCAGAGGTGCACGCGCACGGTGCGAGGTGAAGCATGTCTCGATCGGTAAAGAAGGGTCCGTATGTCGATCCGCGCCTGCTGGAACGGCTGCAGGCCATGAACCGCGGCACCGAGAAGAAGGTGATCAAGACGTGGTCGCGCGACTGCACCATCTTTCCGGACTTCGTGGGGCACACCATTGGCGTGCACGATGGGCGGCGTCACGTGCCGATCTATGTCACGGAGAACATGGTGGGGCACAAGCTGGGCGAGTTCGCCCCGACCCGTCTGTTCCGCGGCCACGCCCACTCTGACCGGTCGTCGAAGACGCGCTGAAGCTGATGGAAGTTCGAGCCACAGCCAAGTACGTGCATATGTCGCCCCGCAAGGTGCGGCTGGTGGTGGACCTCATCCGCGGCAAACGGGTGACCGAGGCGGAGGGCATCCTGCGTAACCTGCCGAACGCGGCGGCGCGTGAGGTGTACAAAGTGGTGCACTCCGCCGCGGCCAACGCGGAAAACAACTATGACCTGACCGTGGAAGACCTCGTGGTCGTGAATGGCTTCGCTAACGACGGGCCGACCATGAAGCGCTTTCGGCCGCGGCCACAGGGGCGCGCCGTGCCCATCATGAAGCGCTCCAGCAACATCACCATCGTGGTGGATGAGAGGTAGGCGCTGTGGGTCACAAGGTGAATCCCATTGGGTTCCGCACCGGGATCATCAAGAACTGGCAATCGCGCTGGTATTCGGATAAGGACTACACTCGCCTGCTGGCCGAGGACATTCGCCTGCGGCAGGTCATTCGGCAGCGCCTGCGCAATGCCAGCGTCTCGCAGATTGAGATCGAGCGATCCGGCGGGAACCAGGTATCGGTGACGATTCACACCGCCAAGCCCGGTATCGTCATCGGCAAGAGTGGGTCCGCCGTGGAGGCGCTGCGGAGCGACCTGAAGGTGCTGGTCGGCCGCGAGGTGCGGCTGAACATCGTGGAGATCGGTCGCCCCGAGCTCGATGCGTATTTGGTGGCGCGCAACATCGCCGAATCGCTGGAGAAGCGCATCGCCTTTCGGCGCGCGGTGAAGCAGGCCATCCAGCGCACCATGCGCTTTGGAGCGAAGGGCATCAAAGTGATTGTGGCTGGGCGGCTAGGCGGGGCCGAGATGGCCCGGCGGGAGCGCGAAGTATCCGGCAAGGTTCCGCTGCACACGTTGCGCGCCGACATTGACTACGGCATCACCGAGGCGGCGACCACCTACGGCCGGATCGGTGTGAAGGTGTGGATTTACAAGGGCGACGTGATCGGCAAGCAGAAGGTTCGGGTGCGTCCGCCGGAGGAGCGCGTGCTGGCTGTGGGCGAAGGCGAGGGCGAGTACGAAGAGCCGGCCTACGAGCCTTATACCGGCTACGAGGAAGAGCAGTACATCGAGCCGGGTGAAGAACCGGAGCCCGAGATCGACGAGAACATGTTCGCCGACCTTGGCTTTGAGGAAGAAGAGGAGACCAACTGATGCTGTTGCCATCGCGCGTGAAGCATCGCAAGGTGCACCGAGGGAAGCGTCGCGGCCTGGCCTACCGGGGCAGCAGCGTCGCCTTCGGCGACTGCGGCATTCAGGCGCTGGAGTGCGCCTGGCTCACCAGCAAGCAGATCGAAGCGGCCCGGCGCGTCATCACGCACCATGTGAAGCGCGGTGGCCAGGTATGGATTCGGGTGTTCCCAGATAAGCCGGTCACGTCCAAGCCGGCCGAAACTCGCATGGGCTCGGGTAAGGGGGCACCGGACCACTGGGTGGCCGTGGTTAAGCCGGGGCGAGTGATTTTCGAGCTGGGCGGCGTACCGGCGGACGTAGGCAAGGAAGCCATGCGGCTCGCTGGCTACAAGCTGCCCTTCAAGACGAAGTTTGTACAGAGGGAAGAAGAGAGTGCCGGCGCCGAAGGCTAGCAACCCGCGGCTGCTGAGCCGCGATGAACAGCAGAAGCAGTTAGATGACGCGCATCAGGAGCTGTTTAACTTGCGTTTTCAGCTCTCCACGCGGCAGTTGCAGAACTATCGACGCATTCACGAGGTACGGCGCAGCATTGCCCGCCTGCTGACTGTGATGCATGAGCAAGTAGAGGGCGCGGAGTAGGGCCATGCTGCAGAACCGTAAGACCCGCGTAGGGCGGGTCATCAGTGACAAAATGCAGAAGACGGTGGTCGTGGCGGTGGCGACGACGCACAAGCACCGCATTTATAAGAAACTCATTCGGCATCACACGCACATGATGGCGCACGACGAGCATGGCATGGCCAAGATCGGCGACTTGGTGCGCATTGTGGAGACGCGCCCCCTCAGCAAGCTGAAGCACTGGGTCGTGTTGGAGGTGTTGGAGAGCAGGGAGCGCGGAGCGCCGGTGTCAGAAGTGGCAGGGGTGGAAGCGTGATCCAGGCGGAAAGCCGGCTGCGCGTGGCCGATAACAGCGGTGCCCGCGAGATACTGTGCATCCGCGTGCTGGGTGGCTCGTCGCGCAAGTACGGGCACGTGGGCGATGTGATTGTGGGCACGGTAAAGGTCGCTACGCCCGGTGGCGGGGCCAAGAAGGGCGAAGTGGTGAAGGCGGTGATCGTGCGCGTAGAGAAGGAATACCGCCGGCCCGACGGTTCCTATATCCGCTTCGACGACAACGCCGCGGTTCTCATCAACAACCAGAACAATCCTCGTGGCACGCGCATCTTTGGGCCTGTCGCACGGGAGCTGCGCGAGCGCAACTTCATGAAGATTGTGTCCCTCGCGCCGGAGGTGCTGTAGTGTCGCTGGCGCGGGTCAAGAAGGATGACACGGTGTTTGTCATCTCGGGCAAGGACAAGGGCAAGCGGGGCAAGGTAGAAAGCGTGCTGGTGGCGAGACAGCGCGTGGTTGTAGCCGGCATCAATATCGTGAAACGGCACACCAAGCCCAATCCGCGAGTCATGCAGGCAGGCATTGTGGAGAAAAGCGCGCCACTGCAGTGGTCGAAAGTGATGCTCGTGTGCACACAGTGCGACAAGCCCACCCGCGTGCGGACCGACCTCACGCCGGATGGCCGCAAGGCGCGCTTTTGCAAGCACTGCGGCGAAGTCATCGATAAGGTCTGAACGAAAACATGACCCGAATGCAAGACCGGTATGTACAAGAGGTCATACCGGCGCTACGAAAAGAGTTCGATTACAGCAACGTGATGCAGGTGCCGCACGTCCACAAAGTCGTGATCAACGTGGGCATGGGCGAGGCGGTGCAGAACAAAACCAGCATGGATGCCGCCGTGCGCGACCTCACCACGATCTCCGGCCAGAAACCGGTGGTGACGAAGGCGCGCAAGTCCATCGCGCAGTTCAAGATCAGGGCCGGGAACGAGATTGGCTGCATGGTCACCCTGCGCGGCACGCGCATGTACGAATTCCTGGATCGGCTGTTAAACGTGGCGCTGCCACGCGTGCGCGACTTTCAAGGTGTGTCGCGAACGGCCTTCGACGGTCGGGGCAACTACAGCCTGGGCTTGCGGGAGCAGCTCATCTTCCCGGAGATCGAGTACGACCGCATCGACCGCGTGCGCGGGTTGGAGGTGGTGATCGTCACCTCGGCCCGGACGGATGAAGAAGGCCGGCGGTTGCTGCAACTGCTGGGCATGCCTTTTCGCTCGGCGTAACCGCGCGAAAGGTAAGGGAAAGAAGTGAGGGTAAGGAAACCAAATGGCTAAGAAGTGCATGATCGAGAAAGCCAAGCGGCCGGCTAGGTTCAAGGTGCAGCAGCACAACCGCTGCTCGCTGTGCGGCCGGCCCCGCGGCTACATGCGCCGCTTTGGCATGTGCCGCATCTGCTTCCGCCAGTACGCGCTGCGGGGCGAGCTGCCCGGCGTGGTCAAGTCCAGCTGGTAGGGATGAGGACCAAGGTGAGAATGCGAGCCTCGCGGCTGTCACGAGCCGGCCGCGGCATACGGGGGAAGGGATGAACACCAGCGATCCAATCGCGGACATGCTGACACGTATCCGCAACAGCATCATGGCGCGGCACGCGCAGGTGGAGATACCGTCGTCCAAGATGAAGGTAGCCATCGCGCGGATACTGAAGGACGAGGGCTACATCAAGGAATACGAAGTCACCAAGGATGTGCCACAGCCGGTGCTGCGCATCTCGTTGAAGTACACGCCGGATCGTCAGCCGGTGCTCACCACGCTGAAGCGGGTGTCCAAGCCAGGGCTGCGGCTGTACACCCATCACCAGGACATTCCACTTGTGCTGGGTGGCATGGGCGCGGTGATCCTCTCTACATCGCACGGGATCATGACCGGCAAAGAAGCGCATCAGCGCCGCCTGGGCGGCGAAGTTCTCTGCGAGGTCTGGTAAGCCATGTCTCGAATCGGTAAGATGCCAGTGACTGTTCCGGGTGGCGTCACGGTGGATCTGACGGGCCAGCGGCTGGCCGTCAAGGGTCCCAGAGGCGAGCTTTCGCTGGAGGTAGTGCCGGAGATCGCCGTGGCCCGCGAGAACGGCAGCCTCAACGTGGAGCGGCACGACGAATCGCCGCGCAGCCGGGCACTGCACGGCCTCACCCGGACGCTCATCAACAATATGGTGCTGGGCGTGTCCGCCGGTTTTGAGAAAACCCTGGAAATCGAAGGTGTGGGCTATCGCGCGCAGATGCAGGGTGACAAGCTGAACCTGGCACTCGGCTTTTCGCACCCGGTGGAAGTGACGCCTGAGGCGGGCATCAGTTTCCGCGTGGAGCCGGCAGGGCAGGGTCGCGTAGGACGCATCATCGTGGCCGGCATCGATAAGCAGCGCGTGGGCGAAGTGGCCGCGCGCATCCGCCTGCTGCGGCCGCCGGAGCCGTACAAGGGCAAGGGCCTGCGCTACGCGGGTGAGCACATCCGGCGCAAGGCTGGGAAAGCCGGCAAGGTGGGAGGCAAGAAGAAGTAGCAGATGTATAAGCACAATGATGCTCGCGAGGCGCGCGGTCGCCGGCACCGGCGCGTTCGCGCACGTGTTTCGGGCACAGCGGAGCGGCCGCGCCTGGCCGTGTTCCGCAGCTCGGCGCACATCTATGCGCAGGTTGTCGATGACGTGAACCAGCGGACGCTGGCGGCGGCGTCGGACATTGAGGGCGCGCTGAGAACAGAAAGCGGGGACAAGAGCGCTATGGCCAAGAAGGTCGGCTCACTGGTGGCGCAGCGAGCGACCAGCGCGGGCATAACCCGCGTGGTGTTCGACCGCGGCGGGTACTTGTACCACGGGCGCGTGAAGGCCCTGGCCGAAGCCGCGCGCGAATCGGGATTGGAGTTCTAGATGCCCAGGTTTGATGGTCCGCAGAACAAGATGGAGGAGCGGGTGGTGCAGGTGGCCCGCGTATCCAAAGTGGTGAAGGGTGGCCGGCGGTTCAGCTTTCGCGCGATTGTGACCGTGGGGGATGGCGAGGGCCGCGTGGGCGCTGGCCTGGGCAAGGCCGGCGAAGTGCCGGAGGCGATCCGCAAGGGCGTAGAAGATGCGAAGAAGAACATGATCGACGTGCCCATGCTGGGACAGACCATTCCACACCAGGTGATAGTCAAGTTCGGGGCGGCCCGCGTGCTGCTTAAACCGGCCCGGCCGGGCACCGGGGTTATTGCCGGCGGCGCTACGCGCGCTGTTCTGGAATCGGCGGGGATCAAGGACATCCTCACCAAGTCGCTCGGCAGCGGCAATCCCTCGAACACTGTGCGGGCAACAATTAAGGCACTCAGCCTGCTCAAGCGACCCGAGGAAGAAGCGCTGCGGCGAGGCAAGTCCTTGCAGGAGTTGATGCCGCGCTTGGCGCGACAGCAGGTCGTGAGTGACGATGCCGTCGCCGTCTAAGCTGCGCATCACCTGGGTGAAGAGCGCCATCGGCTATCCGCGGCGGCAGAAGGCCACGGTACGCGCGCTGGGGCTGCACCATCTGCACCAGACGGTCGAGCAGGATGACACGCCGACCATGCGCGGCATGCTGCACGCGGTGCGGCACCTGGTTTCTGTGATCGAAGGTGCAGTCGCCGCGGAGAACGGAGCAACGGCGAAGGCGAATGCCAGGCCGTCGTTTGTGGTTCGCAAGCTGCCTGAGGCGGTGCCCGCCAGCGTACCGGATGAGGTGCCGGCAGCGGAAGCTGCCGCGGACGCGCCCCCGCCGGGCACGCCCACCGCCAGCGCCACGCACGCGGCCGCGAAGGGCGCCCGCGGCGAGGTTGCGACGGAAACCGCGCCGGCCGAGCCGGCGCCGGAAGTAGTGGCGCCGGCGAGCAAGCCCAGGGCACCGCGAGGGCGCGTGGCCAAACCAGAAGCGGATGCTCCGGCCGAGGAGAAGCCCAAGGCCGCCCCGCGGCGTGCCAGCCGAGCCAAGGCCGAGCCTGAGACGAAGGAAGCGGCAGAAGGATGAAACTCGAGGACATTAGGGCGCCCCAGCGCCGCACCAAGCGGCGGTTGGGCCGGGGACACGGATCGGGGCGGGTGAAAACGTCCGGTCGTGGGCAAAAAGGGCAAAGCGCGCGCAAGAGCGGGCCGCCGCGACCGGGCTTCGAGGGTGGCCAGCTGCCACTGGTTCAGCGCTTGCCGTACCTGAAGGGCTTCAAGAACAACTTCAAGGTTTCCTATCAGCCGGTGAACCTGGATCAGCTGCGCAACTTTGAGACCGGCACCACGGTGGACCCGGAATCACTGGTCAAGGCCGGCGTGTTGGGCAGCACCAGCGAAAAGTACAAATTGCTGGCGCGCGGCAGCGTAGATAAGAAGCTGACCGTGCGCGCGCACAAGTTCTCGGTGAAGGCGCGGGAGGCCATTGAGGCCGCCGGTGGCGCCATCGAGGAAATCGCCAGTTGATCGATAGCGTCGTCAATGCCTTCCGCATGCCGGATTTGCGGGCCAAGCTGGCGTACACCATTGGCCTGTTACTCCTGTTCCGGATCATCGCGCACGTGCCAGTGCCGGGCGTTGACGCTGCTCAATTGCAGAACCTGTTCAACAACAACCAGATTCTGGGCCTGCTCAACCTGTTCTCGGGCGGCGCCCTCCAAAGCTTCTCCATCGCCGCGATGGGTGTGTACCCGTACATCACCGCGTCCATCATCATGCAGCTCCTCATGCCACTCATTCCACAGCTGGAAGCGCTGAGCAAAGAGGGCGAGATGGGCCGCAACAAGCTCAACCAGTACACGCGCATCATGTCCGTGCCGTTGGCCTTCCTGCAGGGCTTTGGCCAGGTGAGTCTGCTGCGCCAGTCGAACGTGCTCACCAACTTCAATCTCTTCTCCGCCTCTACCTTTCTTCCCAGCTTCGCTCTGTTAGTGGCGCTCACCGCGGGGTCCATGCTGTTGGTCTGGATCGGAGAGCTGATCACGGAGTACGGCATCGGCAACGGCATCTCGTTGATCATTTTCGCGGGAATTGTGGCCCGGCTGCCGCAAGGCGCTGAGCAGTCCATTGTGTCTGGCAGCACCGGCAGCAACCTGCTCGGGCTGGCGGCTTTCCTGGTGATTGGGCTGGCCACGGTGGTGGGCATCGTCGTGGTGCAAGAGGGACAGCGGCGCATTCCCGTGCAGTACGCCAAGCGCATTCGCGGCACGCGCATGTACCAGGGGCAGAGCACGCACATCCCCTTGAAGGTGAACTCGGCGGGCATGATCCCGCTCATCTTCGCCCTCTCGATCATGATCTTCCCGGGCACCATCGCCAGCTACTTCCAGGCCTCCAGCAACCACCTGGTGGCTGGTGCGGCGGCGGCCACGGTGGCCTTCTTCAACTCGCAAACGAGCCTGGCCTACTGGGTGGTGTATTTCCTGTTGGTGGTGGCCTTCACCTATTTCTACACGGCCATCACTTTTCAGCAGCAGAACCTGCCGGAGAACCTGCAGAAGAACGGCGGGTTTATTCCCGGCTACCGGCCAGGCAAGCCTACGGCGGATTACCTGAACAAGGTGCTGAACCGCATCACGCTCATTGGCGCGCTCTTCCTGGGACTCGTGGCCATTCTGCCCTTTTTCGCGCGCACGATCACGAACATCCAGACGCTGGCGGTCAGCAGCACCGGGCTGTTGATCGTGGTGGGTGTGGTCCTGGACACCATGAAGCAAATGGAGGCCCAGATGTTGATGCGTAACTACACGGGTTTCATCCGATGATCGTTGTGCTCGTCGGCGCTCCTGGGTCTGGCAAGGGAACGCAGGCCAAGCCGCTCTCGGATCAGTTCGGGATTGCCCACCTGGCATCGGGTGACCTGTTCCGGGAGAACATCAAGAACGGCACCGAGCTGGGGCAATTGGCGCAGGCCTATATGGACCGCGGCGAGCTCGTGCCCGACGACGTAACCATTCGCATGGTGCTGGAACGCATGTCGCGGCCGGATTGCGCCGCGGGCGTGATCCTGGATGGTTTTCCGCGGACCGTGGCGCAGGCACAGGCGCTGGATGCGGCCCTGTCGCGGGCAGGCAAGCAGGTAAACGTCGTGCCATACATCAAAGTGTCGGATCATGAGCTGCTGCGGCGCCTGTCCGGCCGCTGGATTTGTCGCGCCTGCGGAGCCAGCTACCACCTGGTGAGCAACCCACCCAAGCAGGCCGGCACGTGCGATCGAGATGGCGGCGAGCTGTATCAGCGGCCGGACGATACCGAGGATGTGGCGCTCAACCGGCTCAAGGTGTACTTCCAGGAGACGACGCCTGCGCTGGAGTATTACCAAAGCCACGGGCTGCTGGTTGAGATCAACGGCGAGCAGGGCATCGACCAGGTGAGCCACGATCTCACCGAGGCGTTGAAGCAGGGTTCGCGCGCGTGATCACCATCAAATCCAAGGCGGAGTTCGAGGCTATGCGGCGCGCCGGGCGCCTGGTGGCGGAGACGCTGGAGAAGCTGCGGACGTCCGTGAAGCCGGGCATGTCCACGGCCGACCTGGACCGCATTGCCCACGATCACATCACCAAACACGGCGGTGTGCCGTCGTTCAAGGGGTATCACGGCTTTCCGGCCTCCATCTGCACATCGGTGAATGATGAAGTGGTGCACGGCATTCCCAGGAAGACGCGCATACTGAAAGAGGGCGACGTCATCAGCCTGGATTGCGGAGCCATCATCGATGGCTGGCACGGCGACGCCGCGCTGACGGTGGCGGTGGGTAGCACCAGCCTCGAAAACGAGCGCCTCATGCGCGTGACCGAGGAGAGCCTGATCAAGGGTATCGAGCAGGTGGCTCCGGGAAAGCGCATCGGCGACATCTCGGCTGCCATTCAGCACTACGTAGAGGCGAACGGCTACACGGTGGTGCGCGAGTACGTGGGGCACGGCATTGGGCGGGCTATGCACGAGGATCCGCAGGTGCCCAATTGGGGCAAGCCCGGCCGCGGCATGCTCATTAAGGACGGCATGGCGCTCGCGCTGGAGCCGATGGTGAACGCCGGCCTGGCAGATGTGCGCGTGCTGGATGACCAGTGGACGGTGGTCACGCGCGACGGCCACTGCTCAGCCCACTTCGAACACACCGTGGCTGTCGTAGAGGGCGGCCCGCAAGTATTGACCAAGCTGTGAGCGCGCGGAGGGTGACCGCGTTGATGAGAAGAGCCACGATGGCAAGTTCCCTGGGAGGTAGGACATGAAAGTACGAGCGTCGATCAAGCCGCGCTGTGAGAAGTGCAAACCGATTAAGCGCCGGGGTGTTAGGCTTATTATTTGCGTCAACCCCAAACACAAGCAGAAGCAGGGCTGAGATATGGCACGTATTTCCGGTGTGGACATTCCTCCCAACAAGCACGTGGAGGTGTCGCTGACCTACATCTATGGCATTGGCCTAGCCACCAGCAAGCAGATCCTTCGCCAGTCGCAGATCGAGCCGGCCACGCGAGTGAAGGATCTGACCGAGGAGGAGGTCAACCGGCTGCGCGAGATCATCGACAAGGATTACAAGGTAGAGGGCGACCTTCGGCGCGAAGTGTCGCTGAATATCAAACGGCTCACGGAGATCGGCTGCTATCGGGGTGTGCGGCACCGCCGCGGACTGCCGGTACACGGGCAGCGTACCCGCACCAACGCACGCACCAAGCGGGGCGTGAAGCGGACGGTGGGCGCCCACAAGAAGGCAATCAAGAAGTAATGCCGGCGCCAAACGCGGACCAACGGCTGCGCCGCCTCGCCGTCAGCGGCGCGGTGGCTGGTTGGTGTTTCGCCGGCGGCGGCGAGGGCAGCACCCAGAGTAAGGAGAGGTATGGCTGAACAGCAGAGACGGCGTGGCCCGGTGCGGCAGCGGCGGCGGGAGCGGAAGTCGGTTCCGCGCGGCCAGGCGCACATCCAGTCCACGTTCAACAACACCATCGTCACGCTGACTGACCCCAACGGTAATGTGCTGGCCTGGGGCAGCGCGGGCGCATCCGGCTTCAAAGGCTCTCGCAAGAGCACACCCTATGCGGCCCAGGTGACAGCGGAAACGGCCGCCCGCAAGGCCATGGAGCATGGGCTGCGCGAGGTGCAGGTGTATGTGAAGGGGCCGGGATCGGGCCGGGAGGCAGCGATTCGGTCGCTCCAGGCGGCCGGGCTGGTGGTGATGTCCATTGCTGATGTGACGCCGATTCCGCATAACGGGTGCCGCCCACCGAAGAGGCGGAGAGTCTAGAGGAGAACCTATTGGCACGATACACCGGACCGCAGTGCAAGCTCTGCCGCCGCGAAGGCATGAAGCTGTTTCTCAAAGGCGACCGCTGCCTGACGCCTAAGTGCGCAATCGAGCGGCGCCCCAACATCTTGCCGGGGCAGATACAGGGTGCACGGCGGCGAAAGCCCACCGAGTACGGCCTGCAGTTGCGGGAGAAACAGAAGGCGCGCCGCATCTACGGCGTGCTGGAGCGGCAATTCCGCCGCCATTTCGAAGAGGCGGATAAGTCCACGGGTGCTACGGGCGTGCGGCTGCTGCAGGTGCTGGAGTCGCGCCTGGACAACGTGGTCTTTCGCATGGGCTTCGCCAACAATCGCAACACAGCCCGCCAGCTGGTGAACCATGGTCACTTCACGCTGAATGGCCGCAAGACCAGCATCCCCTCGGCCAAAGTGAAGCCGGGCGACGTGGTAGCGGTGCGGGCCAACAGCCGCGGCGAGGAGTACTTTAAGGACCTGCTGGAGACCCTAGCCTCCCGCGACATACCGGATTGGATAGAGCTGGATGCGCCCGCGCTGTCGGCCAAACTGCTGATGCTGCCCGAACGCCATCAGCTGGAGACGATCATCAACGAACAGCTGATCGTCGAGCACTACTCGCGCCGCATTTGAGCACAAGTTCAGGCGATTTGCCTGACGCTGGAGTGAGAGAGAAGTTGGAAAACGAACAAGTTGATATCACGCTGCCGCGCATCGAGGCGCTGGAGCAGGAAGATCGCTACGGCAAGTACGAAGTTCAGCCGCTGGAGAGCGGCTACGGCATTACCCTGGGCAACGCGCTGCGGCGTGTCCTCCTCTCCTCGCTCCCTGGCGCAGCTATCACGTCCATCAAGATCGACGGCGTCTACCACGAGTTTTCCGATATCCCTAATGTGAAGGAGGACGTGACCGAGCTCATCCTCAACACGAAGAAGATTCGGGCGCGGTCGTTCTCGGCAGATCCGGTGATGCTGCGGCTTGATGTGAACGGCCAGCGCGACGTGACCGCGGCCGACATCTATTGCCCCAGCGATGTGGAGATCGTGAACCCGGAGTTGCATCTCGCCACGCTGGACAGCAAGGATGCGCACCTCTCCATGGAGTTCACGGTAGAACGCGGCAAGGGCTACATCCCCGCCGACCAGAAGGAGGGGCTGCCCATCGGCGTCATCCCGGTGGATGCCATCTTCACGCCCATAGAGAAGGTGGTGTACAACACCGAACACACCCGGGTGGGGCAGATGATCAACTACGATCGGCTGCTCCTGGAGCTATGGACGGACGGCACCATCAACCCGGGTGATGCGCTGCAGCAGGCGGCGGAGGTGCTGGTGAAGCACTTTCAGCTCATCTCGGGTTTCAACGAGGTGCCGGCTGAGGCGGAGAAGACGCCGCTCAGCAACTACCCCATTCCCACCAAGCTCTACGACATGCCTATCGAAGAGCTTGATCTCTCCACCCGCTCGTACAACTGCCTCAAGCGCAGCAACATCACGAAGGTGGGCCAGGTGCTGGCGATGAATGAGGATGATCTCCTGTCAGTGCGCAACTTCGGGCGCAAGTCACTCGATGAGCTGTACGACCGGCTGCGCGCGCGCGGGCTGCTCGACAAGGATGAAACGGGAGCCGAGAAGGGAGCCGGCGAAGGTGCGGCATAGGGTCGACGGCCGGCATCTGGGCCGGCACACCGGACAGCGCTTGGCGCTGTACCGTTCGCTCATGGTGTCGTTGCTGCGGCACGAGAAGATCCAAACCACGGAGGCCAAGGCCAAAGAGGTGGCAGGCATGGCCCACCACCTGATCACACTGGGCAAGCGTGGTGACCTGCATGCACGCCGCCAGATCATCGCCGCCATTGGCGATGAGTCGCTGGCAGCCAAGATGATTGATGTCGTCGGCCCCAAATACAAGGAACGCCAGGGCGGCTACACACGCATCACGGCCGTGGGCCGCCGGGTGGGCGATGCCGCCCCCATGGTCGTGTTGGAGCTGGTGAATTAAAGCTCAAGCTGCTGGTCGAGTACGACGGTACCGACTTTCACGGCTTTCAAGTGCAGCCGGGCCTGCGCACGGTGCAGGGTACCCTGCGGGAAGCGCTGCTGTGCCTCACCCAGGAGCACATTGGCCTGGAGTTTGCCGGGCGTACAGACGCGGGCGTGCATGCCCTGGGCCAGGTCGTGAGCTTTGCGACGGCCTTTCGGCACGGCCCCGTGGTGCTGCAACGCGGCCTCAACGCGGTGCTCCCGCGTGATGTTGCCGTGCGGGGCGCCGAGGAGGTGGACGCCAGCTTCGATGCGCGGAGATCGGCCACCGAGCGCTGGTACCGCTACACCGTGCACGTGGGACCTGTGCCTCAGCCGCTGCTCCAGCGAACGACCTGGTTCTTTCCGCGCCCGCTGGATGTGGAGCGCATGACCGCCGCGGCGCGGCACCTGCTGGGCGTGCATGACTTTATCGCCTTCGGTAATGTGCCCGGCGGGCGGGGCTCATCCATCCGGCAGATGACGCACGCCTCGGCCTGCCAGCAGGGCGACAGCCTGGTGCACATCGATGTGAAAGCGACTGCCTTTCTCAAGCACATGGCGCGTGCCATCAGCGGTCTGCTGCTGCGCGCCGGCACTGGTGAGGTGGCGCCGGAGGAGGTGGCTCGCGTGCTGGCCGAGCGGGATCGCCATGCGGCAGGTCCGGTCGCCCCGGCGCGTGGCCTGTGCCTCATGAGCGTGAGCTACACGCGCGGCGGCGTGGAACGTGGTTGATGGCCGCGAGTATTTGGACGCAAGGGATGTGACGAGGAGACGATGATCGGGAAAACCTACACCCCAACGCCGGGCGAGATTCAACGCCAGTGGTACGTGGTGGACGCGGAAGGCAAGCGGCTCGGTATCCTCGCGTCTGCCGTGGCCCGTATGCTGACAGGCAAGAACAAGCCCATCTACACGCCTAACCTCGATACGGGCGACTTCGTGATTGTGATCAACGCGGAGAAAGTGGAGCTGAGTGGCAACAAGGCCGACAAGAAGGTGTATCGGCATCATACGTTGTACCCCGGCGGCCTGCGCGAGGTTCCCTACCGGAAGATGCAGGCGGAGCACCCGGAACGTATTGTCGAACTGGCCGTCAAAGGCATGTTGCCCAAGAACAAGTTGGGGGAGGCCATGTTCGGCAAGCTCAAGGTATACGCTGGCCCGAAGCATCCGCATGCGTCGCAGGGTCCGCGGGAGCTGATGGTGGGAGGCAAGCAGTAATGGCTGGGCAAGCGTATTTTCACGGCACCGGACGCCGCAAAACATCCGTGGCACGCGTGCGCATCTTCGCCGGCGAGGGCGCCTTCATCGTGAACGGCCGCTCTGTTGAGGAGTACTTCTCGCGCCAGGTCTACCGCGAGGCGTGCCGCGAGAGCTTCCGCGCCACCGAGACACTGGGCAAGTACAGCGTGACGGTGCGCGTGGCCGGCGGCGGCCTTACGGGCCAGGCCGAGGCCATTCGCCATGGCGTGGCGCGTGCACTTTGCCGAGCCGACGAAACGCTGCGTGGCCCGCTTGGCAAAGCTGGCTTCCTCACGCGCGACGCCCGCATGCGGGAGCGCAAGAAGTACGGCCTCAAGCGTGCCCGCAAGGCTCCCCAGTACACCAAACGGTGAGGCTTCCCCGCCCAAGTTGACCGCCTGGGCAGCGTTGGCGCCGGCCAGGCGCCTGCTGCCCGGAAGCAGTCCCACTCCCAGAGAGAAGTGGTCGCCACCGTTGCGCGCGGTGGCTGGTCAGTTGGCGTCGGTAGAAGTGGCGACTGGGGGCGGAAGCGATGCCAGAGGCACAGCGGGCTGCGGGTCACCAGTGAGCGGTAAGAGAATGTGGAAGGTTGCCCCCTGGCCTGGTGAGCTTTCGGCCCAGATGCGGCCGCCGTGCTCGCGCACCACGCCCGAGGCGATGTACAGGCCCAGGCCCATTCCAGCGAAGCGGCGATCGTCCACGTTGGTGCCGCGCTGGAAGCGTTGGAAAATGAGGGGCAGATCGTCCGGTGCGATGCCGATGCCGTTGTCGCTCACGGTCAGGTGCGCCTGATCTCCGTCCAGCCATGCCGTGAGGCGAATGTCACCACCGTGGGGCGAGTATTTCTCCGCGTTTTCCAACAAGTTGTCCAGCATCTGCCGCACGCGGACCACGTCGAACGCGCCTGTCAGCACCGCCTGCACGTCCACGTGGATGAGGTGGTGCGAGGTGGGCCGCTCGCCCGCGGCTGACTGCAGGATGTCACCCAGGTTGGCCGGTTGGCGCGCCCCCAGCAGGCTGCCCCGCTCAACCCGATTTGCATCGAGCAGCAGGTTGACCAGGTCGCGCAGCCGTCGGGTTTGGTCCACGATCACCTGCAGCCCGTGCGCGTTGGCGACGGGCTCGCCTGCCCGTTCGGCCTGCCGGAGCAGCAGCTGCGCCTGCCCAAAAATCGAGGTGAGGGGCGTTTTGAGGTCATGCGCGGCGGCGCTGAGAAAGTCGTCGCGCATGCGATTCGCCTCCTCGTGGGCGCGTACCGCGGCCGCTTCGTCGATGAGGTTACGGCTTTCGAGAATCACGGCGGCCTGGTTGGCCAGCAGGCTGAGCAGGCTCAGGTCCTCTTCGGCGAATATGGTGGTGCGGGCCGCGGCGGACAGCACGCCCAGCGGCGTGTGTCCCGCGGTGATCGGCGCGGCCAGGAGCGCGCGCAGGCCGAGGCGCTGGTACATATCGCTGCTTGCCGGGTTGGCGCGGCGGGCGTCGGGTGAGAAGAGGGGGCGCTGCTCCCGCAGGACGCGCCCAACCAGCATGTCATCCGTGGATATCACCAGCGGCCCCTGGTCGTTGGCGTCCACTCCAGGATGGGCTGGGACGCGATGACGAGGGTCGTACAAGAGCACCCCGCGGGTGGGATCGTACAGCCCGATGGCGGCTAGCCAGGCTCCCAGTGAGGTGGCCGCGCCGTGCTCCAGCTCACGCACAATCGCGGCCGTGTCGGGGAGCCGCGGCATCTCCGCCGCGCGCGCTAGAAAGGCGTACAGCTCTGGCTCTTGCCATGCGCGCCGCAACCAGTGGGGCGTGGCAAAGCCGATGTAATAGCCAGCGCCGGAGATGAAGCTGAACACCTGAACGGCGACCCCGACAGCCATAACGAGAGTGGGGTTCTCGGCCTGCAGCGGCAGCTCTACACCAGCCAGGGCGATGACCAGTGCGATGGCTCCCGTGCCCACCGCGACCGCCGTCATCCGCCGCTTGGTTACGCCGCGGGAGCGAAACGCTTCCACGGTGAAGGCCACGGCGGCGTAAACGGTGAGGGCCACAAAGTACAGGATCAACAGCAGATCGAGCCAGCCAGGACGAGGATTGGGACTGGCGAACAGCCCGACGATAGAAAGCGCCAACCCCAGCACCGCGCCGGCGCTTACCACCCGTGGGACTTCGGAGAAGTCCTCCACCATGCGCAGTAGGAGGTAGGGCAAGGCCAGGAGCAGCGCGCCCACGAGGTCGTCCACCCGCGGGCTGGTAGGCAGGTTGAGGGCCCGGGCCAGGGCGCTCTCGGCGGAGATCAGCCCAATGGCGCCGAACAGCAGGGCAGTATCCAAGGTGGATTTTCGGGGATGGCGGAGGGCTTGCGCCACGGTGACCACGAACACCACCACGTAGAGCGCCCACGTGATGTAGGTGACGAGATCCTGCGCCGTCATCGCTGGCGTGGCACCGGCGCCGGCGAGCCGCTGCGCGGTGGCCAACGTGTGGCTGCAGGCGGCTTCCTTGGTTCCATTGCGCTAAGCATAATCCTTAGCCCAGGTGCGCGGAGGCCGCCCCAGGCCCCTGGTCCCGCGTGGAATCCGCCCTCTTCAGGGATGTGCGCCTAGGAGTTCGGCGGAAAGCCATTGGCGGCCCTCAGCCGATCCCCTGTCGCTGCAGTTGGCGAGCTCAATCGACGCTCCGGAGGAACCCCACCCCGGCCGCCGCGGCAGGTTTCCGGCCGAACTTCTAGCTGCAGCCTGCCAGCCAGCATGGCATTCGCCTGGTCATTTCTACGCCGCCGCCGCGGGTAATAGTCGAGCGTCTTGACGTCATGTCTGCGGCTGCACCGTGATGTCGCGGTACGGCGCAAAGCGATGGACGATCTCCTCCAACGCGGGCAGCACGTCGTCCGGCTGGTTCGAAAAGCGGCGCAAGTGCACCCGGATCACGCTGGCCCCCGTCGCCGCGATCGCCGGCACCTGCTCCATGCTTTTGGCGATTGAACCATCGAGTGGCGGCAGCTCGTCGCACACGTCGAACCGCTCATTCGAACGCCCGGACTCACGCATCCGGTCCTTGAGCAGGGCGATGGCCGCGGCCTTCTGAGGTAGGCTCATGCCGAGACCGCCAAAAGGCATCCAGCCGTCACCGAGGTTCACGGTCCGCCGGATGAGGCGTGGCGTCACTTTGCCTCCAAACCAGATAGGGATGCGATCGCCCGGCGCAGGGCGCGGCTGGCAGTGCATATTCTCAAAGTGGACATAACGCGACTGAAAGCTCGCGGATTCCTCTCCCCACAGCGCACGGCAGGCGCCCAGGGTATCTTCCAGTACCTGGCCGCGCTGATCGAACGGCACGCCGAGGGCATCGTACTCATCCTTCTGCCAGCTGGTGGAAACGCCCAGCACAAAGCGGCCGCGGGAGAGCGCGTGGAGCGTGGCGACGATCTTGGCCAGCAGGCCGGCCGGGCGCAGCGGCGCGATGACGATGGCGGACAAGAGCTTGATGTGCTGGGTGGCGCCGGCCATGACCGCCAGCGTGGTGAGTGGTTCGGGGATGGGCATCTCGAGGTGGTGAGGCAGCCAGCCGTGCCCCGAGGTGAGGGCGTGCTCGCCCATGAGCACGTGGTCGGTGGTGTCGATGTAGTCCACCCCGAGCTGATCCGCCGCTCGGGCGACGTCCAGCAGACGGTGCTGCTCGGCAGGCGGGTACATGGCGCCCTCCGCGGTGATGCTCAATTCGAGGTGCCGGGCGGCTGCGTTCATGGGCTGGTTTTCCCCTGGTTTGAGATGCTGCCCAACGGGGGCCGCCGCGCGGGCGAGCTCACCGGAGGACATCATGAGAGCGGGTGCCGCGGAGATGGTACCAGCGCGCCGCGTGAGCGCCTGGGCCTGGGACCTTTTGCACAGCAGCCGTGCATCTGGTAGGGCTTTGGCGTTCCCTGTCTCTACCGATACGGCGGCACAGGGTGAGGGTGGCGAGCGGGACGATGGACGGGTGGTGGAGGCTGTGGGGCAGCACGCGGGGTGCGAGGCTGCTGCTGGTGAGTCTTACAGTGAGCCTGGTGGCGTGGCCGGCCGTGACGCGCGCTAGCGCCGAAACTCCAGCGTGCAGCTTCGTCCTCGGCTTCGAGGCATTGCACACGGCGGCAGCCACCACAATAGGCGGCTGCCGCGACAACCAGCATTTCGCGGCCAGCGGCAACGCCCAGCAACTGACCAGCAAGGGTCTGCTGGTATGGCGCAAAGCCGACAACTGGACGGCATTCACCAACGGCTACAAGACGTGGATCGCCGGCCCCCACGGGTTGGTGTCGCGCTTCAACGACGAATGGTTTGAGTGGGAGGCCTACCCCACACAGACGCACGATGTGGCTGTGACCGAAGCGCCACCCGCGCCTCCGAGCCCGAGCGAGGTCTCGTTGGGGAGCCTGATCCACGTGGACCAAACCCTCAATAATTGCGGCCCCGCGGTGGTGGCCGAGGTGCTGCGCTATTACGGCCTGGTCCATTCCCAGCAAGAGTTGCAGGGGCTGCTCCGGCCGAATGATCCCTCAGGCATGGTGCTGGGCGCCATAGCGCCGGTGATGTACCGGCTTGGCCTTAGGGCGATGGTGCGCTACGGCGGCAGCGAGGCGCTCATCAAGGCACTGGTGCGAGCGCATCTCCCAACTGTCGTTGAGCAAACAGTCAGTGCAACGGATGGTCAGCTACACTACCGAGCGATCGAAGGGTATGACGATGCAAAGCAGCAGTTCCTGGCAGCCGATCCACTGCTGGGACCGCGCCATGCCATCAGCTACGCGACTTTCGATGGTCTGTGGGCGACCACAAACCACGCCTGGGTGCTCATTTACCCACCCTCGCACCAGGCGACCGTGAATGCCGCGCTGGCCGCCGCCGGCTGAGGCGATGGTGGCACAATATGCTCAGGAATTGACGGTGGGCAGCCCGACTGCTTCCCGGTGCGATGGAGTGTGACCCCATGCCGTACGAGCGCGAAGAGACCCTGTACGACGTTGCCGAGGACATTCAGGGTTGGCAAGCGGCGGGCAAGCAGGTGGTACTGGCC